>NZ_SCHP01000004.1 GCF_013607485.1 Bombilactobacillus bombi
TTGATCAAATCAGTAGTATTGGTACTAATTAATACTATACTTTTTGTAATTCTTGTTTGAAATTAATAATTAGTCTTATTGAATAATATAATATCCATAAAATCAAACCAATGAAGATAATATCCCCCAGCAAAAGAAGCATATTGACAGGGGACGTTAAGTTTAACAAACTAAACAACAGAAAAATAATACTGAACCCTAATTTACTCCAAAATTTTATCATGATTTGTTTTTTGGTCATGAGAAACACCTTCTTAATATAATTTATAGGCGATAAAAGCTAAAATAATGTAAAGACAATCTCAATAAAAGTAGCTAAAGACAGCGGTCCACAAATAGATAAATCAGCATGGGCTAACAACGCATGGGTCAGTAGGGGGACAAATAACAATGAAAAATAAAATTGTTGTTTCTTATAAAAATTACGATCAAAGGCAAGTTTTTTAAACATTGTTCACACCACCAATTAACAATAATTATTCTTTCAATATCTATAGCATAGTGCATTTTGTTGATGAAAGGTGCGAAGTTTTTTTAACGTTAATATTTGACCTTTTAACGTTAAGACTAGTTCTAGTTATTCGTTAATGACTAGAGAGCTGGAACTATAATAGTTTTGCACAATTTAAATATTCATATTTAAAATCATGATTCCGGTGGCTACTAAGTTCATTAACATGTGTAAGCCAATATTGTAACGAAGATCTCGGCAATTTACATAAGTCATAGCTAGTACAATTCCAATACTGGAATATAATAAAAATGCAGCGTCAAGTACTGGTTCATGGGCAAAACCGAACAACACTCCGGATATTACAGCGTAAAGAATAACATTTTTGCCATTTTTAAAATTAGGGAAAAAGTATTTAGCCAAAAAGCCTCGAAAAATTAACTCTTCATATAGTGGCGCAAGAATAACAGTTGATAGGGAAAATAAGGGGATATTAGCCTGAATTAATTTATCTAGTTCCTTTTGATTGGTAGGTTCTGGAATAAAATTAGTTAAATATTGAATTAAAGATATAATAATGACTGCAATAATTAAAACTTTTATTGTAGAAAACCTTGGCAAATTAAATTTTAAGTCTTGCTGGCTACGATATTTATTGATAAGCCACCATAAATATTTGCCCGATAAGAGACAACCAATAATAGCGAAGATAATAGTTGCCCAAATTTTAATTTGATGGGGAAAGTATAAACCAATAAATATTATTGATACAAAGCATTGATAGCCTATAAAATAACCAATCAAGTTTAAAATTTTACGTAGATTACTCATTATGAAATTCCTCCGAAAGTTGGTAAAAAGATGCCTAAAAAATTATTACAAACATGTATTTTCATTGCAATTATTAATGGTTAATGTGGTTTAAGCCGACAATAATTCCAATTAAAAACCCAATACAAAGTGCTACTGTCCAAATTATCCAGACACCGTATTTTTTCAAGTGGTTTTTAGTTGGTTCCATAACTCACGGTCTTCGGGTGTATAAAAATCTGATTTTTTCATGGTTTTACCCTCTTTTTATAATTAGACTTAGACAAACAAAAAATAAGATGCTGGCACTAAGATAAAAAATAACTTCTAAGAAATTAGAGACTGAATCAAGGTGTAAAAATTTCAATGCTAAAATGAGTGCCCAGAATAGTATTGACAAAATTTTGCCACCCCCTTAGCGATCTTGATTTTGATTATAACAAGTATTTTTAGCAAAAGAGCTGTTAAAATTTTAACGTTAATATTTGACTGATAAACGTTAATAAAGATTGAGCTTATCTGATAATTATTTGTTAAATAAAGCCTTGTTGACAATCAATCTGGGGGGGTATAATTACATTAACATTTTTTAATATATATAATTTTGTTGGAGGTGGTTGTATGAAAAAGTGGTTTGCTATTTTTATAATTATGATTAATATTATTGGCTTTGGATATGTAATTTCTCCATCTTATGGTACTAACAAAGTAGGGGATGCATTTTATTTAATAGTAATTGTTATTAATGTAGTATGGGCTTTTTCATCACTGCACTCCCTAAAAAAACAATCCTGATAAAGTCGTTTAGATAATAAAAATCCATTCAGATTGCAACCTGGATGGATTTTTTAAATCTTTTTAAATTTGCTTAATGTTTATCATCTAAACCAATATTATAATCGTCATCTTTCATAGCCGAAACTTTACCCAATAAATAGCCATTACCAACTTGAGAGAAGAAGTCATGGTTATTGGTGCCGGTTGAAAGGCCATTCATGACAATAGGATTGACATTTTCGGCATTACCGTCAGCGAATAAAGGATTCTGGCCTAAATTCATGAGGGCTTTATTGGCATTATAACGTAAGAAGTTATTAACATCGTCAGTCCAGCCAATTTCATCATATAGCTGGGAAGTATACTTTTCCTCATTATCATAAAGACTATATAACAGATCATACATCCAATCTTGTAATTTTTGTTGTTCATCTTTGGTCAGTTCATTAAAGCCTAACTGGAATTTATAGCCAATATAAGTTCCGTGAACGGACTCATCACGAATAATCAGTTTAATAATTTCGGCAACGTTAGTTAACTTATTATTTCCCAGGTAATATAGAGGTGTATAAAAGCCAGAATAGAATAAGAAAGTTTCTAAGAAAACAGAAGCAACTTTCTTTTCTAAAGGTTGGCCATTTTGATAGATTTCATTGATGACTTCGGCTTTATGCTGCAGATATTTATTATGATTGGTCCAATCGAAGATTTCTTCAATTTCTTCGGTGGTATTCAAGGTGCTAAAGATGGAAGAATAGCTTTTGGCATGAACAGATTCCATGAATTGAATGTTATTAAAAACGGCCATTTCTTCTTGAGTACGGGTATCCTGACGCAATTGATCAATTCCATCTTGGGATTGTAAGGTATCTAACAAGGTTAACCCACCAAAAACGTGTCCTACTAGCGTATGTTCAACGTCTGATAATGTCCGCCAATCGTCACGATCATTGGATAAGGGGATACGGGTATCTAACCAAAATTGTTCGGTTAATTTTTCCCAAGTGGCTTTGTCAATTTGATCTTCAATTTCATTCCAATTAATTGCTTTGTAATATGTTTCAACCATTTTGTACTCCTTTATATTGTACAACTCTCACATTCATTGACGCCAATTTCGCCACTATCATCAGTAAAGGTGCGTACATAATATAATGACTTGATACCCTTATAATAGGCATAATTGCGTAGAATCGTCAAATCACGAGTGGTTTGTTTACCTTCCTCGTCGGGAGTTTTCCATTCATATAAGCCTGCTGGAATAGAAGAACGGACAAATAAGGTCAAGCTCATTCCTTGATCGACATGGCGCTGTGCTGCCGCATAGGTATTAATTACTTGGCGCATATCAGTATCATAAGCTGATTTATAATAAGGAATAGTTTCATTGCTTAAATGAGGAGCTGGGTAATAGAGTTTACCATTTTTCTTTTCTTGGCGTTCTTCAACTAGCCAAGTAATTGGTTGCAAGCTGGCACTAGTATCATCAATATAAGAAATTGAGCCTGTCGGAGCGACGGCAAGACGATAAGCATTATATAAGCCATCTTTTTGAACTTTTTCTTGTAATTTTTGCCAATCCTCAGGTCCAGGAATAAAGATATCTTTAAATAATTGTTGAACCTGCGGGTTTTGCGGGCGAAAGTCATGATGCCGATACTGAAAGAAATAACTGCCATCTGCATATTTAGATTTGTCAAAATTGGCAAAAGTTGTCTGACGTTCACGGGCTAATTGATTACTTTCTACCAGAGTCCAATAATTGAGAAGCATGAAGTAAACACTAGTAAATTCCAAAGCTGCCTCACAGCCATATTCAATTTGGTTCATGGCTAAGTAAGTATGCAGCCCCATTGCTCCTAATCCAATAGCATGGCTTAGTTGATTACCTTTTTTAATTGTTGGTACAGCCTCAATGTTAGAGTGGTCCGAAACATAGGTCAAAGCCCGTGTCATTGCCCGTACCGAGCGGCCAAAGTCGGGACTGTGCATGAGATTAGCAATATTGGTGGAACCTAAATTACAGCTTACATCAGTACCCATAGTGACATATTCTTGCCGATCATTGATTTCGGATGGCAGTTGCACTTGCTGAATTTCGGAGCACAGATTACTCATAATGATTTTGCCAGCAATCGGGTTGGCTCGATTAGCGGTGTCAATATTTAGAATATAAGGATAGCCTGACTCTTGTTGCAATTTACTGATTTCTAATTCTAGATCGCGCGCTTTAATCTTATATTTGGTGATTTGAGGATTGGCTACCATTTGTTCGTATTCCTTAGTGATATCCACATAAGAAAATGGCATCTTGTAAATGCGTTCAACATCATAAGGACTGAATAGATACATATCAGCATTATTTTTAACTAATTCATAAAACTTATCGGGAACAATAACTCCCAAGGAAAGAGTTTTGACGCGGATTTTTTCATCGGCATTTTCTTTTTTGGCAGAAAGAAAATCTATAATGTCAGGATGAAAGACATTCAGATATACTGCACCCGCACCTTGGCGCTGGCCTAGTTGATTACTATAACTAAAACTATCTTCTAGTAATTTCATGACGGGTAAAACACCACTGGAAGCGCCTTTAATGCCCTTAATAGGAGAACCAGCTTCTCGTAAATTGGAAAGGGTTAAACCTACACCGCCACCAATTCGAGATAACTGTAAAGCACTGTTGATGGCTCTGCCGATGGAATTCATGTCATCAGTGATTTGGATTAAAAAGCAGGAAACAAATTCTCCGCGCCGTTTTTTACCGGCATTTAAAAATGAGGGTGTCGCCGGCTGATAACGTTGGTGGATCATTTCGTCAGCAAGTTGTTGAGCTAAATCTTGATCGCCGCCTGCGAAGTAAAGTGCATTAAATAAGACCCGTAATTCATAATTTTCTAAATAATAGCTGCCATCACTAGTCTTCATGGCATATTGATTATAGAATTTATAAGCAGCCATAAAGGATTTAAAACGAAAATTTTGCGCTTTTAAATAGTCATAAAGTTTTTGGATAAAGGGAAAAGGATACTGTTCTAAGAAATCGGCTTCTAAATAGTCAGTTTCGATCAAGTGATGTAAGTGGTCTTGCAGATTAGCAGCGATTTTAGTATTTGGCTGTACATTTTCCTTAAAAAAAGCTGCCAAAGCAGCTTGATCACGGTCTAAAGGAATACGTCCATCGACGGGAATATTTAATTCGTTATTTAATTTAAAGTATGTGACTTTGGATATGTCGAGATTGTTTAGACTCAAGTTCTTCCACTACTTTCTGGAAATTTTTAACATCATTGGCAGTACCATTAAATTCAAAATCAAAAATTACTGGTACTTGCAAACCTTGGGCGATATCTTTGGCGGTATGAATATATAGTTCGTTAAAATTACGATTGCCGCCACCAGCTACACCTACTAGGTTATGAGCATTAGATTTGTAACTCAAAAAATCAATCACTGCATCCATCATATCATCATCATAGGCGGGAACTACTAAGACATAAGGAGCGCCCATTTCATAATCAGGATCCGCGTCATTAATTTCATAAGCTTGAAGACCAGTCTTTTCGATAAAACGCCGAGTTTGTCCGGTGATTGAATAAAAAGCAATTTTCATTTTAATGGACCAGCTTCTTTAGTGCATCAGGACGAAAGCCAACAATTGGATTATTGTCAGCTGCCATCACTACAGGCACACTTTGAAATCCTTGCTGCTTGAGATATTGGAGATATTGTGGTTGTGTATTAATGTTATGTTCTTCAAAGTTAACGTCATGTTCATTTAAAAATCTCTTTGTCATTTTGCATTGGATACAGCCATTTTTAGTAAAAACGGTAATTGATTGTTTCATAATTAATGCCCCCTTGTTAAACTGTAGTTAATTATAGCTGGTCAAATTGATAAATACAATATATTGTGCCAAGTAAAAAAGCGAGCACACTATCATGTGGTTGCTGGAACCTTGCGAGGAGCGGGTTTGAGGAATATAAATTTTTATTGGGGAATTTTCGTGGCTAAGCACCCCCTAAATGAGCTATAATTAAAGCACTAGGGAAGTTATTTTAAGATTTGGAGAGTATGGATTAATGCATTTAAATTGGAATATTCTGGGTTTGGCAGTTTGGTTGCTGATTATTGTGGCGATTGTACTAGTTATTATTAATGTTCGAAGCCGGCATTTAAAAATGATTGTAGTTCAAAAAAAACATCGTTCTTTATCAAACAGCTTGTTAGATGTGTTAGAGATAGGAGCAATCTTGTTGGCTATCGGCGGGATGTTTTATTTAACATTCTTTAATAAAGTCAGCATTAAAGATACCAACCGGATTTATCTTTCCTATGAGGTTAAACCCTTGGTAATGCAAACTAAAGCGGCCCAGGGGTTTTATGTGCAGGCTAAACAAGCTCAAAGCAAAAATGTCATTCAATATTATACTTATTGGGTGAACGGAGCTAAGATTAAAGTTCCAGGTAATAATGCCTCAATCTCTGACGGTCATCAGCCCATCAGTTTAAATGCCAAAAATTATCCTTGGCCAAACGCAGAAAAATATGATAAAAAATATCAATATGCTTATGTAATGACTATGGTGGCGCGTTATAAGAATAATGCTATTAATGGTTTATGTTTACATGCTGGCGCAGTGGCCACTGATTATTATTTAATTAGAGTTCCTTCTAGTACCTTTGTAGATATTAGTAAATAACCAGATGAAATAAGTCAGGGGTTAGGATAAAATTTATCCTAACCCCTGTTTTTAATTATTATAATTAAAATTTTATTTAGCTTTTTTTAATGATTGGGCATTAACAACGATTTTATTGTTTAATTCGGCAACATTGTCAGCATCTTTAGGATCATAACTATCAATTGTTAAAAGTGCAGAATTGCTGTATATTTTTTCGACGGTACCAGTAAAGGGATGTTCCATATCTTCTTGGACTTTACCTTGTAGTTTATCGCCGACATTAATTGCAGAAATCTTCATGAATTTAGCCCTCCTTTAAATAAACTTCTATTATAATAGAATATAATTATTAATTTGACAATTACTTAGGAGCTTTTTTATGAAAAAAATTATCGTTTTAACTGGAGCCAGTGGCGTCGGCAAGACGACTGTTAGTCATTATTTACAACAGCATTACGGAATTACTCCGATTATTACGCATACAACACGTCCTAAGCGTCTTGGGGAACAGGATGGGGTAGATTATTATTTTGAAACGCCAGCTAGTTTTGCCAATAACGAGTATTTAGAGCAAGTTAATTATGCACATTATCGTTATGGATCTTCAGTCGTTGGACTTTTACGTGCATGGCAACAGAGCGATTGGGTGAGCATTGTTTTGGATGGGGCAGGGGCATTAAGCTATCAGCAACATTATCCTCAAAATACAGTGATAATCTTTTTGACGGTAGATTCAAAAGAGCTTTATGAACGGCTGCAGCGTCGCAATGACGACAGTCAAGCCTTAAAAAAACGCCTTACTAGCCCAGAATTTCAGCGTGATTTACATCTACCCTCAACTTTAAAAGCCACTGCTCACGTTATTGACAATAGCAATTGGCTACAGACTCAAAAGCAATTAGATCTACTAATTAAACAGCTGAAAACCGCTGAACATCGAACTCAAAAGCGGCGTTGACATATTTGGACAAGTATTTGTAATGCTTTATTTGTTTGTTTGTAACATTTCTGCAATATAAGTAGTGTATTGTTCTCATTGTTGAGTTGTTCAAAAGAGATTGAACAGCATTAAAATTTAAAAATAATTCAATTTAAAACAATCGTTACTACTGATATTGGAGGAAAATATTTTTTATGATTTCTAAAAAACAAATTGCCAGTTTAGTTGCAGCTAGTGTTATCGGTCTTTCATCCGTGGCTGTAGTTGATTATGTAAATGATGTTAATAACAATACACCGATAGTACAAGCCGCAACTGTTGGACAATCTGTAGTGGTTAATTCTAATGGTCAAGAAATTGGTTTACGTGTAAGTCCTTCTGATAATGCCGCTTTAACTGGTCAAAATGTTGCTGATAAAACTAGCTGGGCGGTTGTTGGCACGGCTACTGATGCTCAAGGTCAAGTTTGGTATAATTTAGCTGCTAACGCTTGGATTAAGAGTAGTAATATCTTAGGCGCTAATGATACTAGTGCACAAGCTCAAAAATTGATCGATACCGCTAAGGCTCAATTAGGCAAGCCTTATGCTTGGGGTGCAAAGGGTCCTAGTGCATTTGATTGCTCTGGCTTAATGCATTATGTTTATCAACAAGCTTTAGGTAAAGAAATTGGTGGCTATACAGTTGCTCAAGAAGCTGCTGGCGATAGCGTTGATATTAAAGATTTAAAACCAGGTGATTTAGTATTTTGGGGTTCTCATGGTGCAACTTATCATGTAGCTTTATATGCGGGCAATAACCAATATATCGATGCTCCGCAACCTGGACAAAATGTCAGTGTTCATACTATCTCTAGTTACTTCATGCCATCATTTGGAACACGGGTATTAAAATAATTAAAGATTAATAATTGTAACAGCACTGGATAAGTCAGGTAGCTGTTTTTTTTATTGTTAAATATTAAAATATCATGTAAAAATAATTAATGTTTTCCTTGCTTTTTTTAAAATATGATGTATTATATATTTATTGGGTTAATGATTCGGTTAAAATTTTCTGTTCTTATATGAATGATTATTTTCTAGCTCGACTTTAATGCAAAATTATATTGCGCACGGCGCAGGAGGTTTCATTCATATGGAACAAGGTACAGTTAAATGGTTTAATAGTGACAAAGGTTATGGTTTTATTACTCGCGATAATGGTGACGATCTTTTCGTTCATTTCTCTGCTATTCAAAGTGATGGCTACAAGAGTTTAGACGATGGCCAACATGTTACTTTCGATGTTGAAGAAAGTGATCGTGGACCACAAGCAGTTAATGTTGTTGCTGCTTAATTATTGAGTTATATTTAATGCTTAACATGATTAAGCGAATAGAATTATTCAATTATAATAAACTAACAAATCGAAGCAATTATGCTTCGATTTTTTTGTGGTTTTTTTAATGCACGTGTTTACAGTACTGAGTTTTTTATGCTATTATATCCAAGTTTAATTAAAAAGCTTGGAGATAGTTATGAAAAAATTACAGACTTTACCAATTCAAATTTTTGTTTTAGTGACTACGGGTTTTATTTTAGGTTGTAGTGAATTTGTAATTGTCGGTATTTTAAATGATATTGCACAAAATTTACATACATCAGTGGCTTCAGTAGGCTATTTGGTCACTATTTTCGCTTTAGTCTATGCTGTTAGCACACCGATTATTGCTACCATGATTGGCCAATACAATTTATATTATTCTATGGCTGCTTTGATGATTGTTTTTATTGGGGGTAATGTGTTAAGTGCTGTGGCCGTCAATTTCTCCTGGTTGGCTTTGTCGCGGGTTATCACCGCTTTGGTTTCGGGAGTAATTGTTTCTTTAGCCATGACTTTTGCTAATTATATTAGTAGCGTGGATAAGCGCCCACGAGTCATTGCCGGAATTTATTCTGGTTTTAGTATTGCTTCGGTTTTGGGAGTACCTATTGGGACTTGGATTAGTATACATTGGCGTTGGCAGGCTGCTTTCATGATAATTGCGGTCGTGAGTGTTTTGACTTTGGGGTTAATGTTATTGGCACTGCCTAATAATATTGTGCCTCCGCACAGCAAAATGAAGCAGCAGCTGCAAATTTTCACAGATCGGCGTATTTTAATTGGGATGTTATTGCCGTTATTTAACTTGGCTAGTATCTATCCTTTATACACGTATTTGCGGCCAATCTTATCTGGCCCTTTGAAATTTAGTGCGAACGCAATTACGATTATTTTATTTCTTTATGGAATTACCTCAATTATTAGCAATCAAGTGAGTGGATGGCTGGCTGAGCGGGATGGCTTAACATATATGCCCAAGATTTATGGAGCCTTATTAGTAGTGCTTTTATTATTGCCTGTGCTATTAAAATGGCGCTGGTTGAGTTTAGGTATAATTTTATTAATTGGGATTGCGATGTACCTAGTTAGTTCACCAATTGCAATTTTTTATTTGGATATTGCTAGTCAAGATTATCCGCAGTCCATCTTATTAGCTTCTTCTATTAACTCAATTTTTTCTAATTTTGGTATTGCAGTTGGCTCAGCTACGGGGAGTTTTTTAGTCGGTCATGTTGGATTATTAAGTGTCGGCCCGAGTGGGGCTTTATATGCAGTGATTGCGATTATAATAGTTATTTTGATAAATAACTTTAATAAGGCTACTAGATAATAATATAAAAAAACCACGACATAATTTGCCGTGGTTTTTTATAAATAATTGTATTTCAATGCCGATTTTATAGATTAAATTATTTAATTTCTTTTAAGCCTAAACGCCGGCGGCCGGTATTGAACCAAGGACTAACTGTGAAGGCCAAGATATCGTTGACTACATAGACACTAGAATTAATTGCCATACCTAAGCTAGCGTCCCCTTGTTTAAAGGTGATTGCCCACAAGATTAATTGTGCAATTCCAGAAGTTAGCCACCAGAAGTATTGATTGTTGTACCGCAAGAAGCAGACAATACCACCCGTTAAACTAATAGCAAAGGCCATCCCATCATAAATTGGACGCGGATCATTAGTTAAATGCCCAATCAGATAAGCACTTAGTGCCCACACAATTAAAGTGAAAACAATAGATATTAGCCATTCTTTAGCAGAGAATTTTTTGAGATGATTCTTAGTGTCGTCATTCCAAGTTCTAACACTGATGAGAATAGGAATATCTAAGGTCAAGACATAAGCCAATTGCTCAAACATCGATAAGTAATTCTTAGCTTCAAAGCCGACATAGATAAAACAAGCCGCGCTTAATAATCCCAGCCAGCCATTTACCGCTTTTGTGGCGTTAATGGCTAAGACACATAATACTCCTAAGGTTGTTCCAATAAAGGTGATAATTGCTACAGGTGTAATTGGATTATCAACTAAAGTCATAATCTGACAACCAAGTGAAAACCAGAACAAATAATAATTTTGTTGCGGCCAGCCTTTAAGTTGGTTGAACAACCATTTAAAATAATTCTCCTGTGTACCTTGCAAGATAAGTCCTCCTCATGTTTTTGTTTCTGACAATCTATTCTACTAGAAAATTTATAAAAAAAAAGTCTTTAAAATACTAGATATATGTGTTATGGGAATAATTACCACAATATATAGCAACTAATCCTCATTAACACTGAATGCCTTAAAGTGTAGTATGATAGTTAGATGTAAAAAGTGGAGGTGACAAGTTTGTGCGGTCGTTTTATGTTTGAGCCTCAAGCCAGCCCAGAAATACAGCGAATTTATGATTTGGCTTGCCAAAGTGGTGCCAAACCGGCCACAGGAGAAGTATTTCCAACAGATTTAACTGCCGTAGTTGTGAGTCAACAGCAAAATATTATTGTGACAACTATGCCGTGGGGGTTTCCTGGCTTTCAAACTAATCAGAATATTATTAATGCTCGTGCAGAAACTTTAGAACAAAAGCGTCTTTTTGCACGTCCTTTTCAAACTCAACGTGCTGTATATCCAACTACTGGATTTTTTGAATGGAATCAAGTTAAAGAAAAATATTGGTTTAATTATACGCCAACGCCGCAGCCTTTATATATTGCGGGTTTTTATGATTATTTTTCTCAGAAGAGACACGGAATTATTATTACTACTAAACCCAATGCTGCGGTTGCGCCTATTCATCAGCGTATGCCATTGCTATTATCTAAAAAGCAAATTTCTCCTTGGCTTAAAGATATCAAGTTTGCGCGTCAGTTATTAACACAAGAACAACCGCCACTAACTGCTACTTTAAAATCAAAACAAAATCAGGAGGGTTAATCATGGAAAATTCAACCTTGAATTTATTATTAAAAAGACGCACTATTCGCGCTTTTAAACCACAAACTTTAACAGCGGAACAATTACAAACCTTAATGGAAGTTGCCCGTCAAACCGCAACTTCAACTTTTTTACAGCAGTGTTCCATAATCCATATCACTGATCCGCAAATTCGTGCACAAATTCGCGCCGTCAGCAATCAAGCTTATGTGGGCGCTAATGGAGATTTATTCGTTTTTGTAATCGATTTGTACCGCAATCAGCAGATTCGTCAGCAAAAAGGTGTTGGTGATGGACGTTTACATGCTACGGATGTTTTTTTGCAGGCCATGGAAGATACAGTTTTGGCTGCGCAAAATGTTACCACTGCGGCTGAAAGTATGGGCTTAGGGTGTGTTTTCTTAGGTAGTATCCAAAATGATGTCCAAAAATTGATTGACGTGCTGCAGCTGCCGCAATTAACTTTCCCATTATTAGGTCTTCAAGTCGGCATTCCTGATCAACAGCCGCAATTAAAACCACGTTTGCCACTACAATTTAGAACTTTTGAAAATCATTATGATTACCATTATCAATTAGCTGATTTAGCTGATTATGATGAAGTAATTCATCAATACTATGATTTAAGAGATACTAATCAGCGCGTAGATACTTTCACTCACCAAATTACCACCAAGTTAAATACTAGTCTGGCTAAGCGAGATCAAATCCTGAATATTTTGCATCAGCAGGGATTATGTCTAGAATAATCTTAGTTTAAGCCGAATTGAAAATTTAAGTAAGTAACGGTACAATCAGGGTAATGATAAATGAGGAGGAAGAAGATCAATGCATTGGTTATGGGTTTTGATTGTTGGTGCTCTTATTGGGGCAATTGCCGGTGCCTTAACTAAAAGAGGTATGGGCTGGGTTGGAAATATTGTTTCGGGCTTGGTAGGTTCAACAATTGGACAAGCCCTTTTAGGTCATTGGGGACCACATCTAGCAGGGATGGCCTTAATTCCTTCAATTATCGGAGCTGTGATTGTTATTATGGTAGCGGGTTATTTTGCTCAACGGGCACAATAATAAGCTTGGTAAGCATAAAAATTAGTTTTCCACACTACCAATTCTGTAATTAGAGACTGAGCCTAAAACTTAGTCTCTTATTTTTAATTGTCCAAACAGATACGCAAAACGGTGTCTGATAATGAAGGAGAAAAATTATGGCAAAAAGAAAAGCAAGTAACAAAACAAGTAGTTCTTATTGGGTGTGGTTAATATTATTGGTAGCTTTATCCTTACTTGGTGGCGGAAAAATTGGAGGAGTAAACCGGCTGCTGCATAATCCTTCCCAAATATCTCCTAGTTCTTTATTACAAAATAATCAAGTTAAGCTTAATAGCAGCGATAATCAAGAGTTAATCAAACTACAGTTTGACCCGCATAAATATCCCCAAAATTATGCCATTATCAACAATAATCAACCAGAATTTTCCTCAGCAGCTAAAAAACGCCTGCAGATTATGCGTTCTGGCAATAATTTACAGGTGTATCTAAAGCAAAGCGAAGATCAACAAGATACTTTATATAATAATTTAGATTCATTAGGACGTACGCAAGCGGTAACTAGCTTTGTGCGTTATCGTGATGTTTTGAAGCATTCCGGCCGGGTCATGAAGCGGCCGCCATTTCCAGCAACTACGAGAATTTCTGGTGAATATGTTGATGGTACTTATGATGCCGATCAACAGCAATGGTATGGTCATCAATCTAATAATCGCATTGTAAACTTAAATAATTATCGGGGTTATTTGTATAATAAGAGTCACTTACTAGCGTGGTCACTAGGCGGTACGATGATGACTAATAATGTTGTCTTGGGCACAAGAGCACAAAATGTTGGGACTAATAGTCAAAGTAACCCCGGCGGAATGGCCTATTCCGAGACGCGTGTCCGCAACTTTTTAAAAACTCATCAGCAAGAAGTGATTTTTTATCAAGCAATACCGGTTTATTATGGTAATGAATTAGTGCCGCGGGGCGTTCACGTTTTAGCCCAAGCTGTTCATAATCCTCAAGCTTTACAAATTAATGTGTGGACCTTCAATACGCAAGCTGGAGTGAAGATTAATTATCAAACTGGGCAAGCTGCTCTTAATTAAGTAAATCACGTTGCAGATGATCGCGCAATGCCTGACGAATTGGTTCTAATTTGTCTGCATAATTGGGGGCAAAATTTTGGGGATGTTGGTCGTTGACAAAGCGGCCAGCATTTTTCATTCCCCAAAAATTAGCAGTATCATCGTCAAAGACTTTAAAGGCCTGCATGTATCGATCCCATAGGCTGTCATTTTGACCAAGGCCATCGCCAATATAACCTTGACCGCCTCCTAGATAACCGCAGTTCATAATAGTATAGAGGTATTTTCCTTGTAGCAATCCTTTTGGCCCTTCACTGGTAATCTTATAAGCAAAACCACTCGCAAAGACTTTTTCCATATAGCCTTTCACAATAGCTATTGGAGTGTCATGCCAATTAGGATAAGCAAAAATCAAAATATCAGCTTGCTGAACGTAATTTTGTTCAACAGCTAAGTGTTTAGGAATAGTGCCTAGACCATCTTTGATGTAATAAAACTCTTCTTTTCTTAAAACCGGGTCAAAGCCTATATCGTATAGGTCACGGAGGGTAACAACACAGTTATTTTCTTCAAGATATTTCATAGCCGTGTAAATCAAGTCATAAGTCAAACTATATTTGCGTGGTTCACCGGCTACGATTAAGACTTTAGTTTTATCGCCACTATTATTAAATCCTCGGGGCTTATAACGTTGTTGCAAATTTTTAGGAATAATGGTTGCAGAAGTTGGAATCTTGCGCTGTAAAATTTTGGCTGTTAAAGTGTTCATAATTATCACCTCTAATAATATAGTATAGAGCTTTTATTAACTTACTGATGAAATATTATTGAAAATTGTTTAAATCATCTTTATTCTACCTTAAATTATTTTTTAAACTAGATTGGAAGTTAATTATAAAAATAAATTAAATAAAAAAGGGCTAAAACCAAATTTGGTTTTAGCCCTTTTTTATTTAATCATTAGATGTTAACTTGTGAACATAATTTTTAGCTAACATTATTGTTCAACTATAGTATCATTTAGGCTTCAGCAACTGCTAGAGCTTGTTCACGATAATGGTCAATTTCATCTTCTGTACTATAAACAAAATGTCCCGGAACAATTTCATGTAAAGTGCGTGGTTGAGTACCTGATTGTTCAATAGAAGCATCGTAAGGTATTCGTTGACGCTTGCGTTCTAATTCCGGATCAGGTAAGGGAACGGCTGATAAGAGACTCTTAGTGTAAGGATGTAGAGGATGATTGTATACTTCCTCGGCTGTTCCTAATTCCATTAAGCGTCCTTGATGCATAACGGCAATACGATCACTAATATATTTGACCATTGATAAGTCATGCGCAATAAAAAGATAGGTAAGATTGTTTTTACGCTGAATGTCTTTCATCAGGTTGACAACTTGAGCCTGAATTGAAACATCCAAAGCGGAAATAGGTTCATCAGCAATAATAAATTTAGGATCAACTGCTAATGCCCGGGCTATTCCAATCCGTTGCCGCTGGCCGCCGGAAAACTCATGCGGATAACGGGTAGCATGATCGGGATTCAGTCCCACGATTTGTAATAATTCTTCCACGCGCGCATCACGTTCCTGGTCATTTTGGACAAGGCGATGGACATCTAATCCTTCAGCAATAATATCTTTAACCTTCATACGCGGATCCAAAGAAGCATAGGGATCTTGAAAGATCATCTGCATTTCACGCCGAAATTCCAGCATTTGCTTGCTATGATTTTTAATTTTACTAATATCTTGCCCATTAAAAAGAATTTTACCGCTAGTAGGATTATAAAGGCGGATAATACTGCGGCCGGTGGTGCTTTTGCCAGAGCCGGATTCACCCACTAGTCCAAAGGTTTCACCTTCATAAATATCAAAGCTGATATCATCAACGGCCTTCACTTCGTTAGGTTTGCCCGGGCTAAAATATTGCTTTAGGTGTTGAACTTGAACAATTTTTTTATTTTCTGTCATCTTAATTCAAACTCCCTCCAGCGAGATTTTCAATTTGACCTGCCTTCATTAAACGGTCGTATTCCTCAGAACGTTTCTTAATAGCAGCTGGAGGTTCAACCTTGGGCGCATCTGGGTGCAGCAGCCAAGTAGCTGCATAATGAGTAGGACTAACCTTGAAAAATGGTGGCTGAGCTTCGGTATCAATTTTCATTGCGTAAGGATTACGTGGGGCAAACGCATCTCCCTTAGGTGGATCTAAAAGATCCGGCGGGGTACCAGGAATTGAGGCTAATTTGCCGCTGCCAATGTCTAGGGTAGGCATTGAACTTAAGAGTCCCCATGTGTACGGATGTTGTGGCTTGTAAAAGATGTCATCGACAGTCCCATATTCGATAATTTTACCAGCATACATAACTGCCACACGATCAGCAATTCCTGCCACTACTCCTAAATCATGAGTGATGAAAATAATCGAAGTTTCTAGCTTTTCTTGCAATTCCCGCATTAAATCAATGATTTGGGCTTGCACTGTAACATCTAGGGCAGTTGTAGGTTCGTCAGCAATCAAGATTTCAGGGTAATTAACAATCGCAATGGCAATCACAATCCGTTGGCGTTGGCCTCCAGAAAATTGATGAGGGTAGTCTTTCATCCGCGCAGCGGCGTTAGGAATACCTACTAACTCTAAAACTTCTTGTGCGCGTTTAAGAGCTTTTTCTTTGGAAATTTTACCATGAACTAATAAGGGTTCTGCTACTTGCTTACCAATAGTCATTGTTGGATCCAGTGAAGTCATAGGATCTTGGAAAATCATCGCAATATCATTCCCGCGATGGTCATCCATTTGTTTTTCACTTTCTTTAAGCAGATCTTGACCCTTATACTTAATTTCACCGCTAACGACTTGAGCGTTAGGTGCTAACAGACCCATAATACTACGGGTAGTAACGGATTTGCCGGAGCCGGATTCACCTACAATTGCGAGAGTTTCACCCTTTTTGAGGTTAAAACTAACGTCGCGGATTGCTTGGACGGTGCCCGCATAAGTTTGAAAATTAATTTTGAGATTTTTTACTTCAAGAATTTCATGTGCCATTAGATTAACCTCCTATTCAGATTTTGGATCAAACGCATCACGTAAGCCATCAGCAAACAAGTTAAAGGCAATCATCAAAATACATAATACCAAAGCCGGATACCACATTTGGTAAGGTAAGAAACGAAAGGCCTTTTGACCATCGGAAAGTAAAGTTCCTAAAGAAGCATTTGGAGCTGGAATACCAATACCGATAAAACTTAAGAAAGCTTCAAAAAAGATGGCACTTGGAATAGAAAACATAGTTTGAATAATGATTGTTGACGAGAGGTTAGGAATAAGGTGTTTGCGCGCAATCCGCATGGGTGATTCTCCAATGGTAATAGAAGCAAGAATATATTCTTGTTCTTTCAATTGCAGCGTTTGAGCTCGGATTAGTCGCGCCATGGTGACCCAACTACTAAAGGCAATGGCTAAAATAATAGAAGTTAATCCAGGCTTTAAAACTAGCAATAACAAGATGGCAACAATTAAGTTAGGCACGGAAGAAATGATTTCGATGATTCGTTGCAGAATTAAGTCAACCGTTCCGCCTTTCCAACCTGAAATAATTCCGTACGGTAAACCAATAATTAGGTCAACCAAAGTAGCAATAAAGGCAATGATTAGTGATAAACGAGTACCATAAAGAATTCGGGAAAATAAATCTCTTCCTAAATAATCAGTTCCTAAAACATAGGTGCGATTTTTGGGAACATTATTAGTTTCATAAGGATTAGTAACAATACCAGCGCTATTTTTAATGCGTCCCCGAAATCCAGGAATGTTAGTGTTAGCAATTCTAGGCGGTAAGTTAGCATAATCGGGATTTTGAGCATTGGGATCATGGGGTGATAAAACTGGTGCTGCAAAAGCCACAATCATAATAATTATTAAGACAAAGAAAGAAACTACTGCTACTTTATCTTTTCGTAAACGACGCACGGCATCTTGGAAGAATGTTAATGAAGGCGCGCTAATCTTTTCTTGATTTTCTGATTGATCGCTGGTGATTTTTTTAAAACTATCAGCAGTAATTTTAATATCAGCCATAATTAGTTACCCTCCTTATTTGTGAGCCGAATCCGCGGATCAATAATACTATATAAGATATCAGTAATCAGCAACATAACCATGAACATAACCGAATAGAAAATTGTCAGTCCCATAATTGTAGGGTAGTCATTAGTCATGATGGACTTAACAAATTGTTCCCCAATTCCTGGGATTGAGAAGATGTTTTCTACAACCAGCGATCCTGTCAAGATGTTAGCAGTTAAAGGTCCGATGATTGTAATAACAGGGATTAAAGAGTTACGCAAGGTGTGCTTGACCACTGTTTGCCAGCGTGTATTACCTTTGGCTTTAGATAATTCAATATAGTCACTGTTTAAGACATCAACCATTTCTGTCCGCATAAACCGGGCAATTTGGGCTAAAGGCGATACAGCAAGGGCAATAGAAGGTAAGATACTTGATTGCCAGCCATTCCACAGAGCAATTGGGAAAAGGTGCCATTTAAAGGCTAGATAAAATTGTAACAAAACACCTAAAACAAAACTTGGTACCGAGATACCTAAAATAGAAACGAAAGTTGCTAGACTATCAATCCAAGTATTCTTATTGATGGCAGCAATAGCGCCCAACAAAATACCCAAAATGGAACCAATAATCATAGCCTGAGCACCAATTAGCATAGAAGGCTGTAAGCGCGTCATAATTAATGAGGAAACAGGCTGATTGTTAAATTGGAAGGAAGTTCCAAAATCGCCATGAAGCAGATTTACCATATAAATCAAATATTGCTGCCAGATGGGTTTATTCAAACCATACTGTTGATTCATGATTTTTAATTGTGCGGCCGAAAGTTTATCCTGATTGGTAAAGGGAGTTCCGGGCATCATTTTCATCATGAAAAACGTCACACTGGCAACGATGAACAAGGTCAAAATCATATAAAAAATACGTTTAATTATATATTTGGTCATTGTAGCCACTCCTTTATAAACAAAATAAAAGCGAAGCTCATTATATGTGTAAACTTCGCCTTTATTACTTGCTTTAATTAATCTTTAACACGAAGTGAAACCATGTTATAGCTTCCAGAAGGTCCATAATCTAAATCTTTTACCCGTGAATGTGTCATCCAGGCTTCACCGTTTTGATAAAGTGGAATTACACCTTGTTGTTCATTAGCAATATTTTGCGCTGCAACCATATCTTTCCAACGAGCAGCAGGATTGTTAGCATCTTCAGTCATACTCTTATTAACTAATGAATCATATTCAGGGTTATTCCACTTACCCTTGTTATTGCTTGCATTAGAAGTGAAGAGAGTTAAGAAATTAATTGGGTCTGGAAAATCGGCATTCCATCCAGTAACAACTAAGTCGAAGTCACCATTATCAGAGCGAGAAAGACGACTCTTGAAAGGCACATTATTTAATGTAACTTTCATACCGGGTAATTTTTCTAATTGATTTTGAAGATATTCATTTTGTTGTTTAGCAATATCAGTATCATCCCCTAAGAGGACAAAGTTGAATTTCTTACCTGTGTTACCAGTTTCAGCTAAGCCTTCTTTCCAAAGTTTCTTAGCCTTGGCTAAATCATAGGTTGCATTGGCTTTACCAGTTTTAGCTGTTTCAGAAGTAAAGTCTTTACTCTTATTCTGCGGATCAAAGGACATATTAGAAGGTGTAAAAGAATGAGCAGGAGTGGTTCCATTGCCGAGAACTTTTTTAGTCAATTGCTCACGATTAATTGCAAGAGATAGTGCCTGACGCACTTTTTGATTTTTGAAGATTGTATCTTTTTGTTGGTTCATTTGGATATAAAATGTAGAATTCTGTTTTTGAATTCCATAGCCTTTAGAGCCCTTCATTTGCTTAGAAGTATCACCAGTAATTAAAGCACGATCTAGTTTATTAGCTTGATAGAGATTTAAGGAAGTAGAAGCATCTTTTATAACTTGATATTGAATTTTTTTAACTTTAACGTCCTTAGCATTCCAATAGTCATTATTCTTAATTTCAGTCCAACTATTGTTAGCACTACTCCATTTAACTAATTTATAAGGCCCATTGAAGACTAAAGTCTTAGAATTAGTACCATACTTCTTACCCCATTTATTAACTGTTTTTGGATTTTGTGGGTAAAAAGTTGCAGAAGCCATCAACTGGCTAAAGTACGGCATTGGCTTTTCAAGGGTAACTTGGAATGTGTGCTTATCTAAAGCCTTAACTCCCAAAGAGTCAACTGGTTTTTTGCCGGCAGTGATATCTTTGGCATTGGCAATACCTTCATAGATATAAGCATATTGAGATTTTGTCTTCGGATTAACGGTTCTTTTCCAGGCATAGACAAAGTCTTGTGCTGTAACTGGATCACCATTACTCCACTTAGCATCTTTTCTTAATGGAAAGGTATAAGTTAGCCCATTATTAGTAGGTTGCACGACTTTGGTGGCAAGGGCAGGCTTGATATCTTTACCTTTATAGCGATAAAGGCCTTCCATTGTGTTGGTTAAATTTTGCGTGCCAATGATATCAGTGTTCAGTGATGAATCCATTGTTGCAATAACATCTTTTTCAGAAATTCGCACTGTATCTTTTGGTGCTTGGGCTTTTGATGACGAAGACCCACAACCTACAAGTGCACTAGCACTCAGTAAGACGGTAGCTCCAGCGACTAAGAGCTTATTTAATTTCATTTGAACCTCTCCTCATCTTTAAAAGATTGCTTATAGTTTACAATTTTCAGCATTAAAAGTAAATAGAAAAATTAAAAAAAATTAATGCTCATCCCTAGATTTATTAACTTAATTAATTTGATATGCAGCTAAATATGAATAATCAGTGGGACTAACTAGTAAATGGTAGATGGTTCCGTCGTTGTTGTATGACTGACTTTGGATTGTTAGTTGATTGACGTACTGATTTAATTGTGAATTATTAAAAGGAACCAGTACTTTTATCGTTTGATATTTATCAAATAGCTTTTGACAAATTAATTGAATTAAAGTTTTCAAAGAGCTGGGCTGCAAGGCAGAATAATAGATGTTATTACCAGCTACTTCTACTCCATGATAATTAGGGGTTAAATCAGATTTGTTATAGGCATAAAGCATAGGCTTATTAGTAATACCAATTTCTAATAAAGTTTGCTGTGTAGTCTGCATCATTTGTTGGCGCTGACTATCAGAAGCATCAATAACTTGCACTAATAAATCAGCATTTTTAGCTTCTGCTAAGGTTGATTTAAAAGCTTCAATTAAGTTGTGGGGTAACTTGCTGACAAAACCAACCGTATCGGATAATAAAAAGCTTGGCTGTTGTGGCAGCGTTATTTTACGGATGGAAGTGTCCAACGTGGCAAAGAGTTGATCTTTGACAAAGACTTTTTTGCTGTCATGATCAGTAATTAAATCCAAAATACCATTCAAAGTAGTTGACTTACCGGCATTGGTATAGCCGACCAGTGCCACTTTTGGTAACCGCGAGTTTTGGCGGCGTGTGCTTTGTGTAGTTAAAGTTTTTTCCACGTGTTGGAGTTCTTGCTTTAATTTGGTAATACGTTGACGTATGGTGCGCCGATTTAATTCTAATTGGCTTTCACCAGCACCTCGGTTAGCTAAGCCGCCTTGGCCACGCTGCTGGTCGAGGGGATTACCGGAAGGATGGATTCGTGGCAATTGGTACTGTAATTGGGCGATTGCGACTTGTAGTTGGGCTTGGCGGCTATGCGCTCTTTGAGCAAACACTTGTAAAATTAGTTCGGTACGATCTAAGAAATGCAATTGGGTAGCTTTTTCTAAATTGCGAACTTGAGCGGGAGTTAGTTCATCATTCACAATTATTAAAGTTACATTATGATATTGGGCAAGTTGCTTAATCTCTTGTACTTTTCCGGAGCCAAAATAAGTTTTACCGTTGATTTGATCGATATTTTGCCGGACTTGAGCAGCTACTTCTTGGTTGTTAGCATTGACCAATTGTGCTAATTCATTCATTGAATAGTCAAAATCTTCTTGTAAATGACTGACGCCTGCAATAATAACTTGATTGTTTTCTTCCAAAAGTTTTACTCCTTAAAAATTCTATTTCTATTAGCAATATGCAATTAATTAACAAAAAAAGCAACCATTTACGGTTGCTGTTAATTCTATAATTTTGGATGTTCTCGTTGATATTTGGCAATCATTGGTAATATGGCCCCAATGACTAACATAACTAGCGGTTCAATAATATTTAAAGCTAGAACATGATAAAAAGTGGTTGTACCTGGCTTCTCATCTACTGGCCAAATGCCCAAAGTAGCAAACAAGAAAGTGATGGCAAAACACCAAGCACCAACTGCCACAGCCAACTTATTATTTTTAATGTATACAAAGTCAGTGGGATAATCATCATTGTGTAGTCTAACAAGTATAAATGAGGAGAATAAAAAGCAGGTAGTATATGGTGACACAATACCGTTAAGATTTAACAATTGATTAAAGATAGAATTCATATTGGGAAGAGTGGCACTAGCTACCATAATAAAGGTACAAATAGCAGTGGTAAGCCAATACCCATTAATGGGTAACCCCCGATCGTCTAGTTTAGTTAAACCAGCTGGCAAGTACTTTTTGGCAGTATCAGACAGAAACATCCGAGTTCCTCCATCTAATAAGACTGCAAGTTGAGCCATCATATAAATGGCCTGTGTGATCGCAAAGGCATATAAGAAAAATTGTCCACAGCCAAATTCAGCGCCCATTTTTTGAAAGGCATAATAAGAGCCGTTCATTTTTAAATCATTAGGTAGATGGTGCGCATTAAAGAAAATTCCCAGCGCAAAAGATCCTAGCACGGTTAAAAAGCCCGTCATAATTGCCAACATCCACATTGCCTTAGGAAAATCATGCTTGGCATCTTTCATTTCGGTGACATAAGGTGCAGCAAATTCAGACCCATTCATCGCAAAAATAATTAAGGCAAAGGAGCCTAAATATTTCATATCGACATGCGGTATGAATGACTGTACATTAAAAGGCTGGGTATGTGGAGCTCCGCCTTTTCCTAGATAAACGACGGTCATGACAACATACAAAATTGTCATAATAAACATGGCGCCTCCGCCAACTACACTAAAAATTTGTAAGGCATTCTTTAAGCGGTGTTCTACAAAAATAAATGCAGTAAAGATAACAGCAGTCAGCAGAGCGAACATGGCGTTACTCATTTTATCTGAAAGTGAGTTATTACCATAAATCATCCACCCAAAAGAAATTACCATTGAGTTGGCCACATCGACAATATAAGGTAAACCAGATACCCAATAAGTCCAAGCACAAATATATCCCCATAAGTCACCACTAGTGTGGCGCACCCAAGAGGTCATGCCGCCACCGTCATTACTAAAGACGGAGCCTAAATGCCCTACAATCATTT
The DNA here is from genome assembly GCF_013607485.1 of Bombilactobacillus bombi. Lineage (GTDB taxonomy): Bacteria > Bacillota > Bacilli > Lactobacillales > Lactobacillaceae > Bombilactobacillus > Bombilactobacillus bombi_A. Next base: position 23,542 of record NZ_SCHP01000004.1, read on the forward strand.
CGTAAGGCACTACAAAAACAAAGAGCATCAAAATCCAGGTTGTTACAACTGCTAAGCCTTGATTTTGAAAGTTATAAATAATGTCATCAAAGCCAATGACTGTCACAAAATCCATTAAGGCAACTACGGGCCAGCTAATAAATTTTTTGCGATCTGGATTTAGTTCATCCATACGACAATCCTCCCCAAATTTGGAAATAACAAAACGTTAAATATTATACGCCAAGCTGGGTCGTAAAAAAATATCCAAAATAAAAAATTTGCTACAATAAATCATTGTTATGAATATATCCAAAAACAAGTTAATAATGGACATAAGTATGTCCGTATCAGTAAATTGAATTATTGGCCGCAAACTAAATATGCGGTCAATACCGGCCTTGGCGATATCTCTTCTGATCCTAATTATTGGATGAATAAAGGCTATTATCAATATTTCCCTGGTTTGAAAAAGATTACTTTTTAATTAAAATTTTGTAATATGAATTAAGGAGTGTAAAATAAAAAACAATAAAATTAAGGAGTTTGGGTTTTAATGAAAAACAAGACAGTCTTTCTTTTTTTATTGTTTAGTTTGTTAACTTTAACAGGTTGCGGTAAAAGCTTGGCACAACAGTCAGTTTTGGAAAATGCTCGCCAGAGTAATACTATTACTTGGGGCGTTAAGGGAGATGTTAAGCTTTTTGGGTTAATTGATGTGAAAGATGGACAACAAAAGGGTTTTGATGTGGATATGGCGCGCCATTTGACGAAACATATTTTAGGTGCAAAGGGACAAGCAAAGTTTTTGACGGTAACTTCTCAATCGCGGACGCCATTGTTAAAGAATGGTAATGTTGATGCAATGATTGCAACTATGAATATTACACCGGAACGTAAAAAGGTAGTTGATTTTTCTAAATCTTATTTTGACGCGGGACAGTCATTATTAGTCCCTAAGAATTCCAAGATTAAGGATGCTCATCATTTAAATGGTCATACTGTTATTGGGGTTGTAGGAGCCAGTTCTGCTCAAAATATTAAAAAAATATCACCAAAGGCTCGCGTCTTAGAATTGCAAGATTATGCCCAAGCTATGAATGCCTTGAAATCTGGCCAAGGTGAAGCTCTAACAACTGATAATAGTATTTTGTACGGCTTGGCTGTCCAAAACCCCGGTTATCGTGTGCTGTCTGGGACTTTTACGTATGAGCCCTATGGTATAGCGGTAAATAAGAATCAAAAGGATTTTGTACGTGCCCTTAATAAGGCATTACGAGAAATGGAACATAATGGAGAATATAACCAATTAATTAAAAAATGGTTTAAAAATGTTCCTGGATTTAATTATCGGGCTTTATATAGGTATTAAGCGGATTCTGAGGTGTACGTTGTATCTAAAGAGATTAAAGATAATCTCTTTTTTTAATAATTTATAGGCTAAATTTATTAAAAAAATTGCCTAATATTAATATTTAAGTATAAAATGTAAATTAACTAAACCTAAGGGGCGATGAATATGTCAATGATTGAATTCCATGATGTCCAAAAATACTATGGACATTTTCATGCTTTGACAGATATTAATTTGGAAATTGATAAGGGTGAGACTGTAGTTTTGATTGGTCCCTCAGGATCAGGTAAAAGTACTTTAGTAAGAACAGTTAACGGTTTGGAACGTATTCAAAGTGGCCAATTGATTGTGAATAATCACGACTTGTCTTCACCTAAAACAAATTTTGATATTTTGCGGCGGGATGTTGGCATGGTATTTCAACATTTTAATTTATACGCTAATAAATCAGTATTAGAAAATATTATGTTGGCTCCGCGGATTGTTTTAAAAATGTCTGAAGACGCAAATCGTGAGCAAGCCTTGAAACTCTTAGACATGGTAGGATTAAAAGATAAAGCCAATAATATGCCTTCACAAATTTCCGGGGGACAAAAACAGCGGGTAGCCATTGCACGTTCTTTAGCGATGAAACCGCGCCTACTGTTATTCGACGAACCTACTTCAGCGCTAGATCCGGAAATGATTGACGATGTTTTGCAGGTTATTAAGCGAGTTACTTCGGCAAGTGATATGACTTCTTTGATTGTTACTCATGAGATGGGCTTTGCAAAAGAAGTTGCCAATCGAGTTATTTTTATGGATGCAGGCCAAATTGTTGAAGATGATCAAAAAGAAGCCTTCTTTAAACAGCCAAAGACAGAACGTGCTCAACAATTCTTGAGTAAGATTATTACTCATTAGGGGGAATAGTTATGAAAAGAAAGTTGGGACTTTTCTCCTTACTGTTAAGTGTCTTAATTTTGGTTGGATGTACTAAAAGCCTCTCACAACAGTCAGTTTTAGAAAATGCGCACCAGACTAATACAATTACTTGGGGTGTAAAAGGTGATGTGAGTTTATTTGGGTTGATTGATGTTCGTGATGGCCAGCAAAAAGGCTTTGACGTGGATATGGCACGCCATTTGACAAAACATATTTTAGGCCCTAAGGGAAAAGCTACCTTTGTTACAGTTACTTCCCAATCGCGGACACCACTACTTAAAAATGGAAATGTTGATGCTGTAGTGGCCACTATGACTATTACACCAGAAAGACAAAAGGTATTAGATTTTTCAAAATCATATTTTGATGCTGGTCAGTCGCTTTTGGTGCCCAATAATTCTTCGATTAAAGATGCTTATCATTTAAATGGACATACTGTCATTGGAGTAGTTGGTGCGAATTCCGTTCAAAATATTAAAAAGGCTTCTCCAAAAGCGAAAGTGATTGAATTGCAGGATTACGCGCAAGCAATGAATGCCTTAAAATCCGGCCAAGGGGAAGCTTTAACAACTGATAATGGGATTTTGTATGGATTAGCAGTGCAAAATCCTGGCTATAAGGTAGTTGGGGGAACGTTTACCAAAGAGCCTTATGGAATTGCAGTTAATAAAAATCAAAAAGACTTTATTGAAGCTGTTAATAAAGCCATTGATCAGATGCAGCAAAATGGTGAATATAATCAGCTGATTAAAAAATGGTTTGGAAATGTGCCGGGATTTAACTATAAGGAGTTGTATCGCAAATGATTAATATTATTACTCATTATGGGCACCAGTTGTTAATTGGATTAGGCTGGACTGTGTTGTCGAGCGTCTTAGCGTTGTTTTTTAGTTTAATAATTGGTTCCTTATTTGCTATTATGGAAGTACTCCCGAATAAATATGCCCGGGTGCTAGGCCGTGCTTATGTTGAAATTTTTCGGAATATTCCCTTATTAGTTATCACAATGTTCTTTTATTTAGTAATACCACTTTATTTTGTTAAAATTAATGGTTTTACCGCAGGAACTATTGGTTTAACACTTTATACATCAGCATTTATCGCCGAAACAGTTCGTTCGGGTATTCAATCAGTTGATCCCGGACAAATGGAGGGAGCACGCTCAGTAGGAATGACCTACTGGCAATCAATGCGGCAGATTATTTTACCGCAGGCCTTTAAAATTGTTATTCCTCCATTAGGCAATCAATTTATTAATTTAGTAAAAAATTCTTCGGTATTAGCTTTTGTAGCCGGATTTGACTTGATGTACCAAGCTAATTCTATTGCGTCGGCAACTTTTGATACAATTAATAGTTATTTTGCTGTAGGTATTATGTATTTAATTGTGACTTTGCCGTTAAGTTATTACATGCGTTATCTCGAAAAAAAGGTTGCCTAAGGAGGTGTGAATATTGCAAAATTGGATTCAAGCTTATTCTTGGATGAATATACGCTTTTTATTAATGGGCCTAGGAGTGACAGTTTATATTTCAGTCATTTCAGTCATTTTAAGTTTCATATTTGGTTCCATTTTAGGAATCATTCGCTATTCTAAAATTAAATATGTTTCTGCTATTTTTGGTTTTATTATTGACTTGATTCGTAATTTGCCGCTACTGTTGATTATTTTCTTTACGTATTTTGGATTGCCTAATTTTGGGTTTAAGCCCGAAACTATTCCCGCAGCAATTATGGCGATGACAATTTTTGAATCAACAATGATTGCTGAAATTGTTCGCTCTGGATTGAATGCGGTAGATATTGGGCAAACAGAAGGTGCTCGGTCAGTGGGTATGACATTTTTACAATCATTACGTTATATTATTTTGCCGCAAGCATATAAGAAAATGATTCCAGCCTTAATTAGTCAATTTGTATCTTTAATTAAGGACACTTCTTTAGCAACTATTATTGTTGTTCCAGAATTGATGCAGCATGCGCAGGTAATTTATGGACAAAATGCTAATTATATTTTGCCGATGTTTGCAGCTCTAGCCGTTTTATACTTTATTGTCTGCTTCAGTTTATCCTTGCTTGGGAACCATATTGATAAAAAATTAGCCTAATATGATAAAACACCCTATAATTGTTAGTTTAAAATTAACAATTATAGGGTGTTTTTTTTAATTATTTAAAATTAATTAACGATTATTTCTAGAAATCATAAGTTTTTTTAGGTAAAATGATATTGTTCACAAAATTGTTAGGTAGTTTATAATATTTTTGTTAGCGATTGCATAAAATAGAGGAGGATTTTACATTTTGAAACTTATCGGAATTGTGGGTACTAATGCCCATAAATCATATAATAGAATGTTATTACAATACATTAAAAAACATTTTTCCAACCAATTTGATCTCGAAGTGTGTGATATTCGGGATATACCGCTATTTAATGAAAATCATCCTGCGGCAGATCCTAAAAGTGTTACTGCCTTGGCTGAAAAAATTGAAGCGGCAGATGGGGTTATTATCAGTACCCCAGAACATAATCATTCTGTGCCTTCACCTTTAAAAAGTGTGATTGAGTGGCTTTCTTATCGTATTCATCCTTTGACCAATAAATCATTGATGATTGTAGGTGCTTCCTATCATCCACAAGGATCAAGCCGTGCGCAAGTTCATTTACGGCAAATATTAGATTCACCTGGCGTTAATCCGCATGTTTTACCTGGAAATGAGTTCTTATTAGGTAATGCAAAAACTGCTTTTGATGCCGAGGGCAATATTGCCAATGAAAAAACTGTATCTTTTTTGGAACAATGTATTACAGCATTTATTAACTTTGTAAATGCCAACCAATTGATTGATGAGAAGTTATCTTCGTCTAAAGCTACGACTGATTTAGCTAAGACTATTAGTGAAGTAGACGCTTCTAAACTAAGTGAAAAGTCTTCTACTATTAATTGGGATGCAAGTTATGATGTTGTAGTTTTAGGATTTGGGGGGGCAGGCGCTACAGCTGCCCGTTTTGCTGCCGATGAAGGGGCACATGTCTTGCTAGTTGATGCGGCACCTGAAGGATATGAAGGCGGAAACACCCGGGTTTCACACCAATTAATCGCTTCTGGTGATAATTTTGATAATCTTAAGGCCTACTATAAGCAAATGGCCGCTCCTATTGGCATTGATGACGAAGTTTTAAGCACCTTTGTTGAAGGCCTCGTTCAAATGAATGATTATGTTAAAAAATATTTGAATGTTGAACCCTTTAGTATTCGTAAACAATGGTCCCAATCAGATTTAAGCGCCGTTACTGAAGAATATCCTGAATTTGAAGGTGTCCAAAGTGCTGATATGACAACTGTTCACGAAGGTATTGCAGATGCTGCCCTTTGGAAAATTTTACGGCAGAAAGTCATTGATCGAGCTGACAAAATTGATGTTTGGTTTAGTTCACCAGCGCGTCATTTACTTCAAGATCCAGTTACGAAGGCCGTGATTGGCGTGCAAACTGAACATGAGCATGTCGTACGTAATATTCAAGCTCAAAATGGTGTAGTTTTAGCAACTGGTGGTTTTGAAAATAATCAACAAATGATTGAAGATTATTTACAAGAACCTTATTTATCACCAATTGGCACTACTTATAATAAAGGTGCCGGCGTCAAAATGGCTTTAGAAGTGGGAGCAGATTTGTGGCACATGCGCAGTTATGAATCTTTAGGCCAGCTGCATGGTTTATCACCTCAACAGCCACAAGGAGTAAGAAGCCAATACGCTACCAATATTTTTTGGCCGGCTTTATTTACTGGCAGCATTCTTGCAGTTGGTGACGACGCTACGCGCTACTTTAAAGAAGATGAAATTAACCGTCACGGTCATATTTATAATCATGGTTTCTGGCGCGTACCGCTATCCCAAGTTCACCCTGCAGTAATCTTTGATCAAAAGCAATTTGATAAAATTCAAGCCGATAAGGATAATCCAGCTGGATATCCGGATATTTTAAAATTTGCGGTGCAGGCTGATACTATTGCCCAATTAGCTGCCAAAATCAGTACTAATCCAGATAATTTGCAGCAAACTATTAATGATTTTAACCACTTTGCTCAAGCAGGGACAGATTATGCTTATCATCGCTCCCCAGAGACGATGACACCATTTAGTGAACAAGGACCATATTATGCTATTTTAATGCGGCAAAATATGTTAAATACTCAAGGCGGAGCTCGGCGTAATTCGCACTGTCAGGTCTTAAATCCAGAGGGTCAGCCTATTGCCCATTTATATGAAGCTGGTGAATTGGGAGCGCCATTTGCTAACCAATATGCTGGCGGGGGTAATCTTGCAGATTGCTTAATTTCTGGTAAAATTGCGGGCCAAAATGCTGCTCAAGTAAAATCTGATTTGCAGTCTGCGGGAGTGATGCAACAAGCAGCTACTGACACTGTAAAAAATTTGGGCAGTGATTTACAAAAAGAAGAAGCCTACTCTACGACCGATAACCAATATTTAGGAACAAGTAATGCTGGTATGGGTGATGAAATTGTCGTCCGGGTTACGTTAGATGAGCAACAGAATTTAGAGCAAGTTGAGGTTCTAAAGCAAAGTGAAAGTGAAGATGTCAGCAAGGAAGCTTTAAAAACTTTGCCTCAAGAAATGGTTACCAAAAACACCTATGATGTGGATGCAGTATCGGGAGCAACTAGAACCAGCACTGCTCTTAAAGAGGCAGTTAAAGATGCTTTAAGTAAGGCAAAGTAAGGGAGCGAATTGAGATGAAGTTATTTGCGATAGTTGGTACCAACGCGGATTTTTCTTATAACCGGATTCTTTTAAAATATATTCAAAAAAAATTTGCAGAACAAGCTGATATTGAAATTTGTGAATTAACCGATTTACCTGCTTTTTGTGAAGATGATGATTTGAATAATTATCCGCAATTAATAGAGATAGAAAAGAAAATTGCAGCAGCTGATGGTGTAATTATTAGCACACCGGAATATGATCATGCCATCCCAGCGGCTTTAAAGAGTCTTTTAGAATGGATGTCTTACAAAGTGCATCCCTTTGCAGCTAAACCAGTTATGGTAGTGGGAGCTTCATATGGTACACAGGGGGCTTCTAGAGCCCAATTGCAATTACGGCAGATTTTAGTCTGTCCAGAAATTGATGCCTATGTTTTGCCGGGCAATGAATTTCTGTTAGGTAATACTGCTCAAGCTTTTGATAAAGCGGGTAATTTAACTGAAAAAATTGAAGAACAAAAATTAGAAAATTGTTTTCATGATTTTGTTGACTATATTCAACATTTTCACAAATAATTGCAATTCAGATATATATTAGGATTTAACTCTAATTAGAGCTTTACAATTAATTTTGTTTATTAAAATAATAGAAGTAGCTGGAGCAAATATTGTTCCAGCTACTTTTTTGGATACTATAAGTTGTGTTTGATATCATTTATAATCGCTTATCTTGTGTTTTTCCTCTTTATTTATTCTTGCGGGTGCGTTAAGCTTAACATTAGAAAAAAGCTTAAGGTAGGAGGAGAGTTTTGATGACAAGTACTGCTCCACTAATTGATTCGCAAAAATCATTGAAAACTAAACAAGTAATTAAAACAGACGGTGAAAAAGTTCCTTTTCGCAGTTATAAAGTTTCTTTAGTGGTAGATTTTTTAACTAAAGATATAAATTTACGTCAAAGTATTAAAAATGCGATTTTTTCAAAATTGAATAGTACCAATATGACTTTAACAAGTTCAAAAATTAGAGAAATTTTTCGTCAAGTTTTAAAAGAATTGCATCAGACCGATTTATTAGTTGAATATGATACTTATCGCCAACAAGATGAACAGAAATGGCACCAGGCCATTGATCCTAAATATAAACTAAAGCAATTATTTCAGCATAGTGAGACGGTTGTTCACGAAAATGCTAATAAAGACAGCAATGTTTTTAGTACTCGTCGAGATTTAACTGCGGGGATGGTCGGTAAATCCATGGGCTTAACTATGATGCCTCAAACAGTGGCCAAGGCTCATTTACGTGGTGATATTCATTTTCATGATCTGGATTATTCACCGCTGACGGCGATGACAAATTGTTGCTTAATTGATTTTAAAAGTATGCTGTCTCAAGGATTTAAGATTGGAAATGCTGAAGTGGAGCCACCTAAGTCAATTCAAACTGCCACCGCGCAAATGTCGCAAATTATCGCTAATGTAGCTTCTAGTCAGTATGGAGGCTGTTCAGCTGACCGTGCCGATGAACTTCTAGCTCCGTATGCGCAACTTAATTACTCCAAACATTTAGCCGATGCTAAAAAATGGATTGTTCCTGAAAAGCAAGAAGAATTTGCTCGTACCAAAACTAAAAAAGATATTTATGATGCAATGCAGGCTTTGGAATACGAAGTTAATACTCTCTTTTCTTCTAATGGCCAAACACCCTTTACAACGGTTGGCTTTGGATTAGGTACTAGTTGGATTGAACGGGAAATACAAAAGGCAATCTTGCGAGTCCGCATTCAGGGACTAGGAAAGCAGCATCGTACAGCTATTTTTCCCAAGTTAATTTTTACTTTAAAACGAGGCTTAAATTTATATCCCTCCGATCCCAATTATGATATCAAACAATTAGCCGTTGAATGTGCAACCAAGCGGATGTATCCCGATATTTTAATGTATGACAAGATTATTGAGCTAACGGGAAGCTTTAAAGCACCCATGGGCTGTCGCAGTTTTTTGCAGGGTTGGAAAGATGAAAATGGGCACGAAGTCAATAGTGGACGAATGAATCTTGGAGTGGTCACTATTAATCTGCCACGGATTGCTTTAGAATCTCAAGGTAATCAGGAAGTATTTTGGGAAATTTTGGAGGATCGCCTCCAATTAACGAAAAAAGCCCTGCTATTTCGAATTGAACGCTGCAAACAGGCCAAACCACAAAACGCTCCCATTCTTTATCAAAATGGAGCTTTTGGTAAACGCTTAGCCGAAGATGAATCCGTTGATGAGTTATTTAAAAATAGCCGTGCAACAATTTCTTTAGGTTATATTGGCTTGTATGAAGTAGGGACTCGATTCTATGGACCTAACTGGGAGCATAATCAAGCGGCCCATGATTTTACAGTGGCCATTGTGAAGTATTTACATGATCACTGTCTGTCTTGGGAACAAGAATACGGTTATCATTTCAGTGTTTATTCCACGCCAGCTGAATCATTGACTGATACTTTTTGTGAAGATGATATTGCTAAATTTGGTCGTATTAAAGATATTACAGCTAAAGAATATTATACTAATAGCTTTCATTATGATGTGCGTAAGAATCCGACTCCTTTTGAAAAATTAGCCTTTGAAGAAGATTATCCTAAATATGCTTCAGGTGGCTTTATTCATTATTGTGAGTATCCTAATTTGAAGCAAAATCCAGCGGCTTTGGATGCTGTGTGGACATGGGCTTATGATCACGTTGGTTATTTGGGAACAAATGCCTCAATTGATCATTGCTATGAATGCGGCTTTGATGGTGATTTTAAGGCCACAGCGCGCGGATTTGAATGCCCACAATGCAAAAATCGCAATCCAAAGACTTGTGATGTGGTTAAAAGGACTTGCGGTTATTTGGGCAATCCGATGATTCGGCCTATGGTTCACGGGCGTCATCAAGAAATAGCTTCGCGAGTAAAAAATATGCGTTTAGGTGATTTAAATCATGAATAAACCTCACAGAGTCTTACTTCCCAAAAATCCGCAGCCCCAAGAATGGTTGGCCCAAGATCATAGTTTGCAATATATTGCAGATTACAAACCGTTTAATATGGTGGACGGCGAAGGAGTCCGTTGTAGTCTATATGTTTCGGGATGTTTGTTTAATTGTCCGGGATGTTACAATCGGGCTGCGCAAAATTTTCATTATGGGCGACCTTATAGTCAAGAACTAGAAGATCAGATTATTAAAGATTTGTCACAAAGTTATGTTCAAGGTTTGACTTTATTAGGCGGGGAGCCATTTTTAAATACGCAAGTTTGCTTACAGCTTGTACATCGAGTACGCCAAGAATTTGGCCATGCTAAAGATATTTGGTCTTGGAGCGGCTACACTTTTGAAGAATTAATGCAGGAATCTTATGATAAATTAAAATTATTAAGTTATTTAGATATTTTAGTTGATGGTCGATTTTTGGAAGCCCAAAAGGACCTAACGCTTCAGTTTCGCGGCAGTGCAAATCAAAGAATTATCGATGTGCGTAAATCTTTATCCCAAAATAAAGTAGTCATTTGGGATAAGTTGCTGAAGTAGAGCGCAGGAGAAAAAATATTGGCAAGTTTACAAATTCAAAACTTACAAGTAGCAGTCAATGATACTTTAATTTTAAAGGGTGTTAATTTAGAGATTAAAGCCGGAGAAATTCATGCTTTAATGGGACCAAATGGCACTGGAAAATCAACTTTATCAGAAGTAATTATGGGCAATCCACGTTATCAGATTATCGGTGGCAATATTTTGTTTAATGGCCAAGATTTGACTCAAATGACAGTTGATGAGCGGGCCCGCTCGGGATTGTTTTTAGCTATGCAGTATCCCCCGGAAGTTCCCGGGATATCTAACGCTGATTTTATTCATTCTGCTTTAAATGCGCGTGCACAAGAAAAAGCGGTGGCCGTTCTACCATTTTTGCAGGACTTACAACAGCAAATGCAATTTTTAAGTATTCCGGAGGCTTACGCAGAACGAGGACTAAATGCGGATTTTTCGGGCGGCGAAAAAAAGCGCAATGAAATTTTACAAATGTTAATGTTGCAGCCGCAACTTGCTATTTTAGACGAAATCGATTCCGGATTAGATATTGACGCTTTACAAGTTGTGGCTAAGGGTATTAATGCAATGCGCAGTTGCCAGTTTAGTTGTTTAATGGTCACTCATTATCAACGCTTATTGAATTATGTAGTGCCAGATGTTGTGCATATCATGATAGACGGAAAAATTGTGAAAACTGGCGGTTTTCAATTGGCTCAAGAATTAGAACAGACCGGATATGAGCATTTGCTCAAGGAATCAAATCATGAATGAATTACAGACATTAACGCAAAAATTAGTAGCGAACGCCTCTTGGCCGCAATATTTGGGCCTTCATTATCAACCAAAAATTTTTGAATTGCCAGCTTTAACGCAGACTAGTTGGCACTGGCAGGCTAGTAAGGCAACTTTAGCTCAAATTCAGCAGGCCGGAGGCCGCATTCAACGCTTAAATGAGCAGACAAATTGTGACTTATTGATGAATCTGGTGATTAATAACAGTCAGAATCGGTTCTTGGTAGAACACTTTCAACATTCTTTGATGGGATTAGAAATTTTTATACCAGATAATGTGACTATTACAGCACCCTTAAAATTGTTTGTTACTATTGAAGAATCAATTAATAGTACCCTAACATTATTGTTGCATGTGGGACAAAATAGTCAGCTATCTTTACAGATACAATGCAGTTATGGATCCCGGGTGCAACATGTTAGTGTGGTAGTTGCTGGTGAAATTGCTAATAATAGTCATATAAGATTGACCAATGTTTGGCAAAGTCTTCAAACTCTAAATTTGTCTTTTATAGGGAATTTAACCGCTAGTGCCGACAGCCAGTGTGCTTGGACACTTATTCCCCACAATCGTGGGCAAATGTTAGGACAAGCAGATATTGATTTAAAAGCAGCTGGCAGTCAAGCTGAGCTGAACGTTTTGCGTATTGCGGGAAAAGATACTACTGTAAATTTACAGGGGTGTATCAACCATCAGGCACCCCATACCACTAGTCATATTAATATGCGTGGCGTTTTAATGGATAATTCCCAAATTAATTTTACAAGTATCGGTAAAATTGCTCATGGCGCTCATGGCGCTAATGTTACCCAAGAAAGCCGATTGATGACTCTTGGCAAACAAGCTCTGGGCAGTGTTAATCCACTTTTATTAATTGATGAAAATGATGTCCAGGCGGGGCACGCTGCTAGTGTGGGGCGCTATAATGAAGAACAATTATATTACTTATTGAGCCGTGGTCTAACGATGGCGCAAGCACAGCAAATTTTAGTTTTAAATTTTATTAATCCAATTTTTAAGGATATAGATCGATCGCTCCAGCAGGAAGTTTTACAATATTTTATTCAAGCAAGTACTGAGGTCTAAAAAGTGACAAATTATGGTAGTACAGCCTATTTAGATAATGCCGCGACAAGTCCGACGCCACCAGAAGTTATTAAAGCTCTTGAACAATATTATGAACAGCAAAAAGTCAATGTACATCGGGGAATGTATCAGCTAAGTGCCCAAGTAACGCAACAATATGAATCTGTCCGTGTACAAGTCGCTCATTTTATCAAGGCAGCCTCGGAGCAAGAAATTATTTTTACAGCGGGGGCAACCGCTGCTTTAAATTTAGTTGCTTTTGGCTATGGGCTGTCACACTTACAGGCTGGTGATGAAATTCTAGTTAGTGTTCTTGAACATCATTCAAATTTGGTTCCTTGGCAGCAATTAGCCCGTTTAACCGGTGCTAAGTTGCGTTTTATTGGTATTAATGTTGCTGGAAACTTAGACCAAGCCCAATTGTTCAGTTTATTAAATTCGCATACAAAAATTGTAAGTTTAACCTTATTGTCGAATGTTTTAGGTAATTATCTTGAGATCGCCAAAATTGCTCCACGTGTTCATGCTGTGGGGGCTATTTTAGTAGTTGATGCAGCTCAAGCAGTTGCGCATTTGCCAATTGCTGTTCAACAATTACAAGCAGATTTTCTAGCTTTTTCAGGTCATAAAATGTTTGGCCCCACAGGCGTTGGGGTGCTTTATGGCCGAGCAGCATTATTACGGCAAATGCAGCCTACTAGTTTTGGCGGTGAAATGATTGAACAAGTAAATTATCAAGGAGCGACTTTTTTGCCGGCACCGCAAAAATTTGAGGCGGGAACACCTAATATTGCAGGAGTTTTAGGCTTGGGAGCGGCAATTAGTTATTTAGAGCAAATTGGGTTTGCCAAAATTAAACAACAAGAGCAGCTATTGATGCAGCAATTGCTAACAGGCTTGCTAGAAATTGGTGGTATTCAGGTTTATGGATCTCAAAGGCCTGAGGATCATATTGGTGTTGTCAGTTTTAATCTGGATACCATTCATGCCCATGATGTTGCGACAATTCTTGATACTTTTGGAGTAGCAGTTCGAGCGGGTCATCAATGTGCTCAGCCCTTAATGCGGACTTTAGGTGTGGAAAGTGTAGTGCGCGCTAGTCTTGCTTTTACGAATCAAAAACAAGACATTCAACGTTTATTACAAGCGATTCTGGCAGTAAAGGAGATTTTATCATGATAGATGTACGCCAGTTATATCAACGAATTATTTTAGAGCATGCGCATCACCCCCATCATTTTGGTATACTTGATGACTATAATTACCAGCAAGTTTTACATAATCCTGATTGTGGCGATACGATTGTTGTATTTGCACAGATTAATGATCAGATCTTGCAGCAAGTGAGTTTTAAAGGGGAAGGCTGTATCATCAGTCAGGCATCTGCCAGTATGATGACTGATATTGTGATTGCGCAAGATTTAGCTGCTATTCACCAGTCTATTAGTGATTTTCAACAATTAATTATGGGGAAATTGTCAGCTTCCAAGAAATTAGGGGATGCTATAGTTTTTAGTAACTTGCAGCAATTTCCGACGCGTGTCCGCTGTGCTGCTTTAGCTTGGCATGCACTGCAGGCAATTATTGAGGAGGCCCAACATGGAAAAGTCTGAAATACCCGCAGTTAGAAATAATAATGAACGTGGCACTAGTGATAATTTTCAGCCACTTTTTTCGACAGGTGTTGGTATTAATGAAGCGACCATTAAACAAATCTCTCAAGCTAAACATGAACCTGCGTGGATGCTGGGATTGCGTCTGAAAGCTTATCAAATTTATTTGCAAAAGCCTTTGCCTAGTTATGGACCAAATTTATCTAATATTGATTTGGATCATATTAAATATTTTCAAAGAGCTACTGACCATGTGGCACGTAAATGGGATGAAGTGCCAGCCACTATTAAGCAAACCTTTGAACGGCTTGGAGTTCCTGAGGCTGAGCGGCAATATTTGGCCGGTTCTGCTGCACAATATGAATCTGAAGCTGTTTATCGTAATTTAAAACATGATTTAGAAGCACAAGGCATTATTTTTATGGACACGGATACTGCTCTCCAAAATCATTCAGAGCTAGTACGGCAATACTTTGGTAAGTTGGTTTCAGCTGATGATAATAAATTTGCTGCCTTAAATACGGCAGTTTGGTCAGGTGGGACTTTTTTATATGTGCCCAAAAATGTGCATGCTGATGTCCCAATTCAAAGTTATTTTCGTATTAATGCTGGGCGGACGGGGCAATTTGAGCGCACCTTAATTATTGTTGATGAAGGTGGCAGTGTTAACTATGTAGAAGGCTGTACGGCGCCTAATTATTCTGAGGATAGTTTGCATGCAGCGGTGGTTGAAGTTTTTGTTAAAAAGGGGGGCTATTGCCGCTATACAACTATTCAAAATTGGTCAACTAACGTTTATAGTCTAGAAACTAAACGGGCTCAAGCCCAAGCTCATAGTACAATGGAATGGGTTGATGGTAATTTAGGCTCAAAGGTTACTATGAAATATCCTAGTATTTATTTGGCTGGGGAAGGCTCTAGCGGGTCCATGTTGTCCATTGCTGCTGCTGGAGAAAATATGCATCAAGATACTGGAGCCAAGATGATTCATCTAGCACCGCAAACGCGTAGTTCAATTGTTTCCAAATCTATTTGTCATGACGGGGGTCGTGCTGATTATCGCGGTTTAATTAAATATGCTTCCACAGCTGCCCAAGCTCAAGCGCATGTTGAGTGTGATACCATTTTAATGGATAATAAAAGTTCCAGTGATACTTTCCCAGTAAATGAAATTGCTACTAGTGATGGAACAATTGAACACGAAGCCCGAGTATCGAAAGTTTCAGAAGAGCAGTTGTATTATCTGCAAAGTCGTGGAATTGATGAAGCAACCGCTACTCAATTAATTGTTATGGGATTTTTGGAGCCTTTTACTAAGCAATTACCAATGGAATATGCGGTTGAATTAAATCGCCTTATTCAATTTCAAATGGAAGGTAGTATTGGTTAGCAATAGATATTTAATAGTAGAAAATGGAAAAGTATATTAAATTTGGAACTTACTTTTACATTAAATAATAAGATTGAGATATAACGATTTTTAATTATTGTAATACTTTTTGTTATATGCTGAATTTGAAAGTGAGATAAAAATCATGTATCAGGATCTTCAAGGCAAAGTTGCTGTGATTACTGGAAGTTCACGAGGAATTGGTCGCTCAATTGCAGAACGTCTTGCTAAAGAAGGTATGCAAGTAGTTGTTAATTATCATTCCAATAGTGAAGAAGCCCAAGAAGTGATTAATTATATTCAAGACCAGGGAGGTCAAGCTATTGCCCAACAGGGCGATGTTTCGCTAGAAGATGACGTCCAATCCCTGTTACGGACAGCTTTGCATGAATTTGGGCGTTTAGACTTGTGGGTTAATAATGCTGGCGTTGAAAATTATCAACCTACTGAAAGAATGTCATTAAATGAATGGCAAAAAGTCATTGATATTAATCTTAATGGACTCTTTTTGGGTTCAATGGCTGCCATTCGGCACTTTCTCAAAAATAATCAGTATGGCAATGTCATTAATATTTCTTCAGTACATGAACGGATTCCCTGGCCTGGATTTACAAATTATGCCGTTTCTAAAAGTGGTGCAAAGATGTTTACCAAAACAATTGCCTTAGAATATTCTAAAAGAAAGATTAGGGTTAATGCCATTGCCCCTGGTGCAATTGATACCCCGATTAATGCGGAAAAGTTAGCGGATGCTACTAGTCAACAAGAGACTATTGATTTAATTCCAATGGCTCGTATCGGCAAAACACAGGAAGTAGCGGCCGCTGCTGCATGGCTCGCATCCCAAGAATCTAGCTATGTCACAGGAGAAACGATTTTTGTTGATGGGGGAATGACTTTATATCCTTCATTTGCTGAAGGTAAGGGATAATAACGAGCATTTTTAATTAAGTAAATTTGAATTTTATTATTTATATGAGAACTGAGGCGATATTTAGCGTCTTGATTCTTTTTTATTCAAAGGGAATATAGGCATTTTTAAACCAAATAAAAAGCATAGTTTATCTGGATGTTACAACCAATTAGCGGCTATTATAATGAAAAAATAGACTTTGAACTTATAGTAAATAAATTATAAGCGTAAGTGATATATAATTCTAAATTTCCACTGTTGATGAATCTTGATAAGATTGAATAATACATATAAATATTAAACACTTATTTCACAATCTAAAATGGTATAACTAAATATACTTAATCCAATAATGGTATTTACAAATTGGGCTTTTGTGCAGATTAATTGACTTTTAGACAGTGATAAGTTAATTTTAAATAAGTAAACGATTACAATATAAGGGCATTAAAATGGAGGTATAAAAGTGATTAAAAAATATATTTTGGCAATTGATGAAGGAACAACTAGTACCCGAGCCATCATCTTTGATAAAAAGGGTAATAAAATTACTGATGCGCAACGTGAATTTACCCAATATTTTCCTCATCCTGGCTGGGTTGAACATGACGCTAATGAAATTTGGAATGCTGTTTTATCAACAATTGCGAACTGCTTCATTGAATCCGGAATTAAACCAGAGCAGATTGCTAGTATTGGGATCACTAACCAAAGAGAGACGACAGTGATTTGGGATAAGAAAACTGGCTTACCAATTTATCATGCTATTGTCTGGCAATCTCGACAAACAGAAGCTCTTGCCGAGGAACTCAAAAAAGCGGGCTTAGCTAAAGAAATTCACCAAAAAACTGGTCTACTTATTGATCCCTATTTTTCGGCAACTAAGATTAGGTGGATTTTAGATCACGTACAAGGTTCACAAGAACGAGCCGAAAAAGGAGAATTATTATTTGGAACAATTAATACTTGGTTACTTTGGAAATTAACTGGTGGCGAAGTATTTGCAACTGATTATACGAATGCAAGCCGAACGATGCTCTTTAACATTCATAATTTGCAATGGGATGATGATATTCTTAAAAAACTAAACATCCCTAAAAAGTTACTACCAGAAGTCAAACCTAATTCCGAGATTTATGGATATACTAAGCAATACCATTTCTATGGTAGTTCCGTGCCGATTTCGGGGATGGCCGGCGACCAGCAGGCAGCACTCTTTGGTCAAATGGCATTTGAACCGGGCATGGTGAAAAATACCTACGGTACTGGAGCCTTTGTGGTTATGAATATCGGTAGTGAAGCCAAACTTTCCGAAAATAATTTATTAACTACTATTGCATATGGAATAAATAATAAAATAAGTTATGCACTAGAGGGTAGTATTTATGTTGCTGGATCTGCTTTACAATGGTTGCGTGACTCTCTAAAGATGCTTAATTCCGCTCCTGATTCTTATCAAGCGGCTATGGATTCTGATAATGATGATGAAGTTTATGTAGTGCCTGCTTTTACTGGATTAGGCGCACCATATTGGGATGCTGATGCTCGAGGAGCGGTTTTTGGATTGACGCGCGGAACTACACGAAATGACTTTATTAAGGCAACATTACAATCTATTGCTTATCAATCACGGGATGTTATCGATACTATGCGGGCTGATACTGGTGTTGACATTCCCTTACTTAAGGTTGATGGCGGAGCTGCTAATAATGATTATTTATTACAATTTCAAGCTGACATTATTAACACGCCTGTACAAAAAGCCCATGATTTAGAAACAACTGCCTTAGGAGCTGCGTTTTTAGCGGGTTTAGCTGTAGGATATTGGAAAGATCTTGATGAAATTAAGCAAGACTACACTGCTGGTAAAACATTTAAGCCACAAATGACTGCAAGTCGTCGAAATAAATTATACGCAGGCTGGCAAAAGGCTGTTGCTGCTACTCGATCATATAAACCTTAAGGGTGACAATAAAAATTAAGAACTCTTAAAAAATCTTAATCATTAATTACAAATCATATACTCGCTACCTGAAATTAGTTAAAGCAATATATCCAGTTTTTTTAATGTACTAAACTGGATTAAGAATTCTTGATATTTCAGTTATTATTGTTCAATTACCTGATTCTAAAAAAATATAAATATCTGATAAACGTCCTCTCTAAAAAGTCCGAGAAAAATTTATGGCGATATACTCAAATGAATTTCCCAAAAATGTCCCAACAAGTATTTTATCAAGCATAGATTTCAATGTTTTTACTTGAAATTATTAAAAATAAGTACGATTATCAAGCAATTTCAACTGATTATTTAAAAAGTTAGGATGGTCAATGAATGAATAGCTCAATAACAATGCAATTACTAGGAGAATTTTTGGGAACAACAATTTTAATTTTATTAGGTGATGGTGTAGTAGCCGGTGTTAATTTAAAAAAATCTAAATCTAACAATGCTGGTTGGCTAGCCATTACCTTAGGATGGGGCTTGGCGGTTACTTTTGGTGTATATTTCGTTGCTTGGATGAGTCCCGGACATTTAAATCCAGCAGTCTCATTAGCTATGGCAATTGCCGGCAAACTCTCGTGGAATTTAGTAGTTCCATATATGATCGCTCAAATATTAGGTGGGATTTTAGGAGCAATATTAGTATGGCTGAGCTATTATCCTCATTGGCAGGAAACCGAAGATTCTACTACTATTTTGAGTATTTTCAGTACTACTCCTGCTATAAGAAGCTATAGCGCTAATTTCTTTGTTGAATTAGTGGGCACTTTTGTTTTAGTTTATGGATTATTAGCTTTTACTAAGGGTAACTTTGTTAGTGGCCTTAATCCAATTGTTGCGGGTCTTTTAATTACTGTTATTGGGATTTCTTTAGGTGGACCCACCGGTTATGCCATTAATCCTGCACGTGATTTGGGGCCGCGAATTGCCCACCAAATATTGCCGATTGCTAATAAGGGAGGATCTGATTGGGCATATAGCTGGGTTCCTGTTTTAGGACCGTTAGGTGGTGGTGTTTTAGCAGCTTGGTTATTTAATATCTTGAGATAATAAATAATTGCTTATTAATATTCGAAATTTAGTATTTAAAAGAAGAATGCTACTTTACTATTAAGTCGAACTACAGGCGTGTGAACCTCATTAACAATTAATATTAATTAAGGAGTTAGGATTTATTCTCGTCCCAACTCCTTGTTATTTGATCGATTTATTGCTAGTAAATAATACAGTAAGATTTCTTTTAATATTAGATCTATAAAATACCTAATGAAAAATTATATTACAAAGATAACCAATAATGGACACTCACTTAGTTGCCATACATTAATAGATGTTGTCTTGCACATGTATTTTGTTTTTAGAATTATTTCTAACTTGACTTAGAGTATACTTTAAGGATTATTCTGAATTTACATTAAAAGTGGAGGTAATGATGATGGAAAAACAAACTGCTGGACAAGAACGTTTAGGTGATTTTGCACCACAATTTGCACATTTTAACGATGATATTTTATTTGGTGAAGTCTGGAACCGAGAAGACAAGCTTTCTGCACATGATCGATCGATGATTACAATTGCTGCCTTAATCGCCACCGGTAATACAGAGCAGCTGGAAGCACATTTACATTTAGGCAAAAAAAACGGTATTACTAAAGATGAAATTGTTGAAGAGATTACTCAATTAGGTTTTTATACTGGATGGCCCCATGCTTGGTCAGCATTTAATCGGGCTAAGGAAATTTGGAAAGATTAATAATAATTTTATTGTACCGATATACTTTTATGTAGAAAAATAAAGACAGTTAATTTCTATTTTCTAAAGAAAATTAACTGTCTTTTTTGAATACAAACTTATTAATGTCCTTTTGTTATTAAAGTATAAGTTAGAATGATTTGAGACTTTTTATTCAATTATTTCATACTGATCATCCAATAAGGAAACTGCCATGCGAGGCAGTTTTTGAAGGATGATTTTTTTATTTTTAGTGACAAAAATTGCTCCATATATATCTGGACGGTCTTGAGCCCAATTTGTTAAAGGACCATCAGCGAAAAAGAGGCGTTCAGTTTCAATTTCGCCATCAATTGATTTTTGGGAAAAAATAGTCACACTCGCAAGCTCATTATCGTGAGGATAACCAGTACGCGGATCCAAAATATGATGATAAGAATGGTTTTGAACCTCAAAATGACGCTCATAAATACCACTAGTTACTGCTGAACAGGCTCCCCAATGCACTGCTGCAATTGCCTGTCCACGTTGCGCTTGCGGATCTTGAATACCAATCGACCACTGACCATTAGCATGTAGAGGAGAAGCACCCATTAATAATAAGTTACCACCTAAATCAATCATTCCCGCAGATTTGCCCAGAGCCAGCCAGTAGTCTTGAATACGATCAGCAATATAGCCCTTCGCGATTGCTCCTAAATCTAGTTCCATACCATTTCGTTTTAAAAATACAGTTGAATTGTAATCATTTAAAATACAATCTGCTGGATTAGTTAGTTGCAGACGTTCTTGGATTTGTTCAGGAGTGGGGACATGAGCATTCGCAAAACCAATTCTCCAGAGTTTAACTAAGGGACCGATTAAAGCATTAAAACCAAAATTTTCTTGGCTAACTAAAATAGCTTTTTTTATTAGATTATAAGTAGCATCACTAACAACAACCGGATAATTTCCGGCTGCATGATTAATTTGCATCACTTCTGATTGCGCTCGATTGACTGTAAATAGATCTTCGTAATATTTTATTAATTCATTAGTTTTATCCAGTTCTTGATGATAAGGATTACCAAAAAGTGTAAGGTTAATTAGAGTTCCTAAGCCATAATAACTTTTTTGAAGTCTACTCATAGTTACGCCTAGTCGATCAATTTGCGAGCATAATCAGTAACAATTGTTTGACCATCTTTACGCATAACCGTAGTCAGACTAGAGTTGGCTGGGCCTTCGTGAACTTTAAAAGAACCATCACCATATTTCATTGCAACTGATTGGATAGTTGTACCATGGCTGACTAATAAGATTTTGTCATTTTCATGAGCAATATTATCGAGATATTCAAAGCCAGTATTCAGACGTTGCCAGTATTCAGCAGCATTTTCTGCATTGTGAAAAGGATCGGCTTCTTTCATGTAATCCTTAACCTTGTCCAAACCAACTTTTTCTGCTGCCTCTTGAAAGCTTTTTAGTCCATGGGGCTTTAAGGTCATATACCAAGCTTCAGTGGAAAACATTCCTTCGAAATATCCATAAAATTCTTCCCTGAAGTTAAGTAATTTGGTAGGATGCAATTTGTTTTTATTAATATTCGCATCAGTAATGATTTGACAAGTATCAATTGCCCGACGCGCATCTGAAGAAAAAGCTGCTGCAAACGGAACATCTTTGAGCTTTTGGGCTGCCTGGCGTGCTACTGCTTCACCTTCAGGAGTTAGCGGGCTATCAGACCATCCTTGCATCTTGTTATAGCGATTAAACCATGTTTGACCATGACGTAGCATGTAGATTGTATATGTCATCATTTCAGCCTCCAAAAATATTTTTAAGTAATATTATTCTATTTATAATTTTACCAAATATTTACTGATATAAACGCTCATAAATAAAAGTTATCACTTTCACAAAATTTGACTATAAGCATTTGTGAATAATATATTTAAGTTAGCAATTAGATGGTAACGATTACAAAATTGCCAATAAAATAATGGAGGAACTAATTATGACTCAATATCGTGTAGAAGAAGATACTTTAGGACCAGTGAAAATTCCAGAAACTGCTTTGTGGGGTGCGCAAACAGAACGCAGCCGTAATAACTTTCAAACTGGTGGTAAAATGCCGTTAGAGATTATTAAAGTTTTATTGCAAATTAAAAAAGCTGCTGCTATTGCGAACAAAGATGAACAAGCAATTGCTGCTGAAAAAGCAGATCTGATTGTAGCAGCAATTGATAAGTTATTAGCTTTAGATGATGAGCAATTACAAAAAGATTTTCCATTAGTAATTTATCAAACAGGATCCGGAACTCAAACTAATATGAATGTGAACGAAGTAGTGGCACATATGGCATTCCAGATCAATCCTGATTTAGAAATCTTGCCTAATGATGATGTTAATCATGGACAAAGTTCCAATGATATTTTTCCTACAGCTATGAATATTACAGCAGCAATTGAAGTACAAAAGTTAGAAAAAGCTGCGCAGCATTTAATTACTGAATTACAAAAGAAACAAAAACAATATTGGCGTGTAGTTAAGATTGGCCGGACACATTTACAAGATGCTACGCCTTTAACCTTTGGCCAAGAGGTTAGTGGCTGGGTAAGCATGGTAGAGCATGATTTAAATTATTTGCAACAGTTAGCTCCTACTTTAAATGAATTAGCTATGGGAGGAACAGCCGTAGGTACTGGATTGAACGCTGCACCTCATTTTGCTGATTTGATTGCTGATAAGATGAGCCAATTATATGGTATTGAATTTACGGCTAAAACCAATAAATTTTATGGTTTAGCAGCACATTCCGGCTTAAATGTTGTTCATGGAGCGATGAAGACTTTAGCAGCAGACTTAATGAAAATTGCTAATGATGTTCGTTTCTTAGGCAGTGGCCCTCGTGCTGGTTATAATGAATTAAATATTCCAGCTAATGAACCCGGATCCTCAATTATGCCAGGTAAGGTTAACCCTACTCAAGCTGAAGCTATTACTATGGCAGCTGTGCGTGTTATGGGTAATGATGTGGTTGTCGATTTAGCTTCTAGTCAAGGTAACTTTGAAATGAATGTTTATAAACCAGTGCTAATCAGTGCTTTCTTGGAATCAGCACAATTGTTAAGCGGCACCATGATGGGATTTGCTGATAAAATGATTGCTGGTCTGACGGTTAATGAAGAGCGGATGCAAGAATTAGTGGATAAATCTTTAATGACTGTGACTGCTTTATCACCACATATTGGCTACCATGACAGCGCCAAAATTGCCCAACAAGCAGAAAAAGAAGGATCAACACTTAAAGAAGCTGCAGTTAAATCAGGCAAAGTTACAGCAGAACAGTTTGATGAATGGGTAGTCCCAATTGAAATGACAAATATTGACCAAAATTAAGAGGTAGAATATGACAGACAAATTTATTTTTCAACCAACACCCTCCGATCAGTTACAAGCACATTATGATGTGATTATTATTGGTTCTGGTGGAACAGGTTTAACCAGTGCTCTTCAAGCCCACGAATTAGGCTTAAAGCCAGTAATTTTAGAAAAGATGGCTAAGATTGGTGGCAATACCACGAAAGCTTCTTCTGGAATGAATGCTGCAGAAACTATGGTGCAATTAAGTCATCACATTGTTGATAGTTACGAGGATTTTTATGACGATGTCTATCAAGGCGGCGGGCAGCGTAATAATCCTGAATTACTTCATTATTTTACTGAGCATAGCGCTTTAGCAATTGATTGGCTAGCCGCTCATGATATTCATTTAGATGATTTAACGATTACAGGTGGAATGAAAGTTATGCGGACTCATCGTCCCGCTTCTATGGCACCTATTGGGGGTTTTTTAGTAACAGAATTGTTAAAACAAGTTGCCCAAGCCCAGCTTCCTTTATTTACTCAAGCCCATGTAACGCAATTACTACAAGAAAATGGCAAGATGAGCGGTGTTCAAGTAAAAATTGGTGAGCAAGAATGTCAGGTGTTGGCGCCGGCAATTATTTTAGCAACGGGTGGATTTGGCGCTGGTAAAGAGTTAATTCAAAAGTATCGTCCTGACTTGGCAGAATTAAAAACCACCAATCAGCCAGGAGCTCTTGGTGATGGCATTCAATTAGCTCAGGCTATCGGAGCAAAAGTGGTTGATATGGATCAAATTCAAGTTCATCCAACCGTCCAGCAAGATGGAGAACGCCCATACTTAATTGGTGAAGCAGTTCGTGGTGAAGGTGCTATTTTAGTTAATAAACAAGGTCAGCGTTTTGTCAATGAATTAGATACCCGCAAGAATGTTACTGCCGCTATTAATGCTCTCCAAGAAAATGGAGCAACTTTAATTTTTGACCAGGGGATTCGGCAGCGAGTAAAGGCTATTGAATTTTATGATCAAATTGGCTTAGTCAAAACCGGTCAAAGTTTAAAAGATTTAGCAGAGCAAAACGGATTTGACGCAGAAGTTTTCCAGCAAACTATTAAGACTTGGAATCAATCTGTACAAGATCATCAAGATTCTCAATTTAGCCGCCAAACGGGTATGGAGCGGTCTATACAGTCTGCACCATATTATTCAATTCATATTGCCCCTGCAGTGCACTATACTATGGGAGGCATTGCAATTAATGCCCAAACGCAAGTATTAAATCAACAACAAAAAGTGATAGCTGGTTTGTTTGCCGCTGGTGAAGTAGCAGGCGGTTTACATGGTAATAATCGTATTGGTGGCAATTCAATTGCCGAAACTATTATTTTTGGACGTCAGGCTGGACAACAAGCCTTTAAATATATACAAAAAGGAGCTTACTAAATGAATTTAACGAAACGCAAGGTACTATTAGTGGGAGATGGCGCAGTTGGTTCATCTTTTGCTTTTTCTTTGCTACAAAACTGCTCTGTAGAGGAACTTGTAATTACAGATTTAAAAAAAGAGCATGTTCTTGGTGACGTTGCTGATTTAGAAGATATTGTTCCTTTTGGGACTAATACCAAAATTAAAGCTGGTGACTATGCGGATGCCCATGATGCAACAATTGTTGTAATTACTGCAGGAGTTCCCCGTAAACCTGGTGAGAGTCGGTTAGACTTGGTTCAAAAAAATTATCGAATTTTGAAATCAATTGTTGATCCTGTGGTAGCTAGTGGTTTTCAAGGTTATTTTGTAGTTTCTAGCAATCCAGTAGATATTTTGACAACTTTGACTCAAAAGATTTCAGGATTTCCTAAACATAAAGTCATTGGTACTGGAACTTCGTTGGATACAGCGCGGTTACGGGTTTTATTAGCACAAAAACTTAATGTTGCTCCTAGTGCAGTTAATAGCTATGTCTTAGGTGAACATGGCGATAGTTCCTTTGTTAATTTTGCAGAAACAACAGTTTCAGCAAAACCATTATCAGAATTATTGGAATTAAGTGCAGACGAACAAACGGATATTGAAAAACAAGTGCGTGCTAAAGGTGGCTACATTATTAATAATAAAGGGGCAACTTTTTATGGCGTAGCTCGCTGCTTAGTGGAGATTTGTCAAGCAATTTTAGATAATAAAAATTTGGTTTTGCCAATTTCAGCACCAGTAAATGGGGAATATGGTTTACATGATTTGTACTTAGGCTTGCCAGCTGTAATTAACAATAGCGGCATTAGTCAGGTAATTGAGACACCTTTAACGGTTGATGAAGTATCCAAAATGCAATCTTCAGCTGCACAACTGCAAGCAATTTTAGAACAGTTGTAAATAGAAAAAGGAGAAACTCCATGAAACTGAACAAAGTAAAGTATTCAAAATTTATTTGGCCGGTGTTAATCGGTTTGATTATTTGGGTTGCAACTCCCTGGCGGCCAGCCGGGTTAACAGCTGCAGCTTGGCATATTTTAGCAATTTTTGTGGCGACAATTATTGGTTGTATCACGCAGCCACTACCGATTGCCGGCGTTGCTATTATTGGAATCACCTTATCAGTATTATTGAAGATAGTGCCTATGGATGTGGCAATGTCTAGTTTTGGTAATGGTACTGTGTGGATGATTGCTATGGCCTATTTTATGTCACGTGGTTTTATTAATACGGGATTAGGCCGGCGAGTTGCCTTACATTTTGTGAGATTATTTGGTAAAAAAACCTTAGGTTTGGCGTATTCCTTAATTGGGGTTGATCTTTTAACTTCCCCTGCTACACCAAGTAATACAGCACGGGCCGGCGGGATCGTTTATCCAATTATTCAGTCATTAGCAGAAACCTATGGTTCCAAGGTAGGCGATGGAACAGAACGTAAGATCGGATCTTTTCTAGTATTTGCAGAGTACCATGGTGATTTAATTACTAGTGGTATGTTTATGACAGCGATGGCACCTAACTTGGTTGCAGTTGCTTTAGCTAAAAGCCTACATGTTAATATGTCATGGATGGGCTGGTTTATGGCAGCATTATTGCCAGGTTTAATTAGTTTAATTGTGGTCCCTTGGCTAATTTATAAAATGTATCCTCCAGAAATTAAGGATACTCCTAATGCTAAAGAATGGGCTGAAACCGAATTAGCTAAATTAGGTAAAATTACTTTCCCAGAAAAAATCATGGCTACAGTCTTTATTATGGCTTTGATCTTGTGGATGCTTTCAAGCTTTATTAATTTAGAAGCTTCTTTGGTTGCCTTTATGGCCGTATCTATATTGTTGATTTGTGGTGTTTTATCAGTTAATGATATTTTACATGAAACTGGTGCTTGGAATACATTGGTTTGGTTCTCAATTTTGATTTTCATGGCTAACGAGTTAAATAAACTAGGCTTTATTCCTTGGTTGTCAAAATCCATTTCTAGTTCTTTACATGGAGTCGGTTGGGGATTAGTCTTAGCTATTTTAGTAGTGTTTTATTTTTACAGTCATTACTTATTTGCAAGTGGAACAGCACATGTTTCCGCTATGTACGGAGCTTTATTGGGGGTAGCAATTTCTGCTGGTGCTCCACCAACTTTAGCAGCCATGCTCTTAGGATTTACAGGGGCAATTTTTTCATCAACTACTCACTATGCTAATGGACCGGCATCGGTTTTATTTGGAACAGGTTATGTAGATCAATCTAGTTGGTGGAAATACAACTTTATTTTAGGATTTTTCTATCTCTTTGTCTGGGGAGTACTCGGTGTATTGTGGATGAAATTAATCGGTATTTGGTAAAAAGAATTCATTTTGAAGAATTGATAATTTAAATTACAATTATATGTTACCTAGTTAGAATCAACTAATTTTAATAGAGCATGAAGGGATAATTATGGAATTTGTGACGACTGATCAGGTTCATCTTCATTATCAAGATGAAGGTCAAGGATTGCCGGCAGTTTTATTGGCAGGTTTAGGTAGTTATAGCGTAGTGTGGGAGGAGACTAAGCAATTTTTGTTAGAACGCAACTACCGCGTGATTACGTTGGATGCGCGCAATCAAGGTTTATCTGAGCATACGGCTAAAGGTCGGCGAATTAGTCGTCATGCAGCCGATGTTGCCGAGTTGTTGCAAAGATTAGATTTGCAGCAAGTATTAGCCATTGGAAACTCACTAGGGGCAGCTACATGGTTTAGTTATTTAAGTATTTTTGGTTCTAGTCGCCTTTTAGGTGTAGTGGATATTGATCAAAGTCCTAAAATGGTTACAACTGCAAGGTGGCCTTATGGTTTTAAAGAACTAACAAAAAGCAATTTTTGGGATTATTTAAAACAACCCTTTGGTCGCGCTACTTACCAAAATTTGCCTAATAATATTTATCAAATGAATAAAGCGTTGCAGGCAAAAGCACCCTATGATTCAGAACTTAATTATCCCTTGCTGTTAGATCATGCAGCTCAAGATTGGCGTGATGTGATTTGTACGATAAAGATCCCCTTATTGATAGTTGCAGGACAACAATCGCCCTTTTTTGATTATCATTTTGCTTTAAAAACAGCGCAATTGGCCTCTCAAGGGCAAGCAGCAGTTATTGAACAAGCTGGACATTTACCAATGGCTGAGCAAGCACTTAGCTTTAATCGACAACTGCAAAATTTTATCCAGAATATTAGCTAAGCCTGATTTTCTAATAATACTCTTTGAGCAACTGATTCAGTAGTAATAACTTCTGTTAGTAATTTACCTCTTAAGGCACCTAATAATGCTGCACTCTTGAATTTACTTTTAACAATACCAATACGTG
Organism: Bombilactobacillus bombi; assembly: GCF_013607485.1. Taxonomy (GTDB): domain Bacteria; phylum Bacillota; class Bacilli; order Lactobacillales; family Lactobacillaceae; genus Bombilactobacillus; species Bombilactobacillus bombi_A. Next base: position 51,791 of record NZ_SCHP01000004.1, read on the forward strand.
TGGGAATTTTTAAAATAGTTTCTAAAGAAGCCCCAAAGAGTTTATCTTGTTGGAAATTGAGAATATTACCTTGGCTATCAAATGGACGTCCATATAAAAATCCGACTATTTGATGAGGATCAACTTGAGATAATATTTGGGATCGTTGCTGTTGCCAGATTTTAACTGAATTTAAAGAAGCTAAGGTACCAATTCCTGTAAATAATAGCTCTGCTTGCTGCATTTGTTGAAAAACTTCAGCAAGAGCTGGTTCCAAAACTAATTGTTGGCGTACTTGATCGTTAATGATATATAAGGGTGCTGGTAGGGTCTTATAATGGGCGCCGAATTTGGCCGCTGCTCTTTGGACGATAGGAGTTGCTCCCGCTGGAGAGTCATTTTTCATGTTAGCACCCATTAAAGGTACAAAGAGTAAGTCTTCCTGGGTTTGGATTTGAAAATGATTAATAATGTTTAAAACGGTTTGTCCCCAAGTGACGGCAACAATTTTACTATGATTAATTTTTTGTTGGATATTTTGGGCTGCAAAGGCAATTACGTTGTCACTATTGTCATTAAATGAATCAGCATCTTTAATAACAGCAATATTCGATAAATTAAAGAGCTTTTTAAATTGAGCTTCTAACTCAAGATTACGTTGGAGGGGATCTTCAATGAGAATCTTAACAATACCGCTGTTAACGGCTTCGTCCAGATATTTAGTAATTAAATATCTGCTCAAGTGATATTTGGTAGATATTTCGGCAATGGAAGTTTGTGACAAGTAATAGTCACGGGCAATATCAGCTAATTGTTGGCGATGAGTTAAATTATTCATAAATTTTCTTCCTTTTTATCAGTAAAAATGAATTTTACAATTTAATAGTGTTTTTTAATTTTTAAAAAAATATGATTAAAATTGATAAATTTAAAAATTGAGCGTACACTGAAGTTGGGCTAGTTGGTATTGAATGCATAAAGAAGGTTGAATGATGAGCGAATTAGAAGAGATATTAAAATTGCATGCACTTCATACGGGTGTTTTAGATATTAAGTCTGATTTAGATGTTACTAATCGTCAAGAATTAGCGCAAGCTTATACACCAGGTGTTTCTATGCTATCAAAACAAATAGAAGCACACCCCGAACTAAAAGATAAGTATACCATGAGTGGTAAGTTAGTAGCGTTAATTACCGATGGTACAGCAGTCTTGGGCCTAGGTAATATTGGTCCTGCTGCGGGTTTGCCGGTTATTGAGGGAAAGGCTTTATTATATAAGGATTTAGCAGATATTAATGCAATACCAATAGCCTTAAATCAAGTAGATATTGCTCAAGCAGTGGCCACTATCAAAAACATTTCCTTGTCCTTTGCCGGAATACATTTAGAAGATATTGCAGCTCCTCGTTGTTTTGAAATTGAAGAACAGCTTAGCAATTCATTAGAAATACCAGTTTATCATGATGATCAAGAGGGTACTGCAATTGTAGTATTAGCGGGCTTGATTAATGCAGCTAAAGTTGTGCATAAGAATCTGCAAGATCTACACATAGTTATTAATGGAGTAGGGGCCTCCGGTTTTGCAACAGCACGCTTATTATATCAAATAGGAATAAAACATTTGGTTTTAGTAGACAAGCAGGGTGTTATTACCGCTGACGATACCCATTATAATGAATATCAACGTAATTTAGCGAGAAAGTTACAGACGCCAGTAGCTTTAAAGAATCAGCCGCTAGCTGCTGTTATTGCACACCAGGATGTTTTTATTGGACTTTCTGATAAGAATGTTTTGCAAGCGCAAGATGTGCAAAAAATGAATTCTCAACCAATTATTTTTGCTTTAGCTAATCCAATACCTGAAATTGATCCGCAAATTGCTCAGCAAGCTGGTGCTGCTGTGATAGCCACTGGATCAAGTAAGTACCCCAATCAAGTTAATAATATTTTAGCTTTTCCAGGTTTGTTTAAAGGTCTTCTAGACAGTTCTATAACTAAAGTTGATGCAGGCTTACAAAAAGTTGTTGCTCAAGCTTTAGCCCAAATTGTTACTCAACCAACAACGCAAAAAATAATTCCAGATGTTTTTGACAAACAAGTAGTAGCAACAGTTAGTCAAGCTGTTCAAGATTACTCGCAGCAGCAGAAATGAGGGGAAAATGACAGTTATTGAGCTGAATTTAAGCTTACCTGAAGTAAAAAATCAGTGGCAAAACTTTTTGCAGAAATTAGGGATTAATAATTTTTCAACTGCAGAAATCCAGCAATTAGATCTAACTTTGGGATTATATGAAGATGAGCAATTGGTAGCGACGGCTTCCGCGGCCCACAATGTAATCAAATATGTTGGTGTTTGTCAACAGGACAGTACACCAGGAGCACGCTTTAATCAGATTATCAGTGAGCTAACTAGTCGATTATATCAACAAGGAATTTTTCATTTATTTGTTTTTACCAAGCCTCAATACTCTCTTAGCTTTCAACATGTGGGATTTAAACAATTGGCTGATTCTTCACAAGCGGTGTTTTTAGAAACGGGAACGCCTGATATTCAAGATTATTTAGCACAATTGCCGCAAGTTAGCCAGTCTCACCCACAAAAGATTGCTGCCATTGTTATGAATGCTAATCCATTTACTTTGGGCCATCGATATCTTGTCAAAAGAGCCTTGCAGCAAAGTGATTATGTGTATGTTTTTGTTGTAAACACGGATGCTTCTTTATTTAAAACTTCTGAAAGAATACAATTGGTCAAGGCAGGATTAAAGGATCTACCACATGCCTTAGTTGTAAATGGCGGTGATTATATGGTAAGTTATGCTACATTTCCGGCATACTTTCTTCAATCAGGCCAAGACGTAGTTAGATATCAGACAACATTAGATGCACATATTTTCCGCGATTTAATTGCGCCTGCTTGCCAGATTAGTACGCGATTTTTAGGTAGTGAACCACTATCACCGACGACAGCAATCTATAATCAAGTTCTTCAACAGGAACTACCGCCAAAAGTGCAAGTACAAGTAATTGAGCGCAAGCAAAGCGACTCCCAAAAGGTTATTAGCGCTTCTACGGTTCGTCAAGCTTTAGCGCATAACCAATTAGCTACTATTAAAGATTTAGTTCCAGCAACTACTTATCAGTTTATGCAAGAACATAAAGCGCTATTAGAAACTAGAATTAAGGAAGGAATGAGAATTAATGGAAATTAAAGAGACCGCAGTAGCGGGAACTTTGGAATCTTCTGATATTCAAATTATGATTACTAAGGCTGATCAGGGCATTAGCATTGAATTAGAATCAGATGTCGCTAAACAATTTGGACAGCAAATTAAGAAAGTTATTACCGATACTTTAAAACAGTTAGATATTGATGCAGCACATGTTAAAGCAGTAGATAAAGGAGCTTTGGATTGTGTAATTAAAGCTCGTACAATTGCTGCTGCTCAAAGAGCTACCAAAACTGTTGATACTCCAGCATGGGAGGTTTTGTAATTATGGCAGAAACAAAAGAACGTCTACGCCGGACAATGATGTTTGTACCTGGTAATAATCCAGCAATGGTTAAAGATGCTGGTATTTATGGTGCTGATTCGATTATGTTTGACTTAGAAGATGCAGTTTCAATGAACGAAAAGGATGCTGCGCGAGATTTAGTTTATGAAGCATTACAGACTCAAGATTATGGAAATGCTGAATTAGTTGTACGGATTAATGGTGCCGATACCCCTTATTACCATAACGATATTTTAGCGATGGTAAAAGCTGGAATTGAAGTTATTCGTTTGCCGAAAACCGAAACGGCGGCAATGATTGAACAATTAGAAGCCGATGTATTAGCAGCAGAAAAACGCTTTGGCCGTCCTGAAGGCTCGACTCATCTGATGGCAGCCATCGAAAGTGCTAAAGGAGTTTTAAATTCGCCTGAAATTGCGGCTGCTTCTCAACGAATGATTGGAATAGCTTTATCTGCTGAGGATTATACTACAGATATGAAGACACACCGATATCCTGATGGCGCTGAGTTACAATTTGCCCGCAATATGGTGTTGCATGCTGCCCGTGCTGCTGGAATTGCAGCTTTTGATACAGTTTTTAGTAATATGAATGATCCAGAAGGCTTTTATCGGGAAACCGAATATATTCATCAGTTAGGCTTTGATGGTAAATCTTTAGTTAATCCACGGCAAATACCAATGGTTAATAAAGTATATCAGCCAACTCAAGCTGAAATCGAAAATGCTCAAAATGTAATGAAGGCAATTGAAGAAGCAAAAATTAAAGGCTCTGGCGTTATTTCCATGAATGGACAAATGGTTGATCGCCCAGTAGTTATGCGAGCTCAAAGGGTAATGATGCTTGCCCAAGCAGCACACCTTGTTGATGAGGAGGGAAACTAAATTGAAAAATAGTGTCAATCGGCAATTACCAGAGGAAATAATGCAGCAATTAGGTTATCAAGCTTTTCAGTCAACTGAAATTGGAAGCCCTGATATTCAACGTGTAGCCCCTAAAGTTCATGTATCTACCGGTAATGATAAGTTATGTACATCTTTAGAAGAAGTAGTCAAAAAAACAGTTCAAGATGGAATGACTATCTCTTTTCACCATCATTTTCGTAATGGTGACTTTGTTTTTAACCAAGTTATGCGAATCATTATTGATGCTGGCATTAAAAATCTAACTTTAGCACCATCATCTTTGACAGGTGTTATGAACGATTTAGTGATTGAAGCTATTAAGGCTGGGACAGTAACTAATATTACTAGCTCTGGTATGCGGGGATCTTTAGGTGATTTTGTTTCTCATGGTGGATTGAAAAACCCAGTAATTTTCCGTTCTCATGGAGATCGGGCTCGGGCAATTGAACATGGTGACATTAAAATTGATGTAGCCTTTTTAGGTGTTCCTAATGCTGATCGTTTAGGTAATGCTAATGGAATGCAGGGTAAAGCAGTTTTTGGATCTTTAGGTTATGCATTAATGGATGCCCAATATGCAGACAAGGTAGTATTATTAACTGATAATTTAGTTTCTTACCCTAATACTCCAGCATCTATCAAACAGACTCAAGTTGATTATGTGGTCCAAGTAGATCAAGTTGGTGATCCAGAAAAAATTGGTTCAGGTGCAACACGTTTTACCAAAGATCCTAAAGAATTAAAAATTGCATCTTTAGTTAATGAGGTCATTGTTAATTCACCATACTTTAAAGAAGGTTTTTCTTTTCAAACTGGTTCAGGTGGAGCAGCTTTAGCAGTAACTCGCTATTTACGCCAAGCGATGTTAGATCATAAAATAAAAGCTTCCTTTACTTTAGGCGGTATTACTAAGCCTATGATTGATTTATTAGATGAAGGTTTAGTTGATAAGGTCATGGATGTTCAGGACTTTGATAAAGGTGCTGCTGAATCCATGCAAAAGAATGCCCATCAACAAGAAATTGATGCGTCTTGGTATGCCGATCCTGATAATAAAGGTGCAATGGTTGATCAATTGGATGTGGCTATTTTAAGTGCCTTAGAAATTGATACCAAATTTAATGTTAATGTTATGTCTGGCTCTGATGGCGTAATTCGTGGGGCTGTAGGTGGCCATCAAGATGCAGCAACAGCCAAAATGACAATTATTTGTGCACCTTTAGTTCGGGGCCGTATTGCTACAGTTGTACCAGATGTTACTACTGTAGTTACCCCAGGAGACTCGATTGATGTTTTGGTAACAGAGTATGGGATTGCAATTAACCCTAAGCGTGAAGACTTACAACAGGCCTTTAGTAAAGTTCGGTCTTTACCGGTTTATACAATTGAGGAATTACAGCAATTGGCTGCTAAAAAAGTTGGTCAGGCAGCACCATTAGAGTTTACTGATCAAACTGTGGCTTTAGTTGAATATCGTGATGGTACTATTATTGACCAAATTAAAGCTGTTAAAGACTAAATAATAGATTACATCTACGATAGACGGCACGATATTTTTATTGATAATATAGCAATAACGGAAAGTTCATCATAAATTAAAAGTAACTTGTGTTTAATTGATGAAGGTTACAGGCGCGGGTGGAACATTATCTGGTTCCACTCTTTTTTGAACGAAAGGATTAATTGATATGGCAACCAGCATTTTTACAAGCGGTGAAATTCAGGAAATTACTGATGTTTTGGCTAGCCGGGATCGTCGAGTCTTGATACAACGTCAAATTTTGCATACTTACCCTGAGGCAGTTTTACTAGATGTAAAATTAAATATTCCCGGTCCAATTAAGAATAATATCTTTTTACATCAGTTATTTAAAACTGGAGAACAACGCTTAATATCAAGGTTGCCTTCTTCAACTAGGGTAATACAAGAAGATAATCTTCCCAGTGGTAATGAAGCTTTTTTGATCTGTAATCAATTAGTAAGGCAGTTAAAAAAATCAGCAGTAGCTTTTGAAGAAAATGATGCATTAGGTCGGTTATTTGATATTGATGTTTTAACCTTAAATCAACAACGAGCCTATTCCCGTCAAGATTTAAATTTGCCACCGCGCAAATGTTTTGTTTGTGCTCGTCCTGCTAAAGAGTGCGCCCGCAGTCGCCGACATGATCTTCCAGAATTGCAAAGGGTAATTAGTCAAATTTATCAAAATGAGTTTGCAGGCTTAGAGGTTAAAAATCATGAGTAAAATGAGTTTATCTCAGTTAGCCTTGCAGTCTTTATTATATGAGGTTAGTGTCCAGCCCAAGCCGGGGTTAGTTGATCCTGTGTCTAGTGGTCCACATTTTGATATGAATGTTTTTACTTTTATCAAGAGTGCTTTGAGCTTACAAGATTATTTTCAACAATGTGAAAGCTTAGGATATAAGTTTGATCAAAAGGATTTGACACAGTTATTCCAACAAGTACGCTTTGTAGGAATAAAAGCTGAACAGCAGATGTTGGAGGCAACTGGAGGAGTTAATACCCATAAGGGGGCTGTTTTTTCTTTAGGAATTGCAGTAAGTGCTAAAGCATATGAGCAAAAGCATCAACATCAAGATTTTAGTGCTATCGTTCAACAAATGTTGCAGAATCTTTTAAAAGATGATTTTCAAGTATCAAAGTTACAACAACAAGCACACTTAACTGCCGGCCAGCGGTTATATCTACAATATGGCTTAACAGGTATTCGTGGTGAAGCACAGCAAGGATTTCCAACGGTGACAAAATGGGCTTTGCCTTTCTTAAAAAAAAGCACCGGTACCATCAATCAGCGTTTATTAGATACCTTAATGGTTATTTTGTTGCATTCACAAGACACGAATTTGATTAAACGGGCACAGACTCCGCAAGTAATAATGTGGGCACAAACGCAAGCCCGTCAATTTTTAAATCTTGGCGGTGCTAAAAATCCAGCAGGTTGGCAATTCTTACAAGAATTAAATCATATTTTTTTGGAGAAAAATTTAAGTTTAGGTGGCAGTGCTGATTTATTAATTTTAACGATTTTTTTGGCTTTGTTGGAACAGGTTTTGTGAAAGGCAGGACCCAAATGAATACACGTGACTTAGATTATTTTAAAATATTAGTTGAAAAAAAGAGCTTCACAGAAGCTGCAATAGCTTGTGAAGTGTCGCAACCGACAATTACGGCAGCCATTAAGCGTTTAGAGCGGGAGTTTTCTGTAAAATTAATTGAGCGTGATCGAGTTCACCAACGCTTAGGGGTCACCCGTGCGGGCAAGATTCTTTATCAAAGTGCTACTGCAATTAATCTAAAATTAGCTAATACTCAAAAGGAATTGGCGGCAACTAAACAAGCAGTCATTCGCTTTGGATTGCCGCCGATTATTGGCACTGCTTATTTGCCACAATTAGCAGAAAAATTACAACAAAAAAATTTATTGTCGTTATTGAATATTGTGGAAACTGGTTCAAATGCCTTATTAAAGTTAATGCGCTCAGGTGATATTGATTTAGCACTTTTAGCTTCAGCGATACCTTTAGATTATGCGGATTTACAAGCGCAGGTTATTGGCCGGCGCCCCTTTTGCATTGCGGTGAGTCCGCATAATCATCTAGCAAAATATGATCGAATTTCATTTAAAGATTTAGCTGATGAGGAATTTATTGGAGTTACAGCTCAATATGTACATCCACGAGTATTTCAAAATTTCTGTCATTATGCAGCTATTAAACCGCAAATTGTTTATGCAGCTCCTGATATTAGTTGGGTCAAAGGATTAGTTCAAGCCAATCTGGGGATTGCCTTATTAGCCGATGATGCAATTTTACCGACTGATTGTCTGCATAAGATTTATTTAACAGATGATTATCCGGAACGTTTCAATATTTCTATCGTTCAGCGCCAAGAGTATGTTTTATCAGCGTCAGAATCACAGTTAGTCCAAGAACTATTACAAATGAATATCTAAATTACAATTTAAGAATGGAAGTTAGAAGCCAGAAGCTTAGAGGTTTGGGGACTGGTTAGAAGTAAATTTCTGTTTTGTAACTTTTATCCAAGTTTATTTTTAAAATTATATAATTGGAAGCAAAAAAGCACTCTGCAAAAATTAAAAATATTGCGGAATGCTTTTTTATTTACAAGTGAGATTTTTTATAGGTCTTGCTTTGTCTTTGAAAGGTAGAAGCAACTAATCGTTAAAGTTACCAGTTTCAACGTCCTGAATAAATTTTTTCAAATGTGCAAAATAAACCGGTGCATTATCAATCATATGATGATGACCGCCATTAGGAGTGGTCTCTAGGCGAGCATGAGGAATTTCCTGCTGCATAATTCTTGCAGTAGCTAAGGGCATTGTTTCATGTTCACCAAAAGTTAAGAGAGTTGGGACGGTAATTTCGTGCAAGTGCTTACGAAAATGCCAATCTTTAAGTTTGCCGGTAATCACAAATTCGTTATCACCTTGAAAAACATTATAGACATCTGTGGCCATGGTTGAAACCAAATGACGAATAGCTTCTGGCTGTTTACGATCAACATATTCAGCATTAAGAATATCTACATAACTTTGATAAGTTGGGTCATCCAGTTTGTTTTCTTGCTCAATTTTTTCCATATAAGCTACTTTTTTAGCACCTAGAGTATTTAAGCGGCATTGATTGACACTGCGGACATATTCATCGATTTCATCAACCATACTGGAAATAATGGCACCTTTAAGATGTTGGCCATATTTGGCAGCATACATTTGAACTAATAAACCGCCCCACGATTGACCAATTAAATAAAAATTGTCTAAACCCAGTTTTTGCCGGACTTCTTCTACTTCATTTAAAAAGTAATCATAAGTTAAATATTTTTCGGCAATTTGGGGATCACTATAATCAGGTTGATCCGAATAAAAAGATCCTAATTGATCATACATAGAAACTTGGACGCCTAAGTCTGCTAGCTCTTGACCAAAGTTTTCCCAATATTCATGGGTACCACCGGGACCGCCATGCAAACATAATAACTTAATATCGCCATGACCCACAGTTCGGGTCCATAAATGATAACCATTATCGAGCGTGATGATTGTTGTACCTTGTTTCATAACTTCACTCTTTTCTTTCAAGATATCTTTATCATACCAAAAATGAGAATAATTTAATAGTAAAGTCTCTAACTGATGGCTAATAGTTAAAAAACAGCATATTTCTTCTATCGATACCTAACATATAATTAAATAATTGTCTTTTTTGGTGGTATCAGGAAAATGTACTTGGCAAAAGTTTACTTCAGTGTTATAGTGTTATAGTACAGAGATAAGAGAGGAGAAATGTCATGAAGTTTAAAGACAATGTTCCGATCTATTTGCAAATTAAAGATATTATTAATCGGCAAATTATTGCTGGAAAATATTCACTAGGAGCAAAAATTCCTTCGGTCCGCGACTTATCTGTGCAATTAGGGGTTAATATTAACACTATTCAAAAAGCGATTAATGAATTGGTACAAGAAAGTGTAGTAGTAACTAAACGCGGATTAGGAAATTTTGTTACTGAAGATGTGCAGATAGTTGATGAACTCAAGGACGATTTAATTAAGCAAACAATTGCGGATATGTATGAGGCCTTAACTGCTATGGGGCTTGATCAAGGAGAAATTTTTTATTATATAAAAATGTATTTAGCAGAAAGGATGAAAGATGATGACCAATCTAGTACAAATCAATAATTTAACTTATCGGAAAAATAATAAGACCATTTTACAAGATGTAAATTTAACACTTTCTGCAGGTCATTTTGTCGGTTTAGCGGGCGCAAATGGCGCTGGGAAAACTACTTTAATGCGTTTGATTGCAGGTGTGGCCAAAAATTATCAAGGCCAAATTATGGTTGGCGGCTCCAGTGATGAAGTGGCTAAGAAAGCAATTGTCAGTTATTCGGACGAATTATTAGGTTTTAACCGCCAAACAACAATTCAAGATGTAGTTTATTTTTATCAAACAGTATATCCAGACTTTTCCAGCGAACGTTATCAAAATTTGTCTCAATTTCTGAAATTGAAAAATACTGACCGGTTATCCGTTCTATCAAAGGGAACTAAAGAACGTTTGACAATTGCTTTAACATTGGCGCGTCAAGCTTCACTTTATCTACTCGATGAACCTTTTAGCGGCATTGATGTCATGAGCCGTAAGCAAATTATTCAAGGCATGCTTAATTGGGTTTCAGAAACTGCAACGGTAGTTATTAGTAGTCATCATTTGGAAGAAATTGCTAATATTTTAGATGAGTTGGTCATTATTAAGCAGCAAACTATCTTAGAGCATCGTTCGACTGATGATATCTTAGAACAAGAACATCTCTCTATTGAAGATTACTTTGAAAGTCTTTATCAAGGAGATGAAAATTATGACTAAATTCACTAATGTGATTAAAGTCAGCATACAGAGCCGGTTGCGTATGACGACACGTTTATTAATGATTAACTTAATAGTAGTTGCTGTATCCTTTGTGTTTACACTTTTTGTTAGCACAGTAAGGCCTTACTGGTCACTGAGCTTGTTTTTGAATTTGTTATTTTGGATAATAATTTTTGCTATTGCTATTATGGTACAAATGATTATTTCTTCAAGAAATAACTTACGTAGTAATCGTTTTCGACTGATACCAATCACTGAAACTAAACTGTATGTAGCAGATAGTCTGAGCTCATTGATTAGTTTTATTTATGCCAATATTATTCAGGTGATAATTTTATTTGTATCTTTAAAATTATTATGGCTGACGCTTCCTAATGACGATATAGGTGCAGGATTCCGAGCAGGATTTATTCATGGCAATAGTCATTCTGGTGGTGTTGGAGGCAATTTAGCAAGTCTTTTATCACCAATATTAATTATTATGTTAGTGCATTTAGTCGATTTTTTTAGTACCTTTATTTTGAATTATATTCCTGGTGGTGCTCAAAAATTCGTTAAAATTATAGTTTATCTTGTTGTCATTTCTATTGCTGTTTATCTTATTTTTAATGTAATCAAAATTTTATATTCATTATTTACCGGCAATTTAGTTCATCAAGCTACCTCAATTTGGCTGGCTAATGGTGTAATTGCTGCTCTAGTTATAGTAGTAGGAGCGATTAATATTTATTTATTACGTCGTGTAGAAACTATTCGCTAATAATCAATGGTGGAGGTTAAAATGACTAAATTTTCACGAGTTTTAAAAGTTACTTTACAAAAACAACTGGCAATGTTGACGCGTACCATATTGATTTACTTATTAGTGGTGGCAGTTTCCTTTATCTTTTCCTTATTTATTTCCACTTCGGGTAAATATTGGTCAACTGGCTTAATGGGTAATGTTTTTGCCTGGACTCCAATTTTTATAATAGTTTATCTGGTGCGTTTGATTTTGCTATCGAAAAATCAAATGAAGAGTAATAGTTTTCGCTTAATTCCAATATCTACCAATAAGCTATATCTAGCAAATATTTTAGGAGTTTTTATTAGTTTGCTGTATGTTCAAATTATTCATAGTATTTTTATTATTTTAAGTGTTGTATTAGGTTTCTTTACAATTCCTCATGCACAAATTTCTGGCTTTTATTGGCGGCAAGTATTTACCCCACAAACTATTAATGCCAGTCTCGGCGGTTTGTTGCTGGGTATGTTATCGCCAATCCTAATAGTTATTTTAGTTCATTTAATTGACTTTTTTAGTACGGTGATTTTAAAGTACATTCCCGGTGGCGCTCAAAGAATTGTTAGGGTGATTGTCTATATTATAGTTATCGCCTTAGTAATTTATATTTTGTCTAATATTTCTGGATTAGGGATATCAATTGTTAATGGCAGTTTCTTAGAAAGAGCGGGAGCTGTTTGGTTAGTCGATGGTGAATTCATAATTTTTGTTATCTTGGCAATTTTGATTAATTTAGGATTGTTACGCAGTGTAGAAACTATTCGTTGAATTTAATTTATATGTTATTCTACCTTAAAAACTAAAGCTAGGACTTGTAGATTGAATTGTATTGGATAAGTCTTTTAAAATACAAAAATAAAATTATTTAAAAACATGGAGTTAAGGCAATAGTGCTGTTTTAACTCCATGATTTGGTTTGTCAGGTAATTCTAAGTAGCAGCTCTTTACTATTAATTGAACCTAAAGTATGCTACAATATTTCGTTAATATTGGAAGAGGGCCAGGAGTGAGGGTCATGGCAAAGACAAAAAAATACGACGAGCAACAATTAGAGCAGCAGCATTTACAAGATATTATTCAACAAATTAAGCAAGCTAAAAATAAACTGACGCATAGTATTAGTCATGCGAAAGCTGATATTGATGATATTAATCGCACCTTTAACGATGATGTACACATTAGTTTGGGGGATGACTCGGTTTCTATTGCGGCAGCACTTTCAATTCACCAACAGCAGCAAATGCTTGCCGAACGCAATAATGCTTGGCAGCGATCGCAACAACAATTGGGAATTTTGGAAAAATTAGAAAAAAATCCATATTTTGCCCGGATTGATTTTCGTGAATTACCCAGTGGTAAACCCGAGACTATTTATATTGGATTGGCCTCTTTTACAGATCAGCAGAATCATTTTTTGATTTATGATTGGCGGGCACCCATTTCTTCAATTTATTATGATGGGAAATTAGGCAAAGTTACCTATCAAACTCCTGATGGTGAGCAGGCGGTAGAAGTTTCCTTAAAGCGTCAATTTATTTTGGAAAATGGGCGGATAGTTTCCATGTTTGATACCCAAGAAACTATCGGCGACCAAATGCTACTAACAGCTTTAAATCAAAATGCTTCAACAAAGATGCAAGGAATTGTTACTACTATTCAACAAGAACAAAACCAAATTATTCGTGATACTAAATCCGATTTGTTATTTGTTCAGGGAGCCGCTGGTTCTGGTAAAACTTCTGCAATTTTACAACGTATAGCTTATTTGTTGTATCGCTATCGAAAGAAATTAACTTCTGGACAAGTTGTGATGTTTTCGCCGAATATGCTTTTTAATGATTATGTCAGCCAAGTTTTACCGGAGATGGGCGAACAGAATATGGTGCAGATGACCTATCTACAATACGTTGCACGGCGCCTACCACAAGTACAAGTACAAAATCTCTATCAACAGTTTGAGCAAAGTCAAAAGAAAGTAGTTTCTAATGCCAATCAATTAGTAGATGATTTGGACTTTTTTAAGTTTGAAACTCAATATGCGCAACACTTAGGCCAAGGCGGGGTGCATTTTCGCAATCTTTATTTCCATAAAAAGGTTCTGATTGCGCGGGAAAAAATTGCTGAGATTTATTATGGTTTTGGCCCGCAATATAATCTTTTAAATCGTATTGATGCCACTAATAATGCCTTGATAAAAATTGTCCAGCGCAAGATTAGTACAGAAATGCGTAAAAAATGGGTACAAAATCAAATTCAAGATCTCAGTCAAGAAGAGTTACGGCAATTGTATGATTTCCCTGATCAAGAGTTCAAGAATAGCAATGAAGAAATGAAGTTTTTGGCCCGCAAGATTGTTACCCAAGCCTTGCGGCCAGTAGTTAAACAGATTCGTCACCATGGTTTTATTAACTTTGCAGCAACTTATTATGAATTTTTAAAACAAGTGCCGCAACTATTGTCCTTGGAACAATATCATATCAGCAATACAGAATGGCAAAATTATCTAGCAGAGTATGCCCGTGATTGGGAAAACAAAAAAATCTCTTTAAAAAATATTTCGCCTTATTTATATTTATATGATTTAATCACAGGGCACCACGGTGATTTAACAATGAAATTTGTATTTATTGATGAAATTCAAGATTATACACCATTTCAATTAGCATACTTGCAATACAATTTTCCTCGGGCTCGTTATACAATGTTAGGAGATTTAAACCAAGCTATTTTTACCCAAGATAATGCCCATAGTATTCTCCAGGAAGTAAGCCATTTATTTGATCCGGAAAAAACTCGAGTTGTGCAGTTAACCCATTCTTATCGTTCAACCAAGCAAATTACCAACTTTACTAAGCATTTATTGACAGCTGGTGAAAAAATTGTTCCCTTTGAACGTTCCGGTAAGCTGCCGAATATTATAGTTAGTTCTGCTTCTGCTGCGATGTTGACTGCTGTTCAAACCCAATTGCAAAAAAATCACCATGAACATTACGTGACTGCAATTATTACGAAAGATTTAACGCAGGCTCAGCAATTAACGCAACAACTACAAGCACAAAATGTTAAGATTACTTTAATTAAATCGGAGAATCAGCGTCTCGCTGCTGGAGATTTGGTCATACCAGCTTATTTAGCTAAGGGATTGGAATTTGACGCTGTTATTATGTGGAATGCGACGGCTGGTGAATTTTCCAGTAATGATCACCAGTTGATATATACAATTACTTCCCGGGCCATGCACCAGTTAACAATTATCGCACAGCAAAAGTTAGATCCGATTATTGCTGCAATTCCCCCAGAGTTAGCCCGTTGGGAATAATTAGTTAGTGTTAAATTTAAAAATTTGGGTGATAGCTTTCTTAATAAATTGACTTCAATTCTATTAGAGAAAGAAGCACATTTAAGAATATCGCAGAGGACTGTGGCAAATATTTTGTCGCGGTCCTATTTTTATACTAATTATTACTGTTTTTAAGCAAAATGATTGCTTCATCGTACTAGTTTTTATTAAAATTATTATTTGTGTTTTAATTATGGAAGAAAGAATGTGTTTTGTGTGCGGAAAAAAGATTTTTACTGGCTAGCGGCTGGAATATTATTGATTGCAGCTAATTTACGTTTGCCGATTACTATGATGCCACCAATATTGCCTTGGTTAAAATCTGAATTAGGGCTTGCTACGAGTATGGGGGGACTTTTAACTACAATTCCTTTATTAATTTTTTCAATTTTGTCACCCTTAATAGCTAATTGGGGTGTTAAAAAGGGTAATGCACAGGTATTGTTAATTACACTAACTATTTTGGCTTTAGGATCTTATTTGCGAGTTATTCCCAATCAATGGATTTTAATTGGGGCTACTATCCTGGTAGGAATTGGTATTTCTGGAGGCAATGTTTTATTGCCTGCAGTTATTCAAGAATATTTTCCTCATAAAACTGTTATTTTAACTAGTTTGTATACTTTCATGATGGGTTTTGTTGCTTCTATAGGTACCGGTGTAGCAGCACCTTTGACAAAGGCAGCTAATTTAGGAACTAGCATTGCGGTAATTTCAGGATTTAGTCTTTTGGCCTTAGGAGTTTGGTTTTTAGTTGTTCACAAACTTCCACAAACGGCTCAAAAACAGGCTGGTCTAAAAAAGGGGCATACTTTTGCTTTGCTGCATTATCGGTTGACTTGGATGATTACTTTTTTCTTTGGTGCGCAATCTTTATTATATTATTCGATGCTGACTTGGCTGCCTGTTTATTGGTCTGATACCGGATTTTCTACTACCACTAGCGGTTTATTAGCTACTATTTTTCAACTGTCAGGAATGCCTTTATCCTTATTAACACCGATAATTGCTCGTAAAAAATCGGGTATGTATTTTATTAGTTGTTTAATGGGTGGCGGCTTTGGTTTGGGTGCCATTTTGTTGTTAATGTTTCAGCATAACTTTGTTTTAAATTTATTTATTGCAGTTTTATTAGGAGTGGCAGCCGGTGCGTCTTTTAGTATGTGTGTGGTCTTTTTTCAAAGGAAGACCAGTTCAATTGTAGAAACTGCCCAGATATCTGGTCTGGCTCAGTCTTTTGGCTACTTGTTAGCGGCCTGTGGACCAGTACTTAGCGGCTTAATTAATAGTTGGACTAATGCTTGGTGGCCGGTTTTAGTGATTTATTTGATAATTGCTTTGTTAATGGGATTTGATGGTATTTTAATTACTAACCATCAACCATTGAAAACTAATGAGTCAACTTTATAGAACTGATAAGTTACGCTCACCAGGATTTTTTTTAAAGTATTCTTTGTATTTTTTATAGAAGAAGCTTTTATTAGTAATGCCGACTGTTTCCATAATCGAATTGATTGGTAGCGTAGTCGAGGTCAGTAACTCATTAGCGCGAATAATTCTTTGTTGAGTTCTTAAATTAGTGAAATTTTGTCCAGTCATTTTGGTAATTAAATTACTCAAATAATTTTTATTATATCCATATTTAAGGGCTAATTGTGATAAAGTAATGGTTTGATAATTTTGAGTAATATCTTCTAAAATGTTGAACATCAACTTTTGTTTATCATTGGATAAGTTTTTAGTGGGCATCGGATGGTGTCTAATAATCTTAATCAATAAAATATTCAGATAAGATTCTACTACGGAATTAGAATAGCTTTTTTTAAAGAAATATTCTTCAATCATTTGCTCCATTGTAGTTTTAATATCGGAATTATCATCTTTATTAAAAAGAATGTAATTTTGACTCAAGGGCTGTCCTAAAGAAATATCAGCCAAAAATTTATAAGAAAGACTATTACTTTTGTGAATGTCATGCAGTAATTTGAAAGTAATATTTTTATTAGTGAATAAGACATTAATTAAGATATCGTTTTCATTTAAAGCAGAAATGGAATGCTGTGCGCCGACGTTCATTAAGAGAATATCCCCTGCATTGAGTTGAATTGGTTTACCATCAACTATTTGCTGGCAAGATCCAGAAAACATATAATTAATTTCAAGAAACCTTTGTCCATGTAACGGATAAGGAGCAAAACGGTTATGTTTACTGATATAGACGGCCTGTTTTCCTAAAAAATAATCTTTTTTTAAAATTGGAATCTTTTGTTGCTCATCCCAAGCTGCAGCAGGCATATCATTAATAAATTCGTGAGTTTGCAGTTGTTTCTTTTCAATGGCATTTTTGTGATTTAATAAAGCGACTATTTTAGAATTCAAACTCTTTTCTCCCTTATATTTTTAACAAAAGCCCCTCTTGCTTACTTAATAAACAAGAGGGGTTTGATAGTTTATGGAACTATTTTCCGGGCTGATAATCCTTATCAATGATTAGGACTGGTTTAATAGTTTTTCCGGAAACTGAATCAGCATTAGCTTGATTAATATCTTCAAAGTTATAGAACTTTTCGGTTTTATCAAAATCAAACATGCCTAACTTGTAGAATTCAAGTAAGCGTGGAATGTCCACTTGCGGTATCGAATCTCCCATGTTCACTCCAACAATCTTTTTATCATCGACACATAAATCATTCCATGTAGAAATTTGAATAAGTTGTGGTGTTACAGCAATGGCAGCGCAGGTTCCGCCTTGAGCTAGAGCTGCAACAGCATTGGTAATTACCCCAGCTACACCAGTAGTATCGACTGTCCAGTCTACACCATAGCCATTAGTAAGTTCTTTGATTTTGGCAACTGCATCTTCTTCTTTGCTGTTAATGGCATGTGTTGCGCCTAATTCTTTAGCTAATTCCAATCTTTCAGGAACAATATCAACAGCAATAACTTTGGTACATCCAGAAATCCGCCCAGCCATCATTGCTGCTAAACCAACGGCTCCGGTGCCAAAGACAGCAATTGTGTCTCCTGGTTTGGGTTGCAAGGTATTAAAGACAGTACCGGAACCAGTGACATAGCCACAACCCAGAGGTCCCACTTTACGTAGGTCAATTTCCGGATCAATTTTCACGGCATTGCGCTGATCCACAACAGTTGTGGTAGTAAAAGAAGATTGGTTGAACATATCTGAGATATGTTGCCCATTTTCTTGGAAGTGGTCTTCACCATCTGCTCGAACCCCTGACAAGTTGTAATCACCATAGTGGCGACATTGAGTAGGAATACCCTTTAAACAATTGTCACAAGTTCCATCAGAATAGAATGACAAAATGACATGATCACCAACTTGAAAGTTTGTTACTTGACTGCCGACTTTTTCTACGATACCAGCGCCTTCGTGCCC
Source organism: Bombilactobacillus bombi (assembly GCF_013607485.1). GTDB lineage: Bacteria > Bacillota > Bacilli > Lactobacillales > Lactobacillaceae > Bombilactobacillus > Bombilactobacillus bombi_A. The sequence goes on from NZ_SCHP01000004.1 coordinate 70,132, forward strand.
CAGAATAACAGGATATCCTAGATCTGCATCACCTTTACGAATTGCTTCATCTGAATGGCAAATGCCGCTAGCTACCATATGAATTTGCAGGTCAGTTGGACCAACTTCATGTAAGTCAATATCATCCTTAATAGTAAACTGGGCACCAACTTTTTCAACAACAGCTGCTTTAATCTTCATACATAACATCTCCTAATATTGTAATCGATTTCTACTATTTATTGTGATACTTATCACGCAATAAATCAATCTTCTTAGTTAAAAATATGTATTTTTGTTACTCAAGTCCTGAAAACTTGTCATTGTAAGCGCTATTAAAAATATGGTTCAATTATCATGTTTTAAGAAATCGATTTCTTTTTAAATTCTAATAAAGGATGTGTCGTTTATGGATAAAGAGTCACATGCTTCAACTTGGGCTGTGTCATTAACAAATTTTCTAGATTCAGGCTCTATTGTTGCAGGTGCGTCGGGCTTGACTCTGTGGCAAAGGCACTTTAATTTAAGTGGTTTCCAAGTAGGCTTATTAGGTGCTTTGAGTGCTAATGCTTTTGGGTCAGCTATTGGAGCTATAATTGGTGGGCATTTGTCTGATAAGTATGGTCGAAAAATGATCTATACATATGACATGCTCTTATATATGTTAGGAACAGTTGTGGTGGTACTTGCTGGCAATTTTCCAATGCTGCTATTAGGATTTTTAATTACTGGGATGGCCGTAGGTGCTGGTGTTCCTGCATCTTGGACTTACATTGGCGAAACATCGAACGACAAAAATCGTGCGCATGATATTGGTATTTCTCAATTTTCATGGTCAATGGGTCCGGTTATAATTTTTGTAGCAGGAACTTTACTAGCACCAATGGGATTAGCAGGAAGTAGAATATTATTCGCTATTTTAACAGTAATTGCTTTTATTGCTTGGCTATTACAAAGAAATTTACCAGAATCACAAGATTGGGTAGAACAAAAGCAAAAAGAAAAACTAAGCAATTCTAAACCACATCCATATAAAGATTTGTTTTCTAGTAGAGTATCAGTTAAAAGTTTGTTGTTTTTATGTGGAGTTTATGTTTTTTGGAATTTAGTTGCTGGCGCAATGGGTTTCTTTATGCCTTTTGTTTACCAAACTGTTGGTGGTTTATCTAGTTTACAAGCTAATATGCTTCAAGCGGTTTTATGGGGATGTACAGCATTATCGGGATACTTCGGTTTTGCGATGTTAGGCGATAAAGTTAATCAAAAAATGTTCTTCTTTATTGGTGCAGTAATGGCTGTTATTTCCTGGGTAATACTGACATATATTGGCTTTGGTTGGGCAGCATTGTGGTCTTTTGTTATTATTTGGGGATTGTCTGCAGGTATTGGAGCTCAGGCATGGTATGCATTGTGGGCTGTAGAATTATTCCCCACAAAATATCGTGCTGGCACTCAAGGAATTATGTTTTTTATAGTACGTGGAACAGCAGGTGTTTGGTCTATCATTTTTCCAATTATTTTAAGTAGTTTAGGATTTAAAGTTGCAGGCACTGTAATGATTATTCTGCTAATTATCTCATTATTGATTGGCACGATTTGGACACCGCAAACCCGTGGGAAATCATTAGAGCAAATTATTTCAGAAAGATATGATTCTGAAAATTAGTGGTTTAAATCAATAAAAGGGGGCGTATGAGTGACTAACACTTATGTTGCAGTAGATATTGGTGCATCCAGTGGCCGATTAATGTTAGGTCAATTACGTAATGGCAAATTACATTTACAAGAAATGCACCGATTTAAAAATGGTTTTGTCAAAGAAGCGGGACATGATCGTTGGCAGATTGACAAGCTTATTCACGAAATTTTTATAGGCCTAGAAAAGATTAAGCAGGCTGGCTTTTCCCAGATAACTTTAGGTATTGACACTTGGGCAGTTGATTATGTTTTGGTAGGAAATAATGGACAGAAATTACAGAATCCAATTTCTTATCGTGATGATCGTACGCAAAATTCGATTGCCAAATTAACTTCCGATTTGCCTAAAGACTATATCTACAAAAAAACAGGAATTCAGTTCTTAGATTTTAATACGTTATATCAATTATTCGAAGAAGACAAAGAATTGTTAGCTCAAACAAGCAAAATAATGATGATTCCTGATTATATTGGCTATGTTTTAACCGGGCAAGCAGTGACGGAAGTGACTAACGCTTCGACTACTCAAATGTTGAGCCTAAGAGAAGGTTTGTTTGATCATGATTTACTTAAAAAAGTAAATGTACGTTCGGAACAATTTCCTAAATTAGTAGATGCAGGGACAGTTTTAGGTCCCTTAAAAGCAAACTGGTATCAACAGTATGATTTACCTCAAACTACAGTGATTACTGTAGCCACCCATGATACAGCTTCTGCTGTAATAGGAACACCAGGAATTGGACAGCATTGGGCATACTTAAGTTCTGGAACATGGTCACTACTTGGTTGTGAATTAAATGTTCCAGAAAATGGGGAGCAGGCTTATCAAGAAAATTATACTAACGAATGGGGAGCTTATGGTACCTATCGTTTTCTGAAAAATATTATGGGCTTATGGATTATTCAAAATGTTCAAAAAGAATTACCACAAGCATATAGTTTTGCAGAATTAGCAGCCCTAGCTGAAAAGCAATTGCCATTCCAACAATTTATTGATGTCAATAATCCTCGTTTTAAAAATCCGCGCGGTGGGATGATTAAAGAACTTCAAAACTATTGTTCACAAACTAACCAAAAAGTTCCTCAAACTCCCGGAGAAATTGCCATGGCTGTTTATAGCAATTTGTCACTGTATTATGCTCATGAGTTAGCAATTTTAGGTGATATTGTTGGACATCGCTGGGACTCATTAAATATTGTCGGTGGTGGCGCTAATGTTAAACTTATGAATCAATTGACTGCTTCATTAGCCCAGGTTGAAGTTTATGCTGGGCCAAGCGAAGCCACAGCTATTGGCAATTTAGTGGTGCAAATGATTACGCAAAAAGATTTAGCTAATGTGCAAGCAGCTCGGCAGTTAATAAGTAAATCGTTTGTAATTAAACGATTTTTACCCCAAACAGATGTTGAAACTCATCAATTAAGCAATTATCAAAAATTTTTACAGGAGGTACAAGTATGACCGTACGTATGGCACAATTGATGCATGTTTATTCTGATCAATATGAGGAATATGAGCGTCGACATAATAATTTATTTCCTGAAATGAAACAAGCATTAAAAGATGCTGGGGCCCATAACTATTCAATCTATTTGGATAAAAATACCGGTAATTTATTTGCATATTTAGAAGTTGATGATGTGGAAAAATATAATCAAATAGCTAATATGCCTGCATGTAAAAAATGGTGGGCTTATATGGAGCCTTTAATGGATACTAATCCTGATAAAAGTCCAGTAGCACTAGATTTACATGAAGTATTTCATTTAGATTAAGGAGAGATCACAATGACAAAAGAAAAAAATTTTGAAACTGCTTATCAAATTGCTAAAGAACGTTATGCCGAATTAGGTGTTGATACTGATGCTGCATTAAAGGCTTTAAAAAATGTTAAATTATCAATTCATTGCTGGCAAGGTGATGATATTCATGGCTTTTTAAACCCTGAGCAAGAATTAACTGGCGGAATTGGTGTTAGTGGTAATTATCCTGGAATTGCGCGGACGCCGGATGAACTGACTAGTGATTTACATGAAGCTTTATCTCTAATTCCTGGTAGCCATAAGGTACAATTGCATACGCTTTATGCGGTTACAGATAAGAAAAAAGATTTTAACGAAATTGGCCCAGAAGACTTCCAATATTGGGTAGATTGGGCAAAGCAAGAGCATATCGGCCTTGATATGAATCCAACTTTCTTCTCACATCCTATGGTCAAAGAGAACTTCACTTTGGCCAGTCCCGAAAAATCAGTACGTGATTTTTGGATTGAAGTCGGTAAAAAATCCCGGGAGATTGCTAATTACTTTGGGCAAGAATTAGGTCAGCAATCTGTCAATAACTTTTGGATTCCCGATGGTTTTAAAGATAACCCAATTGACAAAGCTACACCGCGATTACGCTTGATCGATTCCTTAGATGAAATTTTTGCTGAAAAGTATGACGAAAAAAATACTATCGAAGCTGTTGAAGGTAAACTATTTGGTACTGGTATTGAATCTTATACTGTAGGTTCGCATTTATTCTACAACAATTATGCAATTAGTCGTGGCAAATTATGGACTATTGACGCTGGACACTGGCATCCTACAGAAGACGTTTCTGATAAGTTTTCTGCTTTCTTACCGTTTGGTAAAGGACTGATGTTGCACGTTTCTCGCCCTGTGCGTTGGGATAGTGATCATGTAGTTATCTTTGATGATGCTTTAGTGCGGATTACACGTTCTTTAGTGCGTGATAATGAATTAGATAAGACTAATATTGGACTAGACTTCTTTGATGCAACTATTAATCGTGTTAGTGCCTGGGTTGTAGGCGCACGTGCAACACAAAAAGCCTTATTGCAAGCAATGTTAGCCCCAATTGCTGATTTGAAGAAAGCTGAATTAAATTATGATTATACAACTCGGCTAGCAGTTTCTGAAGAATTAAAATCATATCCATTTGGCGCTGTTTGGGATAAATTCTGTCTTGAAAATAATGTTCCAGTGGGTACTGATTGGCTCAATAATATTCATCAATATGAGCAAGATGTACAATTTAAGCGCAATTAAGGGAGTTTAAAATGAGTAAATTTATTGATTCCAAATATGTTAAAAAAATTTGTGAAATTACCTATGCTTCTTATGATCATGGCTGGGATGAGCGTAATGGCGGTAATGTTTCTTTACGTTTGACTGTTGAAGATTTAAAAGATTTTTCAGATATTGCAACTGTAAAACGTGTTTTGAACTTGGGCTTTGATGCACAAAAGTTAGCCGGTCAATATTTCTTAGTTACCGGAACTGGACGTTATTTTAGAAATGTAATTAAACAGCCGCTTCTGGACTTAGGATTAATTAGAATTGCAGAAGATGGACAAAAAGGTGAATTAATGTGGGGCTTTGAAGATGGGGGACAACCAACTTCGGAATTTCCTAGCCACTTAATGTCGCATATTGCTCGTTTACAATATGATACACAACAACGAGTGGTAATGCATTGCCATCCTACAAATATAATTGCTATGTCCTTTACTCAGGATTTAGATGAGCGTCACTGGTCACGCTTATTATGGAAGATGCAAGCCGAATCATTAGTTGTCTTTCCTGAAGGTGTGGGCATTATTCCTTATATGACTCCAGGAACTAATGAAATTGGTGCTGCTACCGCAGCCAAGATGCAAGATTTTCGCGTGGTAATTTGGCCACACCATGGAATTTTTGGAGTAGGATCTGATTTGGATGAGGCTTTTGGTTTAATTGAAACTGTAGAAAAAGCCGCCACTATTTATTCACAAATTGGAGCTCAAGGCGGACAAATTAAACAAGAAATCACCGATGAGCAATTGCAACAATTGGCTCAAGCTTTTGGTGTGACAGCTAATCCTAAGTTTTTAGCAGGTAATTAATATAACTACGTCTTATAAAATAATATTTCAATGACAATATTAAAGGACTATTTTGCTTTTTAAATAATTCTATTTAGACGCATTCCATTATTAGGAGTCATTTACTTATAATACCAGCTGGTTTTAATTAACCAGCTGGTATTTATTTTATTATGCTAATAAAGCATTATTTTTTAATTATCTAAATTTAAATTTAAGAATGTTTACTTAATTTTTAGTGCAAACAGATTGACTTGAAAATAATTATGAGTTATTATCTTCGCTATATAGAAAACCGTAAATGGGATAACCCCTTTTAATATTTAATGATATTTTGAAGTGTTATATGATGTAATCGGTTACTAATGTTAAGGCAATTATATATTTGAAAAGGAGGTACAAATGTTATGACATTGAATGATTTAAAAAATATGCTTCATGTTAGTTCTACTAAAACAATTGAAGTAAAATATCAACACCAACAAGAAACTAAAAGATTTATAAAAAATTATTTTCAAAAACGACAAATTAAGGCTAATTGTGTCGGCATGGCAGTTATTCGTGAACATAATCGACCAGTATATGTTAATACCTTTGAGTTGAAGCTGCCTAATTCTTTAACGTGCACACGTATTATTGAAGATATTTCGTTAAATCGTAATATAATGCGGATTCGCAGAATTCATGCCTAACCCATGAAATAATTATTAAACCTATAAAGAACAAATTTAAATAGCACCCATAATCGTTAGACAATACTAGCCGATTGTGAGGTGCTATTTTGTATAAATCTCAGATTAATATTGAGTTAAAAGTGTTTAACATATTTTATAATTACGTACTTAAAAAGTAGTAGGAATGACTGTTAAAGGCTGGATTGAAGAGTCTTTGTTTAAAATTTGTAGCAAGCGCTTACCAGCAATTTGTCCCATGGAAAAGGGATTTTGCTGGATCATTTTTGCACTTGGCCAAATGGCGGATACTAATAAAGTATCTGCAAAGCCTGAAATTTGGATATTTTTATTTTGCAAAATTCCTAAACTAATTAAAGCAGGTAAAAATTCTAAAAGCCAGCGTTCTTTTAAAGAAAATAGTACAGTTTTTTGATGCTGCTTTTGCAAAAAACTAATAATCTGATGTTGCACTTGTTCATGTTCAATATGTCTTTCATCTATTTCAATTAAGGCAGCTTGAGGATAAATGCTTTTAATCCCTTGAAGACGTTCCTGTCGTGTAGAAGCAATCGCTACTGATGCAGATAAAATTAAAATCTGTTGATAGTGCTCACTTTTAAAATACTGAGCTGCTTTTTGACTGCTGGTAAAATTGTTAATGATAACTTGAGGCCAGGGGGAGTAATCTAATTGGCGATCAAGCGTAACAATGGGCATTTGTCGCCGAACTTCAGCTTGAATTGTAGGTACATCACTGCTTAATGGCTGTAAAATTAGCCCATCATAAGTTCCTAAACCGACAGCATTAATAAGTTTGTTTTCTGTATTTTGATCAGAATTAGTGTCCAACATTACTGGAATATAATCTGCAGCTTCTAAAACTGAACAAGCTCCTTTAAAAATAGCTGTAGAAAATGAATCAGCAGCATTGGCTACTACAACAGCAATAGTTTTGCTGCGATTAGTAATTAATTGTTGGGCAGCAGCATTAGGAACATAGTTTAATTTTTCTATAGCGGCAGCCACTTTTTGAGCAGTGGTAGGCGCCATGCGGTTTAACTGACCGTGCAGATAACGCGAGACTGTGGCAGTAGATACTTGCGCCAATTGAGCCACATCTTTAATATTAACAGATTTATGCATTTTAATATCTCCTAATGTAACAGTTTACCTATTAATAATCAATTATACCAAATAAATTAGTAAATACTAATTGAAAAAAAATAGGTAAAGGTTTACCATAAAGGCATAAATAACTAGGAGGATAAATTGATGCAAAAAAGCACAACCATTCAAGCTATTGCTAATTCAGGAGTAGTAGCAGTAGTTCGAGGTGATTCTCGTAATCAGGCTTATCAGACCGCACAAGCTTGTATTAAAGGTGGCGTTAAAGCTATTGAAATGACTTTTACAGCTCCAGCAGCTGATAAAAATATTGCAGCTTTAACACAAGAATATATTTCTGATCCAGAGGTTGTTATTGGTGCTGGAACAGTTTTAGATCCAATTACTGCCCGGATTGCCATTTTGGCTGGTGCAAGATTTATTGTCAGCCCCTCATTTGACCAAGACACATCCTTATTATGTAATGAATACCAAATTCCTTACATACCAGGATGCATGACTATTACTGAAGTCCAAACGGCAATGCGCTACGGAGCCGAAATTATCAAAGCTTTTCCAGGGAATGTCTTAGGTGTTAAATTCGTGAAGGATATCAAAGCACCATTACCGCAAGTCAATATTATGCCTACAGGTGGTGTTAACCTAGATAACATGCAGGAATGGTTTGCAGCTGGAGTTGTAGCTGTAGGTGCCGGTGGCAATTTAACTGGTGCAGCTGCTGACAATGATTTTGCAGCTGTTACTAAACAAGCTCAAGCTTATCATCAAGAATTATTACGTATTCGATCAGAAAGGGCGTAAATTATGCAAAAAGTTGTAACCTTTGGGGAAATGATGCTGCGCTTAAAGCCCCAAGAAAATGAGCGAATTATTCAAGCAAATCAATTTTCTGCTTTGTATGGTGGTTCTGAAGCTAATGTAGCTGTTTCGCTATCCTTATTTGGTGATCAAGCACAATTTGTTTCTAAGGTTCCTAATCATGCAGTAGGCCAGGCAGCTTTAGGAACATTGCAGCGTTATGGAGTTGATGCTTCGCAAGTGTTACAGGGTGGTCCACGTTTAGGCATCTACTTCTTTGAAAAAGGAGCTAGTGTCCGTAATACTAGTGTTGTTTATGATCGGGCTGGCAGTTCATTTGCTGTTTCGCAAGCAGCTGAGTATGATTGGCCTACAATTCTAGCAGGAGCAAAGTATTTTTATTTCTCCGGAATTACCCCCGCAATTTCTGCTGAAATGACTCAAGCTGTGCTCTTAGCATGTCAATATTGTTCACAGCATGATATTAAAGTGGTTTGTGATTTGAATTATCGCGGCAAAATGTGGAGTACCAAAGCTGCGCAAGCTACTATGAACCAATTAATGCCCTATGTTGATATTTGTTTGGCCAATGATGAAGATTTTGAAGCGGCTTTAGGTATTAAAGCTTTTGACGGGAATATGAGCCGAGGAATTGAACAGAAGACAGATTTTATTGCAGGAATGAAAGCTATCATAGCCAAATACCCTCATGTGCAAACTGTTGCTAGTGTTTTGCGCAATATTCAATCTGTCGAAGATTCCCAATGGATGGGATTAATGGTTGATCATGGAAAAGTTTTTGATACACCAGTCTATCAAATGCATGTTTGGGAAGGCGTTGCTGCTGGAGATGCATTTGGAGCGGGTTTGCTGCATGGAATTTTGCACAACTATGACTTACAAGAACGAATAGACTTTGCGATTGCTGCTAGCGTTTTGAAGCTAACTATAAGTGGCGATTTAAATTTAGTTACTGAATCTGAAGTGCGTGCTTTAATGAATAAACAAAATGGGATGCGTGTAATGCGTTAAAATAATGTAGATGACTTAAGTATTTTTTAAGGTATGATAATCTTAGATAGAATGTAAAAGTAGCAAGATAAATAATTAGTCTTGCTACTTTTTTGATCACTTTAAAAGCGCGACACTATACTATTTAATAGAAAATATAGTATAAATATGATAGTGTTGATAATTGAGGTGAAGAAAATGACTATTTTGGATCAACTAGAAAGTAAAATTAGGCTTCATTATCGTTTAGGCCAGCATTTTAGTGCTACCAATATTATTCAATTGACTTCATTATCACGTAGTACGGTCTCAAGCTATCTTAATCAATTATATAAAAAAGGAATTTTAAATAAAGCTAATACTAGGCCAACGCAGTTTTGGCTACCTACTAAAGAAAGGGCATTTGAAGATGTTATAGGAGTTAATGAAAGTCTAGCGCCTATTGTTGAACAATGTAAAGCAGCAGTCAATTATCCACCTGATGGTTTGCCAGTTATTATTAGAGGTAATAGTGGTGTTGGTAAAAGTATGTTAGCAAAAAAAATTTATCAATATGCATTATTACAAGGAATAATTAAGCAGGATGCGCCCTTTGTTACACTAAATTGTGCTGATTATGCTAATAATCCAGAACTATTGTCGTCGGTTCTTTTTGGTTATGTTAAAGGAGCTTTCACGGGTGCTACTAATGATAAAACTGGATTATTAGATGCAGCAAATGGTGGATATTTATTCTTAGATGAAGTACATAATTTATCTCAAGAAAATCAGGAAAAACTTTTTTTATTGATTGATCAAAAAAGATTTCATCGTCTCGGAGAAGATAATAAATGGCACCAAGCTTCAATTAGACTTATTTTAGCCACTACCGAAGATACAAAGTCAGCATTATTAGCAACCTTTCGGCGCCGAATTCCTTTAGAAGTTAATTTGCCAGATTTTCGACAACGAACTTATCATGAAAAATTGCAATTGATTTGGCATTTTTTTCAAACAGAGGCACAACAAGTGAATAGTCCCTTAGCTATTTCAACATCTTTAATAATTGAATTACTTCATGAAGAGTATGAAGGTAATATTGGTGCTTTGCAAAATAAAATTAAAGTACTCTGTGCGCAAGCGTACAGTCAGCAACAATCAACGGATGTTATATATGTACCTAAAGTTGGTTTAGAACATTATGAAATAATTTCAACACAAAAAGTTGTTCATTTTCCAACTCTTAGTAATAATAAAATTGATGAATTATTACAACAAAACTTTGCCACCTTAACTATTACTGATGTTAGCAGACATTTAAGACGTTTTTTAGCATCAATTAAACCATACTGTCCTTTGGATGATATAGGATATAAAATTATTGAGCATAATTTAGAAATAGGATCAGATAAATTAACACTTTTTGGGATTCACTTAAGCTCACAACATTTTTCAGAATTATCTTTATTAATCAATCTTTTAAATGACTATCATTTAAAAGCTCCGTTTAACATTCATTCAAAATCAGCTTTTAAGTATTTGCAAATTGCTCAAAAGATATTGTCTATAGCACATCAAAATGAAAGTAATATATTATTACTTTTAATGATTATTGCCTATTTAAAGATCAACTTACCAATTAAAAGCCATCGAAATGCTTTAATAATTATGCATGGTAAGAATTCAGCCACAAGTTTAGCTAATGAAGTTAATCAGCTTATTGGGGATTATGCTTTAACACCATTTAATATGCCAATTAAAGTAGATACTAAAGAAATTATAAATAAAGTTAATTCTTACGTTGTAAATACAGATACCAAGGATGGTTTGATTTTGCTAGTTGATATGGGATCCTTAGAAAAAATGTATACAGAAATTAAGGATAACGTACGAGGGGATCTTTTGATATTGAATAATGTCTCAACGGCCTTAGCTTTAGAGATAGGTTTTGCATTGAAGCAAAATCAACCTATGAAGTACTTTATACAAAAGGATTATTCTCCATTTGAGGTTCATAGTCAATATTTTGAAGGAATTGCACAAACACAGAATATTATTATTTCTTGTATGTCTGGACAAGGTGTTGCAGAAAAAATTAAAGAAATCCTAAGTAAATTTGATTCTAAAAGTGCGGTTGAAATTTTAACTTTAGACTATGATGAATTGCAAAAGATTAAACAAAACCAAAGTCGGTCCACATTTAAAGATACTCTATGTATTATTGCTACCTCAAATATCGAAATTGCAGGGGTAGAATGTGTCAATATTGAACGTGTTGTTAATGGTACTCAAAGTCTAACTTGCTTAAGTAATCTATATAGTGCTCAACAATTACAACAATTTACTGATGAACTTATCAAATTATTCACCATTGAGGGTGCAAGCTCAAGGTTGCAATTTTTAAATCCTGACAAAGTTATTAATGAAATTTCAAAGATTATTAAATCTTTAGAACAACAATATCATGTAGTATTTAAGAATTTTATTCGAGTTAACCTTTATCTGCATTTATCATTAATGATTGAAAGATTATTAACAAATACTCTTCCTATGGAAGCTGTAACAACTGAGAGTAGAGAATTTAAAGAATTTGTTGAAAGTATGGAGATAATTTTTCAGCCAATAAAAGATAAATATAATATAAAAATTCCTTTACGTGAATATGAATATGTTTATCAAATTATTGAAAGCCAGATTAATAGTTAGTGTTGCGAAAAACAATTAGTGTTGATGAATATTTCAACACTAATTGTTTTTTAATTGCCATTTTAAGGGCTTGTGAGAAGAATAAGTTGGCATACTTTTTGCTATTAGAAATATAGATAGCAATTAGCTAATAAGGAGGTGTTTCAAATAATTGCTATCAGAAAAATTGGTTACGGTGAGGTAATATGAGACAAATTATTTTGGTGTCACACGGAAACATGGCAGAGGGAATGGTCAATACTATTGAGATGATTAGTGGAAAACATGATAATTTACAAGCATTCTCTATGTCTGCCAAACAAACACCAGATTATATATATTCATCTGTAAAAAGTATAGTTGATAAGTTTAGTGATAAAGATGAAATATATATCTTTAGTGATATTGCTGGCGGCAGTGTTAATACAGAAGCTATGAAATTTATTAAATATAATAATGTTCATTTAATTAGCGGAATGAATTTACCAATAGTAATTGATTGTTTATTATCAGATGGTAAAAATATAAAACAACTTTTAAAAGCTGGCAAAGATTCGCTAGATGAAATAAAAGCAAAGAAATATACGGAAGATAATATCTGGGAGGAATAATTATGATTAGTCTAGTTAGAATAGATGATCGCTTAATACATGGTCAAATTGCTGTTGTTTGGACAAAATATTTGGGAGTTTCTCGAATTATAGTTGCAAATGATAGTGTAGCAAAAAATGATTCACAGAAGATGGCCTTATCTTTGGCTGTTCCTAATGGTGTGAAGGCTTTCTTTAGATCTATAGAAGATACAGCAAAAATTTTAAATGATCCTCGCTCAGAAAAAATGAAAATATTAGTTATTGTAGATTCTCCTCAAGATGCTTTGCGTTTGTGTGACCAGTTGCCTGATAAGATTACTACTATTAATCTGGGAAATTATGGTCGAATGAATAATATGAGCGGTGGAAAAAAAGAACAACTTGCTGACAATATTTTTGTAACAGATGATGACAAGAAGTGTTTAGATTTGTTACATACTAAGGTAAAAGATATCTATATTCAAGCTGTCCCTACTGATAATAAAAAATTTTTATAAATTAAAGGGGTGAGATAATATGCTGTATCAAGCATTAGTAGTCGGACTTGTAATGGCGTTGGGAGTTTATAGTGATAAAGGTTTAGGCGATCCAATGTTGCGCCGCCCATTAGTAATGGGTCCGATAGTTGGACTATTATTAGGTAATTTAGAAAAGGGAGTAATAGTTGGAGCTGCCATTGAGGTGGTATTTTTAGGAACCACACAAATTGGAGGTGCTTTACCTTCAGATTCTATGACAGGGTCTATTTTTGGAACTGCATTTGCCATAATAACTAATCAAAGTACACAGATTGCATTAACTCTTGCAATACCAATCAGTATTTTAGCAGTTTTTTTGAATCAATTAACGTTGTTTGCTGTAGGTCTTTTAGAAGAAAAATTCAAACAATTGATTAATAAAGAAAATTATCATGCTTTTGTGTTACTGCACTACTCTATGATAGCTTTTCAATGTATTGTTTATTTTTTAGTAGGAATGGTGGGTATATTGGCAGGTACTCATGCCATTCAACATATTTTAAATATAATTCCAGCCGTGTTAATGAACGGACTTAATTTGGCGGGTAAACTTTTACCAGCCTTAGGAATTGCATTATTATTAAATATGCTTTGGGATTCCAAATTATCGGTATTTGTTTTATTTGGTTTTGTATTAAGTGCCTATTTAAAATTACCTTTAATTGCTATTGCATGTCTCGGATTAGTTATATCAGTAACAATAGCTCTTCAAGAGAATAAATTTAGTACTGAAATAAAAAAGGTTGGAAATAATACTTCTAATAACGGGGATGATTTCTTTGACTGAAAAGATTAGTAAAGATAGTATTAAAAAACTAAATCGCAAAAATTTTTGGCGTTCATTAACTTTGTCTGGATCATGGAATTATTTAAATGCTCAAGGAAATGCTATAGGTTATATGATGTTGCCAGGATTAAAGCAAATATATAAGGGTGATCGAAAGAAATTAAACCAAGCTATGAAACGTAGTATAGCTTATTGTAATATTAATTCTGTATTTTCTCCTCTTCTTACAGGAATAGCTACCAGTATGGAAGAAGAAAATGCTAATGATCCGAATTTTGATGAAAATTCTATTAATGCAGTTAAAGCCAGTTTGATGGGTCCTTTAGCTGGAATAGGTGATTCTTTATGGTGGGGGACCTTTAGAATAATTACTGCAGGTATTGGTATAAGTTTAGCTGAAAAAGGAAATGTTTTAGGACCTATTTTGTTTTTAATTTTATTTAATTTAACGTATATGGTTCCTAGATATTTTGGCTTTAGTTTTGGTTATAAAGCAGGGGCTCAATTTATACAAAAAGCATATAAAAATGGATTGATCAATATTATTACTAAAGCTGCTACTATTCTTGGATTAACGATGGTTGGGGGTATGATTTATACAACTGTTACTTTTTCAACTAAAATAAGCTTTACTGTTTCTCATAAATCTTATGCTATTCAAACTATCCTTGATCAAATTTTTAAGGGCATATTACCTCTTATGGCTACACTGTTATGTCTATTTTTAATTAGAAAGAAAGTTAGTGCTAATAAAATAATTATAGGAATAATTATTTTAGCTATACCTCTAGCTGCTTTAGGTTTTGCATAATTAATGAGAGGAATGACTTATGAAATACAATAATCCGATAATTAAAGGCTTCTATCCTGATCCAAGTATTTGCAAATTCAATGGTAAATATTATTTGGTTACTTCTTCATTTGAATATTTTCCTGGTATTCCAATTTTTGAAAGTACAGACCTTGTTAATTGGGAACAAATAGGACATTGTCTAACAAGAAAATCACAATTAGATTTAACTAATAGTCCTACTTCTAGTGGCATTTTTGCTCCTACGATTAGAACTGATGGAAAATTTTTATATGTAATAGCTACAAATAGAACTATTAAAAAGAATTTTATAGTTAAAACTGATGATCCATATTTAAATAAATGGTCTGATCCAATATTTATTAGTAATTGGGATGGAATTGATCCTTCTTTATTTTTTGATAATGATGGAAAAGTATATATACAAGGAAATGCATATAAATCTGATGAACAATTAGGAATATATGAAGCTCAAATTGATATTAGTAATGGGAAATTATTAACGCCTAGAAAATTAATTTGTAAAGGAAGTGGGGGGAAAGCCCCAGAAGCTCCACATATTTTTAAGAAAGATAATTTTTACTATTTGTCTATTGCTGAGGGGGGGACAGAATATGGACATATGGTAACTATTTTTCGGAGTAAAAGTATCTTTGGTCCATATGAGCCATGTTCAGATAATCCAATTTTGACCAATCGTAGTACTTCTAACAAAATTCAATGCGTTGGACATGCTGACATATTTGAGGATTATGAGCATAATTGGTGGGCTGTGTGTTTGGGGATTAGAGTTTCTGGTCATCATGCTTATTATCATCATTTAGGACGGGAAACCTTTTTAGCTCCCATAAAATGGAATTTTGATGGATGGCCAAAAGTGAATATAGATGGACATTTAAATGTAGAAATGTCAGGTCCACTTCGAAATATGCAACAGCAAAATAATGATTTAATATGTGATTTTTCTAAGCTTGAAAGCATTCCAAAAAGATTTGTTTATTTAAGAAATCCAGATAATACATCTTATAAGTTAATTAAAAACAAGGGGTTAATGCTATACGGGGCTAATAGCTCTTTAAATGAAGTTAAGCCCATTACTTTATTGGGCTTGCGTCAAAGCGATTTCAAAGTCAAATATAAAGTTAAAATTTATTTTAATAAAAATTCAACTAATCTCAGATTTGGATTAAGTGCCTTTATGTCAAAAGAATATCATTATGATTTATTAGTTGATCTTTTCCTAAATGAAATTTCTTTAATTGCTAGAATTGGAAATATAAATTGTAAAATTTCTTACCTATCTTTGAGTTCAAATAATTTTATTGAATTAGAGATTGATGCTGATAGTGATTATTATTATTTTTACTTTTATAAAAATGATAAAAAAATTTTTATGGATAAATTAGAATGCAAATTTTTGGCATCGGAAGTATCTGCTACTTTTACCGGAACAATGTTATCGGTATTTAGTCTAAGTAATGAAAATGCTAAAATAACAGTTAAAGAAATAAATTATTTAGAGGAAAAGTAATATTACTATTTATGCCTGTAATATATTT
>NZ_SCHP01000050.1 GCF_013607485.1 Bombilactobacillus bombi
GCAATAAAGATGCGGGGAATTTCCGGCATTAACTGCTGCATATTTTTTAAACTAGCCAAAGAAAATGAATGCACCATAACGCGATTTTGCATTTGGTACTTTTTAATGGCATTGACTAATAACAATTCCATATTCTGAGGATTGCCATGTTTAGTTTTTTTGGTTTCAATTAGAAATTTGACATTGGGGTCATCTTGATAATGAGAAAATAATTCTTCAATAGTATATAAGTTTTGACCATTGCTTTGTTTTAATTGAGTAAGCTGACTGGCAGGATGTTCGGAGACAATGATATTTTGTCCAGTAACGCGGAACAAATTACGGTCATGTGATATCACCAGTTGGCTGTCACTAGATTCATGAACATCTAATTCAACCCATTGAGCCCCTTCACCAATAGCCGTATCAATGCTTTGAAAACTTTCTTCTGGAGCCTTGATGGGATCGCCACGATGTCCCACAACAGCAAAGCCGCTATTCGCAATAAATAAAAATAATAGTAAAATAGTAATAGAAAACTTTTTTAACATGATTTACCTCATTGGAGTGAATAATATGAAAGAATATCAGTCCCTAGATTTAATTGAGCAAATTACTCGTAATGATGGCAGCAAATACTTTGAATTGGGTAATATTTTTCTCAATGGTCGGGCAGAGTTAGCAGCCGAACGGAATTTTATTAAAGAAGTTCGTATTTTAGAATTAAATATTCCGCGTTCGACAGCTGTTAAAACTTACGAAAAGTATATAAATGATCATTATGAATTTCCCGATGTAGATTTTGACCATTGGGAAGAATGGGAAAAGCCTGTGGGCAAAATTCAAGATGCTTTTCAAGAAATATTGCGCGCAAATCATATTAATTAAATCCTAGTTTCTGTCGTCAATTCTAACATGAAATTGCTGGATAAGCAGAAATTTATAGGAAGGGAGACTATAATTTGGAACGATTGCATATAATGCATACGAATGATTTGCATTCTCATTTTGAAAATTTCCCTCAGATTGAGCGTTTTGTAGCCCAACAGCGAAAAAAAGACCAGCAGATTCATCAACAAACTTTGTTATTTGATATCGGAGATGCCTCTGATCGCGTTCATCCTTTAACGGAGGCGACTATGGCTCAGGCCAATATCCAATGGATGAATAAAATGCATTATGATGCGGTAACTATCGGCAACAGTGAAGGTTTATACTATGATCATCAGATTCTGGAACAAATGTATCAAAAGGCCAATTTTCCTGTAATTCTTGATAATTTATATGAGACCGATGGTACAAAGCCTAAATTTGTTCAGAGTATTAAAGTTATTACGACAGCAGCGGGAACCAAAATCGGTATTTTAGGTTTAACGGCACCTTACTTATTAACTTATCCTTTATTAGGGTGGGATGTCCGCTTAGTACAAGATATCTTGCCTGCCTTAATTGCCCAGTGGCGCCCACAAGTTGATGTATTAATTTTGTTGTCCCATTTAGGAATCAATACTGACCGCTATCTCTGTCAAAAGTATCCGCAATTGGATATAATTATTGGTGGCCATAGTCATCATTTATTACCTAAGGGAGAACGTCATAATTCAACCTTGATTACCGCCGCTGAAAAATATGGTCATTATATTGGCAATATTTATCTAACTATTAAAAATCATCAATTACAAAAAATGAGAGCTAAAACGGTGGCAACAGCCACTTTACCAGTAAAAGCAACTGATGAAAATATAATTTTAGCTTATCAACAGCGAGGCGAGCAACTTTTACAATCACGCGCAATAGCAAAGCTACCTTATCGGCTTTCGGCTCAATTATCAGCTCCCCATCCTGCCTTAAAGTTAGCTTTAAAGGCTTTAGAACAGGCAACTGGCAGCCCTGTAGCTATGCTGAGTTCAGGATTATTTTTAACAGACTTGCCAGCAGGCATTATTACGGAAAATGACTTGCACCAGCAATTACCGCATGCAATTCATTTGATGAAAACCACTTTATCAGGGCAAGAATTTTGGCGTTTAATGATGGAAGTTCAAAAAAATCGGAATTTTTTGCAGATTTTCCCGCAAAAAGGGATGGGTTTTCGCGGAAAAATTTTTGGCCAAATTGTTTTAGATGGAGTGACAATTAATGAAGGTACCAGACAGGTTT
The DNA here is from genome assembly GCF_013607485.1 of Bombilactobacillus bombi. Classification (GTDB taxonomy): domain Bacteria; phylum Bacillota; class Bacilli; order Lactobacillales; family Lactobacillaceae; genus Bombilactobacillus; species Bombilactobacillus bombi_A. The sequence goes on from NZ_SCHP01000050.1 coordinate 2,140, forward strand.
TTTATCAAGGGCAAGAAGTTGTTCCCAATAAAAAATATAGTATTGCACTTTTAGATCATTATTTATTTATTCCTTTCTTTCCTACCTTACAGATAGTCGGAGATAATCAGTTATTGTATCCCGATTTTTTGCGGACAGTATTTGGAAAATACTTGGCGCACAAATTTCCCTTGAAAGCAGGTGCATCCCATGACCGAAACTAATATTGATAATGAAACCAAAAAAACATCTGCATTGAGCAAAAGTATTGCTCATGCAATTGCGGCTTCAAAAGATGAAACAGAAGTAGAATTAGCAGCCGATGTGGTGCAGATTAGTAGCAATAAAATTAAAATCAATCAAGATTTATATACGATTGCCGTCAATCATGGTGATGAATTGGATACACGACGTTTGGCAATGCGCTACAATACTGTTTTGCGCAAGTATGATTATATTGTAGGCGATTGGGGCTATGGTCAGTTGCGACTGCGAGGCTTTTATGATAATGAGCGTCCGCAAGCTAAACTTGACCAAAAAATTGCTACCCTTCAAGATTATCTTTTGGAATACTGTAACTTTGGCTGTGAGTATTTTGTGTTAGAAAGAGATCAAAAAGATCCACTAACACCGACCAAAGGTGCTATTATCAAGAAAAAAAGTAGTCGTACTAACCATCATAAAGCCAACTTAAAGTTTCGTCGGCGCCATCTTAATTCTTTAAACAAGAACACCACAGAAAAGAAAACGTTGAGTAAGGGCGCCGCTCCAATCGCTAAAACGCGTAAAAAAGCTACTTTTAAAATTCGCAACTTAAAATAATCGAGGTTTATTATGAAAAAATACCAAGGATACTTAATAGATTTAGATGGAACAATTTATCGGGGGCGGCAGCCAATACCTGCCGCTCATCGTTTTGTTGAGCGCTTACAAAGGGCACAGATACCATTTGTTTTTTTGACTAATAATACAACTAAAACACCACAGCAGGTGGTAGATAATTTAAAGCAAAATCATCAAATATCAGTATCACCAGAGCAAATCATAACACCTTCTTTGGCTACTGCTAATTATTTGCAAGAACAAGCAGCGGACTTATCTACAAAATCATGTTTTGTGATTGGTCAAGTTGGCTTACAAACAGCTATTTTTGCGACGGGTATTCGCTATGATGAGCAACATCCTGATTACGTGGTGGTAGGTTTGGATTTTGATGTTACTTACCACAAATTTGAATTAGCCACGTTAGCAATTAAGCAAGGAGCTCAATTTATCGGAACTAATGCAGATACTAATTTACCAAATGAACGTGGTCTGGTTCCGGGAGCTGGTTCATTAATTTCATTAGTAGAAACTGCTACGCAGCAAAAGGCTCTTTATATTGGGAAACCTGAGCGAACGATTGCCGATTATACCTTGAAAGTTAAAGGCTGGCAGCGCGATCAAGTCGCGATTGTCGGCGACAATTATAATACAGATATTAAATGTGGTTTCAATGCAGATATTGATACAATTTTAGTTTATACCGGAGTAAGTACGCCGCAGCAAGTAGCTTTGCAAAAACGACAGCCAAGTTATCAAATTCAAAGCTTGGATGAATGGAAAGTTGAATAATAATGATTTTAAATATCGCTTTTGTTTTGTGTGTGTTAATTTTAGCCCTTTGTACTTCTGTGATAGTGGCGATTGGCGTCAGTGGGCTTATTTTTTGGGGGGATGCCCATTATTTACAGCTTGATTTAGTAGTTAATTTAAGCCAGAAGCAAATTTGGCATAATTATCAGCAAATAATGGCATATTTAACAAGACCATGGCTGCCCCGGCTGCAATTGGCTAATTTTTCGTCATCAGCTGCCGGCTTAGAACATTTCCAAGAAGTACGGCAATTGTTTATCTTAACTGCTGTAATGTGGCTTCTTAGTTTATGTTTACTTTATTGGTGGCAAAAGCGTCAGGCATTGCCTGCATTACTGCAAATTAATCAAAAAAGTTTAGGAAAAATCAATCTTATTATTATAATTATTGCCCTTTTAGCAAGTATGAATTTTGACACGCTCTTTGTTATCTTTCATAAAATCTTGTTTCGCAATAATAACTGGTTGTTTGATCCCAACAAAGATCCAGTTATTAATATTTTACCTGATACGTTTTTTGCACACTGTTTTTTGGTGGCTTTTATAGTCTTTGAAGGCCTCTTATTACTTTTTTGGCTTTATGGCCGCCAAAAGCAAAAGCACATTGCAAATAATAATAAATAAAAAAGAAGACCTGGGCAGTTATTGTCTTGGTCTTCTTTTTTATTGGTACTTATTCAGCTGTTCGTTTTGACTTGAAAAAGCCAATTATTGCGGGTAATACAGAGATAAAAATTATTCCTAGAACTATTAAAGAAAAATGTTCCTGAACAAACGGTAAATTACCAAACAAATGTCCGCAAATCAAACACATACTGACCCAAATCAATGAACCAATAATGTTGTAGTGTAAAAACCGGCCATAAGAAAGGGCGCCACTACCAGCCACAAAAGGAACAAAGGTTCTAATGATAGGGATAAAGCGTCCTAGAGCAATAGCCTTACCACCGTGCTTATCAAAAAATTCCTGGGCTTGGGTCAAATACTCGGGCTTCACAAATTTATGGAACCAAGCTTTAGTCTGCAGCCATTGATTTAAATGCTTACTAATAAAGAAGTTGCTTGAATCACCGCCAACAGCAGCCGTTAAGAATAAAATAAAAAGTATCCAAAAGTTAAGGCGACTGTTTTGATTTGCAGCTAACGCCGCTGCAGCAAACAAAAGTGAATCGCCGGGTAAAAATGGTAAAATAACAGCTCCCGTTTCTACAAAAATAATTAAAAATAAAATCACGTAAGACCAATTACCAAACTGATTCACCAACTGTGCTAAATGGCGGTCCACATTCATAATAAAATCAATTAATTGCATATAGGCTCCTTTAAACATATTTTAGGGAATATTCTAACTGTTTTACCGCTAAATTAAAAATAAAATTTTTAATTAAACATCGAAGAACTGTGGCCAAAATTAGATTTTTGCGGGTATATGTCTGCAATAGCACTACTAACAGCAATAGGGCCTTCAGCAAAGCCTAAAGTGATTAGTTTTTGCTTTCCCGGGTAGGTAACCACATCACCAGCAGCATATACATGTTCTAAGTTCGTCTGCATTTTAGAATTTACCGGAATAAAAGGACCTTGTAACTCTAAGCCCCATTTCCTTAATAGGCGTGAGTCAGTAGTCATGCCGTAGTTTACGAGGATTTTATCCACAATAACCTGTGCAGTATCTTCAGTGCCAACAGTTTTAAAGCTTACACTCACTTTGTTGCTGTCAGGTAGTAACTGAAGGCCGGTAATAATATTAGGAGTTAGCAACTCTACCTTAGTATCCATTAATCTCTTGACGCTAGATTCTAAAGCGCGAAACTGATTACGACGATGTAATAAAGATGTGTGATGCGCAACTTTATCGATTTCTAAAGCCCAATCAACAGCCGTATCTCCGCCACCAGCCACTAAAACGTCACAATTTCGAAAATCCTCAAGATTTTTCACAAAATAATTAAGCTGTTTTCCTTCTAATTGAGGATCATAATCGAAAGCCAATTTACGGGGATTAAATGGGCCATTACCAACTGTGATAATGATTGCTTTTGCAAAAATATCTTCATGATTAGTTTTAATTTGATAGTAGTCATCTTGCTTAACAAAATTTTCCACAGTAGTCTCCAAGCAAGTCTCATATTTAAATGGAGGCTGATCAATTATCAAATTTTGAATGAGTTGCGAACCATTAACGCCAAATTGGCCGGCAACATCATAAATTTGTTTTTGTGCGTATAAGTTACTTGGCTGTCCTCCTAGTGTTGGCATACTCTCAATTAAAACTGGCTCTAAATCACGCATTGCGGCATAAAAAGCAGTAAAAATACCTACTGGTCCGCCACCAATTACAGCAATATCAAATGTTTTTTTTGTCACTAAAACTCACCTCATAATATATAATATACTTAATTAGCATACTATAGATTAGTTTAAAAATAGGAGGAAGTGTTTTATGAATTTAAAAATAGGGGATGTAGTTGCCGGTGAAGTATCCGGAATACGGACTTATGGAATCTTTGTACACATAGATGGTAGTAATTTACAAGGACTAATTCATATTTCAGAATGTCAAAACGGCTATGTCACGGATATCAATCAACTATATAAAATTGGTCAAAAAATCAAAGTAGTCATCTTAGATATAGATGAGTATAATGGCAAAATCAGCTTATCGACTCGTGCTTTACAACCAGCGATTTATGATGCTAATAACTATCATAAAAAAAGATATTGGACTAACTATAAAAATAAAATTGGATACCAGACAATTGCTGATATGAAGGACATTTGGATCCAAGATGTTCTGGAAAATATAAAATAATTTAATTTTTTTGAAAAAAGTACTTGCGTTTAGGAAGAAAACTTGGTAAGATATTTTCTGTTGTCACGGAGGAGAAGTTAAGAACAAACAAGCGACAAAAAAGTCAATAAAAAAGTTCTTGACAAGCTTCCGAGTAGCTGATATAATAAAACAGCTGCTACATGGCAGCGAGGTGAACTTTGAAAACTGAATAAAGTTTCTAAACGCAAAAGTGCAGGGTTCAAAAGAACCTGTCAATGAGAAACAATAAAGAAAAGAC
>NZ_SCHP01000051.1 GCF_013607485.1 Bombilactobacillus bombi
GATATTTTTCTGGTGGAATAGTTCCAAACACGGTTGCTGGGTGACGATCAAAAGTCATGACTCCACAAGGAAGATGTTTATTATGTGCCAAACGAACAGCGGTTTTAATCACATTTTGGTGACCTAAGTGAATTCCATCAAAAAAACCTGCTGCTAATACTATTGGCTGTTGATTAATAATTTTTATTTGACACGGAAAATCAATTTCTTGAACTTGCATAATATTCACCTATCATTTTTGAGCAACATCAATTGGGGCTCATAAGAATTAGAATGATAATTATAAATAGCTTTTAAAATATCTTTGTAATATAAAGCCACTTGCTGGGCCTTAATACTTGGTAAAGTCAATTTCTGACCATTTTGTACCTGTTGCCATTGTTCAGTATTTAAATTGTAACGTTGAAGGTGGTGAAAGATGGTACTAATCGGAAGTAAAAAATCACTTTGAGCCGCATCTACCTGCACTTTAATTTGTTCCAAACTAACAGTATTAGCCAATTCAAAGCCACCACCTGTAATACGCGTTAATTGGCTCATATGAGCTGGCACCTGTAGCTGTTCACCTAATTGAACTGCCAATGTCCGTATATAAGTTCCCTTAGAACATTGAACAGTAAAATCAATTATTTGTTGGCCGGCTTCTTGCAGCCAACAAGGATGGTTCTTTAACTCAAAGCGATAAATTTCCACTGTCCGTGTCGGTCGTTCAACATTTTGGTGAGCACGTGCATATTCATATAAATGTTTTCCATTCACTCGAACTGCTGAATAAAGTGGTGGAGTTTGCTGAATAGTTCCGCATAAACTTTGCATTGTCTGAACAATTTGTTCTGTAGTAAAGGGCTGCAAAAGTTTTGTTTGTTGAATGATTTCGCCGGTGGCATCTTCTGTGGTAGTAGCAACTCCTAAGGTGATTTGACCTTGATAGGTTTTTGGTTTTTGCATTAATAAATTTACAAGCTTAGTTGCTTGTCCTACACAGATTACTAAAACACCATCAACTTCTGGATCTAAAGTTCCAGTATGACCTATTTTTTTTTCATGCAGAATTTTCCGCAACTGATAAACACAATCTGCACTGGTCATACCTCGCGGTTTATATAAGGGAATAATTCCATTCACATGTTTTACCTCTTTAAGTAACCTAACCTTATTCTTTCTAAAGGCTACTAATTTTGTTCACATCTATAAAGTATAGCATATTTAAATAATAAAATAGCCGGTTTCCCGGCTATTGTTTATTGCTCTTTTTCATGCAATTTTTTAATCAATTCATCAATACGTTCCCCATAACGTATTGACTGGTCTTGTTTAAAGATTAATTCTGGAGTCTTATAAATTGAAAGTCGTTGACCTAATTCTCGCCGAATTAGTCCTTTGGCTTTATCCAATCCTGCTTGCGCTTTTTGAGCATCACTAGCAGTTTCAGAAAGAACACTAAAGTAAATCGTTGCCTGCTGCAAATCACCCGTAACATCTACTCCAGTAATTGTAATCTCATTAACTCGTGGATCACGAACACGTTTGAGGAGAATATCATTCACTTCGCGCTGAATCTCTTGTTCAACCCGTCCTACACGATATTTCATTAATTTCCTCCTATTCTACAGGAACTTGTTGCATAATATAGGCTTCAATTTGATCATCGATTTTAATGTCGTTATAATTTTCTATCATTAAACCACATTCAAAACCTTGCTTGACTTCTTTGACATCATCTTTAAAGCGTTTAAGAGATGTTAATTTACCTTCATAGATTACAATGCCATCTCGAATTAGACGAACACCACTATCACGTTGAATCAAACCAGAGTCCACTATACATCCAGCAATAGTTCCCAATTTCGAAACCTTATAGGTTTCACGGACAGTTAAATTCCCGGTAACTTTTTCTTCATAAACTGGTTCAAGCATACCCTTCATAGCTGATTCAATTTCATCAATCGCATTATAGATAACATTATGCAAACGAATGTCAACATTTTCTTCATCAGCTTGAATTTTAGCCTGGTTGGTCGGACGGACGTTAAAGCCAATAATAATTGCGTTACTTGCAGAAGCTAAAGTGACATCAGTTTCGGTAATTGCTCCAGCAGCCGCATGAATGATATTAACCCGTACACCTTCAACATCAATCTTTTCTAGACTATTACGCAGTGCTTCTACAGAACCTTGAACATCAGCCTTAATAATTACATCAACTTTTTTCATATTCTGTTGTTTCATCGTATCAAACAGGTTATCTAAGGTTACTGCATTAGTACGCTTGCGTTCTTGAATTTGGGCTTTTTTAGCTCTTTCTTCACCAGCTGAACGTGCTAATTTTTCACTGTCAAAAACAACAAACTTATCTGCTGATTGAGGCACATCATTTAAGCCAGTAATCATAACTGGTTGGGATGGCAAAGCTTCTTTAATACGTCGACCACGATCATCGGTCATTACCCGTACACGACCAAAAGTATTACCGACTACAATTGGATCACCCTTATGCAAAGTACCCTGTTGAACTAATAAACTAGCAACTGGGCCACGTCCCTTATCTAAGCGTGCTTCAATTACAGTTCCTACTGCCTTTTGTTGAGGATTGGCTTTTAATTCTAAGACATCAGCTTCCAGTAAAATCATCTGCAATAAGTCATCAATACCAGTTCCTTGCTTAGCAGAAATATTTACAAAAATTGTATCGCCACCGTAATCTTCAGGAATCAAATCGTATTGCATTAATTCTTCAGTTACGTGCTGCGGATTAGCATCAGGCTTATCAATTTTATTGATAGCAACAATAATCGGGTCCTTAGCTGCTTTAGCATGATTAATTGCTTCAATAGTCTGAGGCATCACACCATCATCGGCCGCCACTACCAATATTACAATATCTGTAATGTCGGCTCCACGTGCTCGCATATTAGAAAAGGCAGCATGTCCTGGAGTATCTAGGAAAGTTATTAAACGATTATCTAAACGCACCTGATAGGCACCAATATGTTGGGTAATTCCCCCTGCTTCACCTTCTGTAACATGAGTATGACGGAGACGATCAAGTAAAGTGGTTTTACCATGGTCAACGTGACCCATAATAGTAACTACTGGTGGACGCTGGGCCAAATTAGCAGTATTGCTGACTTCTTCTTCAAAAATATTGTCTAAATCAGTAAGATCTTCTTCAACTTTTTCTGCTGCATCAATGCCGTAATCAGTGGCCAATAATTCAATTGTGTCTTTATCTAAAGATTGATTTTGGTTGACCATAATCCCTAGCATAAACAGTTTTTTAACAATTTCTGCTGGCTCACGGTGAAGCAATTTACCCAAATCTTGGGCATTCATACCCACACTGTATTCCAAAGTTTCTGGTAATGGCCGCTCCTTACGTTGTGGCATTGGTTTCTTTGGTTGGGTTGATTGTTGCTGTTTGTGTAATTTCTTTTTATTTTTATGCTTAGGACGATTACGATAGTTAGTAAAATCATTTTTACGACGATTATTAGTAAATTCGTGCTGTCGCTTATTTGTATCAGCTGCCTTTTTCTCAGTAACGGGGACAGCAGCAACTGGCGTTGAAGTTACGGTTTTTTGAACACTTGGCTTAGAAGGAGCAGAAGCTCTGGTTTGTGAATTTGCTCGATGCTGCGTATTGCTATTATTACGTTGTGGACGCGCATTATTATGCGGAACAGCAGTATTATTACGGCGGGTCTCATTACTGCGGCGTTGTTCATTATTATGTGCTGTATGACTTGCTTTTTTAGCCGGTTTTTGACGGGCTTGCTCTACTTCAGCTACCGAAGCTTGAGCATTTTGCTTATATTGTGCCAAGTGCTTTCGACCTGCACTAGCACTATTAATCATTGCTGAGCGATGATCATTGTTAGCTCGATTTTGATTAAAACGATTACGGCCATTGTTATTGTGTTGTCGCCGATTGTTATTATTGCTTGAGCGGTTAGCAGTTTTTTTAGCTTGGGTTGCGCTTGGTTGAGCCGAATTTTCGTGCTTTACGGTGTTAGTTGTTTTAGGAGCAACTTTTTTCTTTTCTGAACGCCTAATGGCAGTCACTTTAATTTTGGTTTTAGAAGATTTTTGAGTTTGATTATTTGTTGTAGAAGTCGATTTTTGTCCTTGAACAATATGTGTTAATTGTGCTTGTTGCTGGTCAGATAAAACTGCCATATGTGAAGAAACCTCAATTTTATTTTTTTGGGCTAAATCTACTAATTTTTTACTGGGGATGGATAATTCTTTTGCTAGTTCGTATACACGCTTTTTTCCCATAAATTCACACTCCTTAATTAATGCTGGTTAACTCTTTAAATCGCTGCGCAAATCCAGGATCAGTTACGGCTATTACTTTTCGTAAACGTCCAATAGCCTGACTTAACTCTGCTTGCGAAAAACTATTAGTAAACGGTATTTGCCGTTTTTGTAATTCAAACGTCAATTCTTTGCTGGAAGCTGGACTAAGATCTTGTGCTAAAAACACAAACTGTGCTTCTTGTTTTCTAATAGCCTGAACTACTAATTGTTGACCACTAGTTACCCGTTGAGCCCTAAAGGCTAAACCTAATAAATTTAAAACTGCTTGTTTGTTCAATGTTTCTTACCCAATTCGCCACACAAATCCAAGCGGGCCTTTTGGTGGTCAACATATTCATATAATTCTTGATAGAATTCATCTGAAAGCTTGGTCTGTAACACTTTATCCAGCGTATGTTTAGCTGCTGCCTGCTTAACATCATCAGGATTCAAGCCAACATAAGCACCACGTCCAGGTTTTTTCCCAGTGGGGTCTAAAGTGACTTCGCCTTCTTTATTACGTACAATTCTTACTAATAAACGCTTAGGCACCATTTCATTAGTTAAAACATCTTTACGCATTGGAACCTTTCTTTGTTTCAAGAAAAATCACCACCTTAAATTTAACTCTCCGCAGGATTATCATCTTCTAAAGCTGAATCAGTAGTCATTGGTGAATCGTCCTCAATATTATCCTCAGAAGAATTAGTACTATCATCATCAACAAATTCTACTTCTGATTCCGGCTTAATATCAATTTTAAAGCCTGTTAATTTAGCAGCTAAACGAGCATTTTGTCCTTTTTTCCCGATAGCTAAAGACAAATGGTAATCAGGCACAATAACAATACAAGATTTAGGTCTAGTTTCATCATCAAATTGAACAGCGATAACCTCGGCAGGATTTAAAGCATTTGCAATAAAATCAGAAGGATCATCTTCATATTCTACTACGTCAATATTTTCACCATGAAGTTCATCAACCACTGCCTGTACCCGTTGCCCTCGAGGTCCAACAGTTGTTCCTACAGCATCTACGTTAGGATTTTCGGAGCGGACTGCAATTTTGGTGCGATCACCTGCTTCGCGGGCTATCGACACAATTTCTACAGTTCCATCATAGATTTCTGGGACCTCTTGTTCAAATAAACGCTTTACCAATTCGGGATGAGTTCGTGAAACAAAAATTTGCGGTCCCTTTGTAGTATTTTCCACTTTAGATACATAAACTTTGAGGCGATCTTGTGGCTGATAAGACTCTCCCGGCATCTGATCCGTGCGGCCCATTACCGCTTCGACATGACCAAAGTTAATATAAACAAAACGATTATCACGTCTTTGCACAATACCTTGAATGATTTCATCTTGATATTGACTGTATTCATTAAAAATATTATTACGCTCTGCTTCGCGTACCCGCTGCATAACTACTTGCTTAGCCGTTTGTGCCGCAATTCGTCCAAAGTTACTTGGTGTAACTTCAAAGTTTATATGATCACCAATTTCATAACCCTTATTGATTTGTTGAGCTTCTTCTAAACTGATTTCTAAACGCTCATCAGCAACTTCTGCCACCACTTCTTTCACTGTATAAACGTGAAAATCGCCTGTCTTTTCATTGAAATTAACATCCACATTTTGGGCTTGACCAAAATTACGTTTATAAGCCGAGACTAAGGCAGCTTCCATTGCTTCAATAATAACATTTTTGTCGATGCCTTTCTCTTTTTCTAATTCTGATAATGCATCAACTAATTCTTTGCTCATTATTGTTATCCCCTTTTAAAATTCGATTGCTAAACGCATGGCTGCAATATTCTTACGTTCTAATACAACTTCACGCAATTTTGTTTTTTGCTTGCACTGTAAGTGTAGATGTTCTGAATCATAGGCCAATAAAATACCTTCAAATATTTTTTGTTTATCCTGCTTTTGATATAAACTCACATGAATATATTGACCAAGAGCCATTTTTAAATCTTGTTCATTTTTTAATGGACGTTCTGCTCCCGGTGAAGAAACTTCGAGAAAATAAGCATTGGGAATCAAATCAGGAGCCTGCTCATCTAATTTATCACTCAATTCTTGATTAACCAAGGCACACTCTTCGATGTCAATACCACCAGGCTTATCAATATAAAGGCGCAAGTACCAGCTTGGGCCTTCTTTGACATACTCTAAATCTACTAAATAAAAACCATGAACATCTAAAATTGGTTGGACCATTTTTTTAATTTCAGTTGTGACTGTTTCCAAAACAACACCCCTTTCAATCACAAATTATTTATTTTACTTATCGCCAATCTGCAATAAAAAGAGTGAGCATTCCTGCTCACTCGTCATGTGAAATCAACTTAAGCATTATTATATAACCTCAACCAATAATTTTCAAGTATTACACCGCAATCCTATACGATTAAGTAATCAGATATAATAGAACCAGTATGAAC
>NZ_SCHP01000052.1 GCF_013607485.1 Bombilactobacillus bombi
GTAAGAAGGGAGATTCAAACATGGTAACTTTATATACATCTCCAAGTTGTACCTCTTGTCGTAAGGCTAAGAAGTGGTTTAAAGAACACAATATCCCCTTTAAGGAACGCAACATCTTTGCACAACCACTTTCTAAAGATGAGATTAAAAGAATTTTGCAGATGACTGAAGATGGTACTGAAGAAATCATCTCCACACGGTCTAAGGCTTATCAAGCTTTGAAAATGGATATTAATGATTTAACAATCGACCAATTAATTGGATTAATTGAAACTAACCCTGGTTTATTGCGTCGCCCAATTATGATGGATGACAAGAGTTTACAGGTTGGTTATAATGAAGATGAAATTCGGCGCTTCTTACCGCGCAAGGTACGTGTTATGGAATTAAGAGAATTGCAAAGAGCACAGTCTATTTAATTAGCTAGTAAGTTTAAATCACTTTTTAAGTAACGAAAAGACTAGAACGTTTATTTGTTCTAGTCTTTTTTAATTCAATTACTTTACTTTAAGAGTGTTACTGTTAAAATAGGTTAGTAAGGAAGAAAGATTGGTGGTTGACAGCCGTGGAAATTGAACACGTAAGTGAAAATATGATTCGCGTTGTTTTAGGTAATCATGATTTGGAAGAGCGTGGCGTAACTGTGCTGGATTTACTCGGGAACCGCAAGCAAATTGAGTCCTTCTTTTATAGTATTTTAGAAGAAGTTGATACTGACCACACTTTTACTCAGGATCAAACTGTTACTTTCCAAGTGGTGCCTAATAGCAAGGGCCTAGAATTACTAATTTCTAAAGCGCCTAAAGACGGACAAGACAGTTCTCCTCAAGAAGAAAATCAGCTTTTGCAGTCCTTAGGATTTGTCGGACAAGATGATGAGAATAATACTGGGGAAACAGCAAATCCAGCCACACAGGAACTAGTAGTTAAATTTGCAGATTTTGAAAACTTTGTAGCTTTAAGTAAAGTATTAGCTGTCGAAAGTTTTGAAAGCGACCTTTATCGTTATCAAAATGTCTACTACTTACATTTAACTATTTATGTTGATGAATTGCGCAGTATTACCTTGAATAACCTAACTGCCTTAGTGCAGGAATATGGGCAGATAGTACCACTTTCAGCTGCAGTTTTAGCTGAATTTGGTCAACCAGTCATGAGACAGACTGCTTTTGAATTGTCACGATATTATTTTAAATAATAGTCTATGATTAGATGAGGGAGTGAGGACAATATTTGTCCTCACTCCCTTATTTTTACTGTTTTTTAGATTGGATAGGGGTAATTAAATAAAGGGTGGTTTTATCCTAGCCGCATATAATCAAAATGGACAGATAGTTTATGCAAAAGTAGCCCAAATATCTGATAAATTCTTTTGCCCACAATGCCGTCGTCCTGTACAGCTAATTTGCGGGCAAAAACAGCCGTTTTTTCGGCATTATAGCCACCAGACTAATCAAATAGCTGAATCGTCCATCCATCGTGCGGGCAAAAAGTGGCTAGCAAAATTTTTGGCACCGACCTTTACAGTGGATTTGGAATACATTTGGGATTCAGAACAGCGTCTAGATTTATATGCACGTAATTATAAATGGCACTTAGCAGTAGAATATCAATGTTCACCGATTAGTAAAAACGAATTAGCACGCCGCCATTTTTTATATCAGCGCAAAAATTTACGTCCGCTATGGATTTTTGGTCCCAAACACTACCGCCAAGCCCAACACTTAAAGCATTTACAAAGTATTGTTAGTTATTCCAAACACTGGGGGTTTTATGTGTTATTTAAGTTGCCGCAGGAAAATTTTTTACGCTTAAATTATCACTATCAAACTTCACCTTATTCCAATAAGCTATATTGGCAACAAAGCTTTATTTCAAGTTGGACCCAGTTACTAGAACTTCAAGTTTCCCCGCCTCACTATCAAATTGAGAAAATTAATTGGCAAAGATGGTATCAAAAACAACAATTAGTTCCTACCCATCAATTTATTCAGTGGCAGAATTGGTGTTATCAGCAACAATATTCACTGTTAAATTTTGTCAAAAAAACACCGCCAAAAACTATGTTTCCTATTTACCGTTTTTGGCCGTGTTATTTGCCCTTAGCACAGAAGGCTCAACAAACTAGTAGTGCTAAGGTTCCACTGGTATCCGCAAAGATTATTCAAGCATGTGCAAGCGTCGATCAAGCAAAATTTGATAATCTTTTTTAATTAAATTATTTAAAAATTCTCTTAATTGCGTCAAAGTGCAAGACTTAATTAAGACACCTTGTTCACAGAAATAACTAGAATAATCATAAATAACCGTTGCTGGAGTGGCAGTAATCCCAAAACTAGCTGCTTTTTGTTGATCTAAGCGGCATTGGTTCAGCGCCAATTGGCTATCTTTATCAGCCAAAAGTGTTGACCAATCTAAGCCCACTTGCTGTGCCACATTTTGAACAAGCTGCTCGTTAAATTCTTGATGTTTTAAGTTTACATCATCTTGTAATTGCATAAGGAATTGTCGGCCCTTACGATTACCTTGAAAGGTGGCCGCCTTATAAAATAAGGTGGCCTGATGGATTTTTTGGGTAATTTGGTTTCGTAAGTTAATATTATTTAAATCCAAGTGTTTGCGCCGCATATAATCATCAATCGCATAAACGTTATTGAGAGCAATAAACTTAAAGTGCGCACTGACTTTATGTTTGTTCGCAAACTTAATAATAGTTTTTTCGGTTGTTAAACAGCGGTTTCCAATAGGGTTAACAAAGATAAAAATTTCCCACATGAAAAACCCTCCTTAGTGGTGAAGTTTGGCTAAAGTTCACATACTACCATATCAAATTTTCCAAAAGTTTCAATTTATTTGCGCTTTTTACCGTGAAGTAAATTGCTAAATTTTAGCTGTAATATGGTATAGTTAACACGTTGAGGTGATCGCAATGGCAGAAAGAAACTGGACAACTTTCTTATTGCCCTATGAACAAGCAGTAAATGAATTAAAAATCAAATTACGAGGTCTACGTAAAGAATACATTGAAAAAGGAGAACACTCACCGATTGAATATGTAATTGGGCGAGTGAAAACGGTCGAAAGTATCAAAGAAAAGATGCAGCGCCGTTTTATTAAAGATGAGTTATTAGAACAAGATATGCAAGATATTGCGGGTTTACGTATTCAATGCCAATTTGTTGAAGACATTTATCAAGTAGTCAACATTTTACACGACCGCACTGATTTGGCAGTTGTAGAAGAGCGTGATTATATAGCAAATAGTAAACCTAGCGGGTATCGCTCATATCATATGGTGATTAAGTATCCCATTCAACAAATTAATGGTGTTAAAGAAATTTTAGCTGAAATTCAAATTCGCACCTTAGCCATGAATTTTTGGTCAACAATTGAACACTCCCTAAATTATAAGTATCAAGGTGATTTTCCGCAAGATATTAATGCTCGTTTAAAAAGAGCTGCAGAAGCTTCATTTATGCTTGATGAAGAAATGTCCAAAATTCGTGGGGAAATTCAAGATGCTCAAAAGTATTTTACTAATCAAAAGGGTCCTGATTATCCTGGTCAAAAGGAGCGTGCGCATGAAAATTTGGATTCAAAGTAATACAAAGAATATCTCCCAAAAAGTTGCGAAGCAATTACAATCGAAGTTATTACAAGCGGGTATCACTATTAGTGCTAATCGACCAGATTTAGTCGTCACAGTTGGTGGTGACGGAACGTTTTTAAGTGCTTTTCATCGTTTTAACGATCAACTAGAACATATAGAGTTTGTAGGTATCCATACTGGACACCTCGGATTTTATACCGATTGGCAGGATAGTGAAGTTGATAACCTGGTGGAACATATTGTCAATAATCAGAAAAAAACTATTTGCTTTCCTTTGCTGGATGTTAAAGTGACTTTTAAAAGTGGCGTAGTTAGCCATTTTCTTTCTTTAAATGAATCCATTTTGAAGCGGGTTTCTCAGACAATGCGGGCGGATATTTTAATTGATGGCCGACGTTTTGAACGCTTTCGCGGAGATGGTGTAGTTTTATCAACTCCCAGCGGTTCTACGGCATATTCAAAGTCTTTAGGTGGCGCTTTAATTGATCCATCTTTAGCAGTTATGCAGTTTAATGAAATGGCACCGATTAATAATCGAGTTTATCGGACTGTTAATTCATCGTTAATTTTGCCTAAAGAGCAAGTTTTAACCGTGATGCCTGCTCCTCAAAGTGATTATATTGTGACAATTGATAACTTGTCCTATGACCATTGTTCAGTCCAAAAGATCGACTATCAAATTTCTTGCGAAACCATTAACATTGCTTCTTATCGTCCCAAAAGATTCTGGCTGCGGGTACGTAATGCTTTTTTAGTGGATGAAAACTAATGCTTTATCATTGGCAAAAGGACGATCAATATCCGCAAAAATTAGTTAGTTTTTTAAGTCAGCGTGGTTTTTCCAAGACGCAGTTGAAACAATTAAAGTTTCGTCATGGACAAATTTATGTTAATCACCATCGCCGCTTCTTTAGTTATCAATTACACTATGGTGATGAAATTATAGTTGTCTTGCCACAAGAACAAGGCTCCCATAAAATTGCTCCGATAGCGGGGACTTTAGATATTCTTTATGAAGATGATAATTATTTAATTATTAATAAACCAGCAGGTTTGGCTTCTTTACCTGTGATGAATCTTACCAGTGCCACTTTGGCTAATTATGTTAAATATTACTTGCAGACCAGCGATGCTGAAAATGATGCTATTCATTTAGTGTCACGCTTAGATCGTGATACTTCAGGTATTATTACGTTTGCCAAAAATGCCTACGCGCATAGTTTATTGGCGGGGGAATTCTTAACAACAGCTGTTAATAAAGAGTATGATGCCATTGTAAGTGGACATTTAGCCCAGTCTAGCGGGCAAATCTGTGCACCTATCGGGGTAGATAGCAATAATCATAATCTACGCTGTGTTGCGGCGGCCGGTAAATGGGCCTTAACTAAGTATCGAGTGGTGAAGACTTATCCCGATTTTACCTGGGTAAGGGTCAAGTTAATTACAGGACGAACACATCAAATTCGTGTACATTTTGCTTATTTAGGGCATCCTTTGATTGGTGATGATGCTTATGGCGGAGCTACCAATCTTTTACAGCGCCAGGCCTTACACTGCAGTACATTTAGCTTTTTTAATCAAATTAGCCAGCAGCAAGTAAATATAACTGCTCCCTTAGCAGCTGATTTACAGCAGCTGCTTCAAAGAAATAGTAAATAACTTTATCAAAATAATTTTTATTGCGATAAAGACATTAGGTGATAATCATGCAGGAATTACAAACTCCAATTAATCTTCAGTTTCGCAAACTTAGAAAAATACTCGACGAAGAACGAACTAAACAGTTTCGTAAACGCTTTTTAGACATGCACTTTTATGAACAGGGGCAGTTCTTCTTGACTTTAAATCACGAGCAGCGTTTGCGCATGTATGAAGTCATGGCACCTGATGAAGTAGGCGATATGTTCGATACCTTGGAAGATGATCAATTTAATATTTCGGAAATTTTGGCAGAAATGGATCTGAAATATGCTTCGGAAGTTTTAAACAGCATGTATGATGATAATGCCGCCGATTTATTAGAACATCTGGATAAAAGTGAAGTCGATCGTTATTTATCATTAATGCCGCAAGCTGATGCCAATCAATTGCGGGGGTTATTGCATTATGATACTCAGACTGCCGGGGGATTGATGACTACTGATTATGTAGTCATGCACCAAGATTTAAATGTCAAAGAAGCCCTCGACTTATTGCGAAAATTCGCCCATACAGCTGAGACTATTTATTACTTATATGTAATTGATAATGATAATGACTTAGTGGGAACCTTATCTTTAAGAGAATTATTTACCCATAGTCAAAAGGCTGTCTTAAGTACAATTATGACTAGTAATGTAATTTCGGTATTTGTCGATGATGATCAAGAAGCTGTAGCTCAAGTATTTCGTGATTATCAATTTGTCGCTTTGCCAGTTATTGATCATGCCCATAAATTGATGGGAATCGTTACGGTTGACGATGTAATTGAAGTTATTGATGATGAGGCTCAAGATGATTATTCTAAATTAGCGGGTGTTGATGTCGATGAATCGAAAAGTACGCCTGTCAAGGCGGCGAGCAGTCGTTTGCCATGGTTAATAACTTTATTGTTTTTAGGGATGATTACAGCCACTTTAATTTCTCATTTTGAAACTTTATTAAGTCAAGCTAGTATTTTAGCAGTGTTTATCTCGCTAATTACAGGGACTGCTGGTAATGCTGGTACGCAAAGTTTGGCCGTTGCTGTTAGACGCCTATCTTTAACTAATAATAAGCCTCAACACTTGTTGAGCTTGCTGTTAAAGGAGTTGATAACTGGTTTAGTTATCGGCCTTATTACAGGATTAACTATTATGGTGGTAGTAGGAATATGGAAACATAATCTAGTTTTGGGAGCAGTTATCGGCTTAGCAATGATGGCTGCTATTACCGTGGCTAATTTAGCTGGTAGCTTAATTCCGATGTTAATGGCAAAAATCGGTTTTGACCCCGCGGTAGCTAGTGGTCCTTTTATTAGTACTTTAAGCGACTTAACTAGTGTATTGATTTATTTTAATATTGCTAGCCTGTTTATGAGCTTTTTCAAGGGTATGT
>NZ_SCHP01000053.1 GCF_013607485.1 Bombilactobacillus bombi
AGATATAAAGCATATAAGAAACTGATACTATAGATTGCCAAAGCTTGAATATTAATATTTATTATTGCAGATTTTATAATTAATCCGAACAGCATTAATCTAAAAAAACCGAAGTAAATGCTAATAATATTATTACCTTTCACGGATTGCGCCCATACACACGCCTCAATTTTGATTAGCAAGGGGGTTGGTGTGGATGGACTATATATCCGAAATATTGGGGCACGCTGATACTAGTGTTACTTTAAGAGTTTACGTCCATCTGCTGAAAGATAAACGCGAAGCTGATAACCAAAAAGCATTAAATGTGATTGATAATTTTTAAATGACGCTCAAAGCCTTGTTGCATGGGCGTTTCTTTGGATTAATTTTGTGTGGTTTTTGTGTGGTAAAAATATTTTTACTTTGACACGGGTTCAATCATTGATATATCAACGTTTCAAAGCAAAACAAAAACCGCAACCCCTTAGTTGGATTGCGGTTAAATATGGCTAAAATGTCGCAGGTGAGATTCGAACTCACGACCTACGGTTTAGAAGACCGTTGCTCTATCCAGCTGAGCCACTGCGACAAACAAGTATTATTATAAAGTACAATAACAGTACTTGTCAATATTTTTTTAAAATCGTTTCAGATATTGTTCTCTTTCCCATTCAGAAACAGTTTGCCGATAAGCTGACCACTCTAATTCGCGTGAATCAACAAAACTCTTATATAAATGTTCACCCAAAGATTCGACTACAACTGGATCCTGTTTTAAAGCTTTGATAGCATTATGCAAAGTTGAAGGCAAATCATAAATTTTATTAGCATGACGTTCTTCTTCAGACATTGTATAAATATTGCGATTCACTGGCGGTACTGGTAACTTTTGTTCTTTAATCCCCTGTAATCCACAACTCAAAATTGCTGCAATAGCTAAATATGGATTAGCAGTTGGATCCACATTACGCATTTCCAAACGAGTTCCATTCTTTCGAGCCATCGGAATACGAATCAACGGTGAACGATTTTTTCCAGACCAAGCAATGTAAACTGGCGCCTCAAAACCAGGAACTAAGCGTTTATATGAATTAACTGTTGGATTATTAATAGCTGTTAAGCCGCGTGAATGCTCCATTAATCCATTCAAAAAATACATCATTGTTCGAGATAATTGATTATCAGTCTGCGGATCGTAAAAAGCATTGCCCCGTTCATTAAATAGAGACATATTAATATGCATCCCTGACCCATTGATTCCTTCTAAAGGTTTAGGCATAAAGGTTGCATGTAAGCCGTGTTTGCGGGCGACCGTCCGTACAACCAATTTAAAGGTTTGAATATTATCAGCAGCTTCAATAGCATCAGTATATTTAAAATCAATTTCATGCTGACCTGGAGCAACTTCATGGTGACTAGCCTCAACTTCAAAGCCCATTTTCTCTAATTCTAGAACAATATCCCGACGACAATTTTCTCCTAAATCCACCGGTTCAAAATCAAAATAGCCGCCATTATCATTCAAGTTGAGTGTCGGTTGTCCCTGTTCATCTAACTTAAATAAAAAGAACTCTGGTTCAGGACCAATATTAAAAGTTGAATACCCAGCTGCATGCATTCTTTTAACAATTCGACGCAAATTATTACGAGGATCTCCAGCAAATTCTTGACCATCTGCTGTATGAATGTCACAAATTAAACGTGCAACTTTACCATGTTCAGCACTCCAAGGGAAAATCAACCAAGTATTTAAATCAGGATAAAGCAACATGTCGCTTTCTTCAATTCGAACAAATCCATCAATTGAAGAACCATCTAAAGTAGCTTTATTAGCCAAGACCTTATCTAATTGATCAATTGGCAATTCTACATTTTTAATAATTCCATTAATATCTGTAAACATTAACCGTAAAAATGCAACATCTTCTTCTTGAACAATTTTGCGAATATCCTCAGCAGTATACTTGCTTGCAGCCATAAAATTATTATCTCCTAATTAGTATAAATTATTCGAATCATGGGTATCCCAGCGGCCAATTCGTAACATTTCCTGACTAAAAATCTTCCGCGCAGTAGTATCACTAATCTCTGTTGTCTTCTTAGTAAAGCGCTGTTTAAGCATTACCCGTTGCACTTGTGCCATAGTCATACCAGAACTCAAATAGTCCTTAATATCTAATAAACAATCAACATCGTTTAATGAATAGAGGCGCTGATTACCTGCACTACGTTTAGGATGAACCAGATCAAATTGTTCATAATATCGTAATTGACGGGCGGAAAGTCCTGTCAACTTAGCAGTTGTACTAACGGGTAAAATAGCAAGATTTTTACGAATTTGCTTTTCTTCCATACCTTGACCTCGAACATAAATTCAATATAACAATTCTTGGCAATAGCGTCAACGTTTCATGTAAGCTTTGCTGACATCTACTGCAAAATATCTGCGCATGCATGCGCAACTGCAATTCGAACATGCGCATAAGTAAGTCCACCCTGTAAATAAATCGCATAAGGAGGCCGCACAGGTCCATCTGCTGATAATTCAATCGTTGAACCCTCTACAAACGTTCCAGCAGCCATCACAATAGGATCTTCATAACCGTCCATTGGACTGGCTTCTGGAGTTACAAATGAATCAATTGGAGAATATTTTTGAATTGCGCGTGCAAATTGAACCATTTTTTCCGGACTTTTTAAAATAATAGTTTGGATTAAATCTGTTCGGGGTTCATTCCACTTAGGGGTTACTTCAAAACCTAATTTTTCTAAGAGCGCCGCCGCAAAAATAGCTCCCTTAATGGCATTAGCCGTTGCTTGAGGCGCTAGGAAAAAGCCTTCAATCATCCCCCGTAAATAATTGCCAGTAGCCCCTTCATGGCTGCCAATTCCAGGTGCAGTTAAGCGGATAGCAGCGCGCTCAATCAAATCGCTTCTGCCAGCTAAATACCCCCCAGTAGTAGCAATACCCGCGCCCGCGTTCTTAAATAAAGAACCCGCAATTAAATCAGCACCAACTTCGGTAGGTTCTTGTTCTTCAGAAAACTCCCCATAACAATTGTCAACAAATATGATAGCTTGAGGTGAAATTTGCTTAACAAAATTAATCATTGTTTTAATTTGAGCGATTGTATAACTTGGACGGACTTCATAGCCTCTGGATCGCTGAATAGCAATGACATCAGGCTGAAAAGTTTTAAGCGTTTGAGTTAAATTTTGAAAATCAACTGCGCCTTGATCCGTTAAGGGCTGATATTGAAATTGAACTCCATATTCTTTTAAAGAGCCAATCTGATTACCAGTAAGCCCAATAACTTCCTGCAAGGTATCATAAGGTTTTCCAGTAATATATAACAATTTTTGTCCAGGTTTTAAACAGCCGTATAAGCCGACCGCAATCGTATGGGTACCAGAAACAAACTGCGGCCGCACTAATGCTGCTTGGCATCCAAATACTTGTGCGTAAACCTTATCTAAGGTATCACGTCCTTCATCAAAACTGCCATAACCTGTAGATCCGTGAAGATGGCTTTCCGCTACTTGTTGAGCCCTAAAAGCTGCTAAAACTTTAGCTTGGTTATTATCCAAGCGCTGATTCATTGCAGCTATCTGGGGCTTAATTTGTTGATCTACTTCTTTAATTGCTTGTTGAATGTTTGAGGGTAAACTTTCTGTCCAATCCATCTTTTACTCCTTAAATTTTTTAATCAAAGCTTTAATTTGCTTAATTTGTTCTGGATGCTGCAAAACATCAAACCAATGCACAGTTAATTGGTGTCGAAAATAGGTTAACTGACGCTTAGCAAAACGACGTGAGTTACGCTTAATTAAATCGACAGCTTCTGTTTTGGAAATCTGACCAGCAAAATAAGGAAATAATTCTTTATAACCAATCCCTAAGGCCGCTTGAGGAACTTGTTGGCGCTTTTGATACAGCCAGTAAGCCTCTTGTTCTAAACCTGCTGTCATCATCAAATCAACTCGCTGATTAATGCGCTGATATAATAAAGTACGCGAAGTGGTGAGTCCAATAATTAAGTAATCAAAATCTACATCATATTGGGGCTGCTGGCTAAATTTTGCACCCGTTAAAGCGCCTACTTCTAAAGCTCGAATCACCCGACGAGTATTTTGGGGGGCAATATTGGCTGCTGCTTGAGGGTCTTGTTGTTGTAACAAATCCCATAAATATTGGGGACCTTTGGTTGTTAAAAGTTGTGTATATTGTTGCCGGAAAGGTTGAAGATGGCTATTTTTACCACCTAAATTTAAATTGTCAACTAGTGACTTAATATAAAATCCTGTCCCTCCCACTATTAAAGGTAATTTTTGCTGCTGATTAATTTGATTAATTAACTGATAAGCTGCCTTTTGAAATTCATAAACAGTAAATTTTTGTTGGACATCACGTATATTAATCAAATAATGTGGAATATCCGCCATTTCCTGTGGTGTGACTTTGGCCGTGCCAATATCTAAATGACGATAAATCTGCATCGAATCCCCCGAAATAACCGCACCATTAAACTGTTGTGCCAGATTAATACTGAGAGCCGTTTTGCCCACAGCTGTGGGACCGATAATAATGACTACACGTTTTTTTTTCAAAATAAAGCTCCTAATAATGAGAAAATTAACAATTATGGTTGAAATTATGACACAGGATGTTGATAATTAACTTGAAAGACATAGAGGAGGTGGATTTTAATGTCACAAAAAAGTGGATTAATTAAAGGTATTGCAATTGGCACTTTAGCAACTGCTGGAGCTATCTTGGGATCAGCTTTAACCTATCGCAAAAAAGTAATTCAACCAGTCAATGATGAAGACGAGCGCATTGAAGCTAATCGCCGACGCGCTAATCGTAAAGCACATTCGGCTCATCACGCCAACTAATTATCCCTATTAAATTACAGATAATATGGTTTTTATTCGTTACTAACACAGGAGCCGGGACAAAATTGTCCCGGCTCCCCCTTTTTATTACCAAGTATTACCATTTAGTATTTTCAAACTTATGTAGTACCTGGATAGTTAAATCGGCCAGTATGCCTCATTAAAGTTTGGTAGTTTTTTTAGTTTTACCTTCCCATTCATTAAAGCCTTTTTCTAGCCATTTAACATCATTAAAACCCCATTTTTTCAATTTTAATGCCGCACGAATACTTAAAGTACTGCCTTGCTCATAGAGATAAACAGGTAAATCCTTACGTAGTTCGGTAGCTAACATTTTCAATTGCGTATAAGGCAGGTTACGAGCGCCTAAAATATGCCCTGCATCAAAGTATTTTTTTTCTCTTAAGTCTATTAATTGAGCTTTACGCATAGTTTCTTCAAACTGGCTATTACTCAAGGCACCGCCTAACTGTTTTGCCCGTAAGCGATAATATAGCCAAGAACCACCATAATAGATTAAAAAAATAGCAATAACAAGTATTAATGAATTTAAAAATGACAAGCTATTCACCCCACGCCTAATTATCTAAGATTAATGATGCTGCGCCAATTACACCGGCCTCATTACCTAAAGTTGCCAGTCTTAAGGATGTTGTGTCTTTAACGGCAGCGAAAACATATTGATTATACTTATCTTGTACATGAGTCAACAAAAACTCTCCGGCATTAGAAACACCGCCACCAATAATAATATATTTAGGATTTAAAGTTACAGCCACGTTACTTAAAGCTAAGCCTAATTGATCAGAAACGGTGTCAATAACTTTTAAAGCCAAGGAATCGTTCTGTTTGGCTAAATCAAAAACATCCTTGGAAGTAATATCATCACCATTGTCTAAACTTGCTTTCAGCTGTGAATTACCGGCATATTCTTGCGCATAATCACGAGCAACTCGGACTACGCCAGTAGCAGAAGCCACAGTCTCTAAACAGCCCCTTTTTCCGCAAGTACATTGATAACCATTAGGATTAATTGTCATATGGCCAATTTCACCTGCAGAACCGCCAACACCATGAACTATTTGACCGTTTACAATAATCCCACCGCCAACACCAGTTCCTAAGGTAACAAAGGCAACATTTGCGGCATTATCACCGGCACCTTGCCAACGTTCTCCTAAAGCGGCAACGTTAGCATCATTTTCAATTTGTACCGGAATATTGGTGCCAGTCTCAATTTGTTGTTTAAGAGCCATTGGGCGATTCCAGTTAAGATTGAAGGCACTGCTGACAGTACCTTGCTGATAATTAACGCTTCCTGGAGTACCAATACCAATACCAGCAAATTGTTGCGGCTGCATTTGATAGAGATCCAAATGATGATTAATACTTTCAATAATATTCGGAATAATATTATTACCATCAT
The DNA here is from genome assembly GCF_013607485.1 of Bombilactobacillus bombi. Lineage (GTDB taxonomy): Bacteria > Bacillota > Bacilli > Lactobacillales > Lactobacillaceae > Bombilactobacillus > Bombilactobacillus bombi_A. The sequence continues at coordinate 6,305 of NZ_SCHP01000053.1, forward strand.
TTAAAACATCCGTCTGAATACTCCAGCGTTGCTGAATTTCACCTTGGGATGTCATAATAGCAAATTTAGTTGTAGTACCACCTAAGTCGATACCAATTAATTTTTTATTTTGCTTATCCATCTGCTTTTTTTAACCCTCGCTCTTCAAAGTTATGCTCATGATCTAAGACTAGCTTACAAGTAATAAAAGTAGCTTGATCAATTACTTGTTCATGATACAAACGATCTAATTCAATAGCCATCAATTCAATATCCCAAATTCGCTTACCTAAATGGACATAAATACCGAATTTCTTGAGTACTTGTTGAACATCATACAAGGTTCTAATATTGGTTTCTTTCATGCGCGGATAACTCCTATCCTATACAAAACCACAC
>NZ_SCHP01000054.1 GCF_013607485.1 Bombilactobacillus bombi
ATTCAATCCATTTAATATCGTTGTTGTCATAAATACGAATATTATTCTTATCTCTTTTTGGTGTTATTAGATATTCTTTTTCGTAATATCTAAGTGTATCGACAGTTAAATTGACTCTTTTAGAGAATTCGCCAATTTTATAGCTTGATTTGTTCATTAGTTTTCACCCATTATCATATTTAAATTAAAATTATTGTTAAGATTAAAAGATAATATAACAGAAGTTTCTGATACTTTCAGCACGTAAATAATCAGCCTAGTATAAAAAATTATCCAAAAATAACCGCCTATACTTTGACCAGTTGGCGGTTAATTTATTGAGTAATCAGTTTCACTTAATTATTGGCTGAAGGCTTTAACATATTTTTCGGATGCTGCAATTTTTGATAATCAGCAGTCGATAATCTCCAGTATGACTGATGGACAGGAAATATCGAAATAGGGTAATCTTTAGTTTTTAGATAATGATTATTGTGGTTACTGTAAAGAGCAAGTTCCATATTGGGGTGGTGATTGGCGGTTGTTAATAAGTAACGATATTGTAACTTTGAATTAGCTGGAATCTGAGCGTTAAGATGCACTTCTTTATTATTAAAAGAATTATTCGTTATATGATAAATTCGTTTGCAGGCTAGACGACTATGAGTTTGGGCAACTTTTTGTCCTTGAGCATTATAGATGCTGATAGTTTGAACCTTGGGAACAGTTTTAGTAGGTAAACTAAAACCCATTGTAAGTGGAATTATCAATAATACTCCTAATAATAAGGCTAATTTTTTAGCTAATTTCAACATCATTTATCATCTCCTGTAATAGTATAGTAGCACACTAGGAGAAAGAAATCCAGTTAAATTTTTTTCTAAATTAGCTAACCAAATTTAATAAGTACATCCATTAAAAAAGCCTAACGTCTGCTAGGCCAAGAAAATCTTTCACAATTTTTTGTTGTTGATGAGTGCGCCAAGTCATTAATGAGCCATTTTTTGCTCATATTGCTGCATTACTTTAGAAATGCTAAACGTCACAGCAAAATACAAAAACATTACCACGACTAAAGGCATCATCCCCCGAAAGGTATCGGCTTGAATAATCCGCGATTGATAAATCAGTTCACTTACACCAATAACAGAAGCTAAGGAGCTGTCCTTAACTAAGGAAATTAATTGGTTGCCTAGTGCTGGCCAAATATTCTTGAGGGCTTGCGGAAGAATAACAAAACGCATCGTTGTATGAGCCGACATCCCAAGTGAATAGGCGGCTTCACTTTGACCAATAGGGATGGAATTGATTCCCGAACGAATAACCTCCGCGATATAAGCTGCCGCATTAAGTGAGATGGCAATAATTCCAGAAAGTAACGTTGGCAAGTCTACCAAAAATCCGAGGCCAAAATAGATAAATAAGACTTGAGCCATTAAGGGCGTCCCCCGCACAAATTCAATATAACTTACAGCGATAATATGGAAAAATTTATTGTGGCTCAGCCGCATTAAAGCTAGAATCAATCCTAAAACTACGCCCAAAATAATTGAAACAGCAGAAATAATTAAGGTATATTCAAATCCCTTAGCAAAAAAGTCCCGATAGGTCCACATGGAATTAGCTGCTGCCCGACTTTGAGGAGAATTACCCGTAGCAAAATATTTTTTAGCTTGGGGCAAGTACTTATTATTAATTAAATTATGGGCTTGAATTTCGGCAATTGATTGATTGGCAGAATTAACTAGTGATTGGGCGCCTTTAGGAAAGGCTACCGCCATTCCAGGAGTTTGGCCCATATCGAATCCCGATTTAATTGCGACTAGACCGCCAACTTTTTTGGCAAAGGCTTCTGCTGTTGGCTGGTCTAAAGCCACGGCATCCAATTTATGAGTTTGTAAGGCGAGAATCAATGAGGTACTTTTGTCCATCCCTGTTAGTTTAGATTTTTTTGCTTGATCACGGATCATATTATATTGAATAGAACCAGTTTGTGAGCCGATAGTTTTACCGGCGAGTGAATGGTAGTCTTTAATTTGGTGCTGATCACTGGCTCTAATAACTAAATCCATACCGCCATTAAAATACACATTGCTAAAATCTACATTTTCAGCCCGTTTGGCAGTTTTACTCATTCCCGCAATTACCATATCAAGTTTGCCGGCTTCTAAAGCCATCAGCAAGGAATTAAAATCCATCGTCTTAATGACTAATTTAACGCCCATATCATGAGCAATTTTTTGAGCAACAGCAATATCTAACCCGACAATCTGGGAGTGGTCATGACTTATAAATTCATACGGGGGAAAATTGGGACTTGTTCCCATTACAATGGTTCCTTTTGCCTTTATTTTTTGCAGATAATGATCTGACGCTGGGGTCTGAACATCTGCTTGGACCTGTGTAATCGGTCCGCAGGTTAATATTAAGAGATTTACTGTGAGCAGTAAGGTTAGTAAATTAAGTAGTTTTTTCATCTTTTTCTCCTTATATTTTAAGTAAGTAGTTTTTTAAACTAAAAAAAGAAGCCTGTGAAAACAGACTTCTAAAGCCAAAAAAGTCTGCATGTACTAATTCATGCAGACTAAAATAGTTATTTTGAATAAAAGTCGGCATGAACACAATCTAATGGAACAGACTGCATTCATGCAAAAATGAAAGCAGTCGTGTGTTAGCGACTTCGCAGACGGATATTAAGTGAGTTTGTTAAATTAGACATTGTCATTTACTCCTATCAAGTGCTGTTATTTGCAAAGTATACGCGCTTTTTGACATCGCTGTCAATAACTTTTTTAATAAAATGAGAAAAATATTATTTAACCCTCTTAGTCCTAGTTGCATTTACTTTTTTAAATATTTATACTTAAACTAGTAGCATTAAATGTCGCCGGACATGACAATCATTAACTCTTTTAGGCCTAAGTAAGAGTTTAATGGTTGTCTTTTTTTTAAAAAGGGAGAAATTAAAATCATGGTATGGTTAGAATTATTTTTAGCGGGTTTAGGTGAAGTCTTTTGGTCAGCAATGATGAAGTTAAGTAAAGGGTTTACGCGTGTATCCTATTCAGTTTTAACAGTTATAGGAATGATTTTGAGTTTTTACTTTTTAATTAAGGCTACTAAGAAGCTGGATTTGAGTTTGGCCTATCCTATTTGGACAGGAATTGGGACTTTAGGATCAGTTTTGGTGGGCAGTTTCCTCTTTCAAGAATCGATTTCTTTAACTAAATGGTTTTTTGTTATTTTATTATTAGTTGGTATTATCGGATTAAAAGTCAGCAAATAGTGAACCTTAATCTGCAAGAGCTGACAGTAACTATTTTGGGATGTTTCCTTGGCTACAAGGCTGAAGGGTCCACTTATTAAACCACTTTTATCTAGTAGACTAAACTGCAAAATGACTATTTCACTAATTAATATCGCCAATAGTTTTGTAGATAATTGCCATATTAGCGAATTAATTTGGCTGGTTGGGGATTAACTGGTGGCAAGCTGTAGCTAGACTATTAATAAAGGGCGTTAATTGATGGGCGTTTTTGGTAAGATAAACAGCATAAAAATCCATTTGGGCTGACTGATCAGCAATGGGGACACAATTGCGACCATTATTTGGAGGAAAATGCTGAGTAAAGGGAGTGAAGTTGGTACTAAAATAAGGAAAATTAGAGTATTTGGTAATTTCAGCAAGGGCTTCTTGCTGTTCTTGATAAAGGAATTTAGCCGCCGGCACTTGTTCTTGGATGATATTTTTCCAAATACCAATATTTTGTAACACAATAAAACTTTTACCTTTTAGCTGGTTAAAGGTTACTGTTTTTTGACTAGCTAAATCCATGAATTTATCTAAGTTAACGGCTAATCGCTCCTGCATGAGATATTTTGCTGTAGTCATTTCCGTGTTCAAAGGTTGATTAGTAATGATAATAGATAAGTAATTAGTTTGTAATTGAGGGAGAATATTCTCCGGGCGGAGTAATTGGTCTTCAATAATAAATGGTCTATTTAAATGCGTGCGCAAATACTTGAGAATGATTACCGGACCGGGAGCAACACTGCCAATTTTAATCTGACGGTGGCTGATTTCATAATTGCGGACATTTTTGTGGAAGCTCTTATTTTGCTGTAATAACTTTTGGGCTTCTTGGGCAGCATATCGGCCAGTGGATGTGAGACTTAATCGATTAGGCTGACGAATAAATAGCTGCACGCCCAGCTCTGTTTCTAATTTTTGCAGGCCGCGAGTAATTGTGGGCTGAGTCAAGTGAAATTTTTGGGCGGTTTGAGCTAAAGTGCCCGTTTGAGAAAAAGTAACGAGTTCTTCTAAAAGATGATTATCAATCATTAAATATCCTTTCTAGTATACGATAACTGTATACTAGCATGTGTAATTAGTAATATTCAAACAGCAGCCTTAACCATATAATAAAAGTAGGATTGCTGAAAGTTCATAGAGAAAGGAAGTTAATTATGACAGTAGCAAATGTTACGTTGAATAATGGTGTAACAATGCCTCAAGAAGGTTTTGGAGTCTTTCAAGTTAACGATTTAAAAGTATGTGAACAAGCAGTTTTAGATGCACTGGATGTAGGCTACCGCTTAATTGATACGGCTCAAGCTTACGGCAACGAAGCCGCAGTTGGCAAAGCCATTCAAGCAAGTAGTGTTAAACGCGAAGACATCTTTTTAACAACCAAAGTTTGGGTTTCTAATGCAGGATATGAACTGGCTCAAGCCTCAATTATGAAGTCGATGGATAATCTCCAAACAGATTACCTAGATTTAGTCTTGATTCACCAGCCATTTGGTGATTACTATGGCACATATCGTGCTTTAGAAGAACTTTATAAGGTTGGTAAGATTCGCGCCATTGGAGTTTCTAATTTTTATCCAGATCGTTATGTTGATTTAGTAAAAAATGTGTCGGTTACGCCTGCAGTTAATCAATTAGAAACTCATGTATTTAATCAACGCCAAAATGATCGGATCTTTTTGGAGAAGTATGGCACACAAATTGAATCTTGGGGACCATTTGCGGAGGGTAAGAATAATCTTTTCCAAAATCCCACATTAACTAAGATTGGTCAATCTTATAATAAGACTGCTGCACAAGTAGCTTTGCGCTTTTTGATTCAAAGTGGCGTGGTAGTTATTCCTAAATCAACCCACAAAGAACGTATGCAGCAAAATTTTGATATTTGGGATTTTGTCTTAAATGAACAAGAAATGCAGCAGCTGCAGGCTTTAGATACTGGTAAGAGTTTATTTATAGATCATTATGCTGGAGAAACTGCTGAAATGTTTAATGATCGCAAATTGTAAGTGGGAGGTCTTTAATGCAAATACCGACAATTAAATTAAATAATGGCGTGACAATGCCTCAACTAGGCTTGGGAGTTTATCAAATTACCGATTTGAATCAATGCGAGCAAACGGTGTTGACTGCTATTAATGCGGGCTATCGCTTAATTGATACTGCTGCTGCCTATCACAATGAAACTGCTGTGGGACAAGCCATCAAGCAGACCTCTGTAGCACGGGAACAGCTGTTTATTACTTCTAAATTATGGGTGGCAGATGCTAATTATGAACGTGCTAAACGAGCAATTAATGAATCTTTAGAAAACCTTCAATTGGATTATTTAGATTTATATCTGATGCATCAAGCCTATGGTGATGTGGCTGGTGCCTGGCGGGCAATGAGTGAAGCATATCAGGAAGGTAAAATTCGCGCGCTTGGAGTATCGAACTTTTTTCCTGATCAGCTGAAAAATCTGGAGTTAATGAGTAACATCCAGCCAGTCATTGACCAAATCGAGGTTAATCCTTGGTATCAAAGAGCAAGCGATGTTCAAGCCATTCAAAGAGAAAATGTAGCTGTGGAAGCTTGGGCGCCGTTTGCTGAAGGCCAACATGAGATTTTTACTAATGAAACTTTAGTTCAAATTGGTCAAAAATATCATAAATCTGTTGGACAAGTAATCTTGCGCTGGTTAATTCAACGAGGAATCGTTGTGCTGGCTAAATCCGTTCACCAAAGTCGAATAGAAGAAAATAGTGCTGTGTTTGATTTTGAATTATCTGATGACGATATGCAGACTATTGCTACTTTAGATAAGGGCGAAAGTCAATTCTTTGATCATCGTGATCCAGTAACCATTGAGCAAATCTTTGGTTCCAGTTTGGCACAGTTAAAAGAATAAAACCGCTATAAACGACATATTCATTAATACGGTGTAAATAATAAGGATGGAACAATATTTTGTTCCATCCTTTTTGCTTGCTTTAGCGTGTAGCAAAATGTAAGAAAACGATTGAGTTTAGTTCACCAAATCCAACATAATCGTTGGAACTAAAACCAAGAATTAAACCTTTAGAAAATTGGATGCCTATGGATACTTTAACTTGTTTATCACTTTGTGCATTAAAATGTAAAAATGGTGCAGGCTTGCGCTTGAAGTAATTCTTTAAGTTTGCGATGTGTTTTGGATTAAATCAAATTATATTAAAAAATATAGCAAAAACTATTGAAATTATTTATCCTTGGAAAAATAAAGTTTAATGACAAAATTTATGAAATAATGTGAAAAAATTTAATGCTACCTATATCAATAAATCACTGATCTGTCTCTTATACAA
>NZ_SCHP01000055.1 GCF_013607485.1 Bombilactobacillus bombi
GATTAAAAGACTGCACTTGACACCGTTTACAGAAATGGTATAAATAATATGTAACAACGTTAACAAATGGAGGTAAGAAAAATGACAGAACCAATTCATAATTATTCAGAAATTGGTAAGCTAAAAACTGTTATGTTAAAGCGGCCGGGTCATGAAGTGGAAAATTTCACTCCTGACATGATGCCAAGGCTACTTTTTGATGACATTCCATATTTACCAATTGCCCAAAAAGAACATGATTTTTTTGCGCAGACTTTACGTGACAATGACGTTGAAGTTCTGTACATGGAAAATCTTTCAGCTGAAGCATTAGATGCTGGTGGTACAAAGGTTAAAGATGATTTTTTGGAACAAATGTTGTCCGAATCTGGCTATGTTTCAGGATCTATTCATGATGCTTTAAAAGAATATCTTTCCAGTATGTCAACTCAAGATATGGTTAATAAAATTATGGCAGGTGTACGGAAAAACGAACTAGATTTTGTTCCTAAAGATCTTGTAAGTTTAGCTGAAGATTCCAATTATGAGTTTTATATGGATCCTATGCCTAATTTATATTTTACTCGTGACACATCAGCTTGTATTGGTAACGGTATAAGCATTAATCATATGACTTTTGCAGCCCGACAACGTGAGTCATTATTTAATGAGATGATTATTAAGTATCATCCACGCTTTGCTAATAAAGGTGTACATGTGTGGCGTGATCGGAATCATAATACGCGTATTGAGGGTGGAGACGAGCTAGTATTAAGTGATCATGTTATGGCTATTGGTGTCTCTCAGAGAACATCAGCAGATGCGATTCAAGATATTGCTAAGAATCTTTTCTCCAATAGTAGTTATGATACTGTAATAGCAATTGGAATTCCTCATAATCATGCAATGATGCATTTAGATACTGTATTTACTATGATCAATTATGATCAGTTTACAGTACATCCAGGTATTCTAAGTGAAGATGGAAAGATTGATACTTGGACGATTACACCTGGTAAAAATAGTAATGAGTTAAACATTAAACATGATACTGATTTAAAAGAAGTTCTAAAAAGAGCACTAGGTATTAGTGAATTGGATTTGATTCCAACAGGTAATGGTGATCCAATTATTGCTGGACGTGAACAATGGAATGATGGATCAAACACATTGACAATTGCACCAGGCGTGGTTGTAACTTATAATCGTAATTATGTTTCTAATGATTTGTTAAGAAAACACGGATTAAAGGTGTTGGAAGTAATTTCAAGTGAATTGTCTCGCGGTCGTGGGGGCCCACGTTGCATGAGTTGTCCAATGGTTAGAGAAGATCTTAAAAAATAATTTATTATTCTTCAAATGATATAATACTGTACGTAAAATTATGTTAATTTAATAAATTAAAAACATTCTTTAAGGAGAAAAGGTTGACCATGACTAAAGATTTTAAACAAAGTGTATTTCAAGGAAGAAGTGTTTTAGCTGAAAAAGATTTTTCAGCTGCAGAGTTAGAGTTTTTAATTGATTTTGGATTACATTTAAAAGCATTAAAAAAAGCACATATTCCACATCGTTATTTAGAAGGTAAAAACATTGCTCTTTTATTTGAAAAATCATCTACAAGAACACGATCTGCTTTTACTACAGCAGCAATTGATTTAGGAGCACATCCTGAATATCTTGGCTCTGGTGATATTCAATTAGGCAAAAAAGAATCCACTTCTGATACTGCCAAAGTTCTAGGTAGTATGTTCGATGGTATTGAATTTCGTGGATTTAAGCAAAGTGATGCTGAAATATTAGCTAAAGACAGTGGTGTTCCAGTTTGGAATGGTTTAACCGATGAATGGCATCCTACCCAAATGTTAGCTGATTTTATGACAGTAAAAGAAAATTTTGGGAAATTAAAGGGATTAACTCTCACATTTATGGGAGATGGTCGTAATAATGTTGCTAATTCCTTATTAGTCACAGGTGCTATCTTGGGAGTTAATGTGCACATTGTTGCACCAAAAGAATTGTTCCCAACAGATGATACTCAAAAAATTGCACAAAGTTTTGCTAAAAAATCAGGTGCTGAATTAGTTATTACTGATAATGTAGACGAAGGTATGAAGGGATCAAATATTGTTTATACTGACGTTTGGGTATCAATGGGAGAAGATAATTGGGAAGAACGTGTTAAATTATTACGTCCATATCAAGTTAACATGGATGCAATGAAGAAAACAGGTACTCCTGATGATCAATTAATATTTATGCACTGTCTACCAGCTTTTCATAACACTGATACTGAATACGGTAAAGACGTTGAAAAACAATATGGTATTAAAGAAATGGAAGTTACTGACGAAGTTTTCAATAGCAAATATGCACGCCAATTTGAAGAAGCAGAAAATAGAATGCACTCAATTAAGGCAATTATGGCTGCAACTTTAGGTAATTTATTCATTCCTAGAGTATAATTATAAAGTTATATAAAAACTAATTATTTACGGAGGCCGTGACAAGCTTAGAGTCTGTCCGGCCTCTTGTACTTTATTAAAAGTATTAAGGAGATAATAATTATGAAAAAAAAGATTGTTGTAGCTCTTGGTGGAAACGCTATTCTTTCAGAAAATGCCTCAGCTTCTGCTCAACAAAAAGCTTTATCCAACACAGCAGAATACCTTGTTAAGTTCATTGAAAATGGGGATCAATTGATCATATCACATGGAAATGGGCCACAAGTTGGTAATTTGTTACTGCAGCAGGCTTCAGGAAGCACCAAAGAGAATCCTGAAATGCCATTAGATACTTGTGTGGCTATGACACAAGGAAGCATAGGTTACTGGATGCAAAATGCATTAAGTCAACTTTTAAGAGTCAAAAAAATAGATAAAAGCGTTGTTACATTAGTTACTCAAGTAGAAGTAAATGCCGATGATCCAGCATTTACTAATCCAAGTAAGCCAATAGGGCCGTTCATGACTAAAGAGCAAGCTTCCGCTGCTAAAGAAGAAAACCCTAATTTTTCATTTGTAGAAGATGCTGGTCGTGGATATAGACGAGTAGTTGCTTCTCCAAAGCCAATTAATGTCATTGAAAGTAGTGCTATTAGTACTTTAGTTGATGCTGGTGTTATTCCAATTTCTGTCGGTGGTGGTGGAGTTCCAGTAGTTACTCAAGGTACAAAACTTATAGGTAAAGAAGCTGTTATTGATAAAGACTTTGCAAGCGAAAAATTAGCTGAGTTAGTTCATGCAGATCAATTAATTATTTTGACAGCTGTAAAAAATGTTTACATTAATTTTAATAAACCTAGTCAAAAGAAATTAGAACATGTTACAGTATCACAACTAGAAAAATATATTGATGAGAAGCAATTTGCTGCAGGTAGTATGTTACCTAAAGTTCAGGCTGCAATAGATTTTGTAAAGGCAACGGGTAATACTGCAGTTATTACATCACTTGATGGAATTGACGATTTTATAAATAACAATGCTGGTACCATAATTACAGTGGATTAGGATTAAATTACTTAATCAAGATATAAATAATATGCTTTAGAAGCATTAATGCAACAATTTAACATATTTGCAACTTATTGAATTATTAATATAGGGTTGTTTATATGTTTAGTTATAATGTTGATGATTATTATGGTAATTAAAGTATTTTTATGTATGTGATTTTTAATGTGTATTGAGTGTAATTTGCATTGATTAAAAGTATTTTGCCTATATTGGTGAAAGGATAGATTAATGGGATCGCAAAATGATAACCCAGGTGGAATAAATCTACTGTCATTAATTGCAATGGTTGTAACTTCAGCGATTGGTTCAGGGATATTTGCCTTAACTTCAGATTTAGCAAAATCAGCCTCACCAGGAGCAGTTTTAATAGCTTGGTTCATTGTTGGTACTGGTATTATGATGTTGGCATTAACATTCAATAATCTGATCATAAAAAGACCGGATTTAAGTGGTGTTTTTGACTATGCAGAAGCCGGTTTTGGTCAATACGCCGGATTTATTAGCGGATGGGGATATTGGTTGTCATCATGGTTAGGGAATGTTGCATTTGCTACAGTGATGATGAGCTCTATAGGATATTTTATTCCAATCTTTAAATCAGGAAATAATTTACCTTCAATTCTTGTTGCTAGTGCTATCTCGTGGATACTAACTTTAATTGTTTATCATGGAATTGAGAGTGCTGCCATTTTAAATACATTTATTACTATTTGTAAATTAATACCTCTGTTTACATTCATTATATTTGCTATCATTTTATTCAAAGGACATATTTTCACTGCTCATTTTTGGAGTAATGTCAACAGTAATGTTAACCATGGTTCTAGCATAGGTTTACAAATCAAGAACTGCATGATGGTTTTGATGTGGCTTTTTGTTGGTATTGAGGGAGCAGTTAATATGTCATCAAGAGCTAAGAAAAAAACTGATGCTGGAAAGGCAACAATCTTAGGATTGATTTGCTTATTAACTATCTATATTTTGGCTTCGGTACTACCTTATGGGTATTTAAGTCAACATAAATTAGCAACTATTGAACAACCAGCCATGGTTTATATATTTAAAGATATGGTGGGAAATTGGGGTGGTGCGCTAATTAGTATAGGTTTAGTGTTATCTACAATGGGTTCTTGGTTTTCTTGGACAATGCTGCCTGCAGAAACAGTAATGCTTATGGCTGATCGTAATTTGTTACCAAGTAAATTAGGACATAGAAATAAGTATGGAGCTCCTACTGAATCTTTATTGATTAGTGGCTTATTGGTTCAAATATTTCTTATTTCTTTACTATTTACTCAGAGCGCTTATCAGTTTGCTTATTCGCTATGTACATCTGCAATTGTAATTAGTTATATTTTAGTAGCTGCCTATCAAATTAAATATTCGTGGCAGAATATACATGATCCAGGAAACAAGATACAACTTTTCTTTGGTGTTTTTTCATTTCTGTTCGAATGTATTGGTATTTATATGGCTGGATTCCAGTACGTATTGTTATGTTTATCGATTATATTCCAGGTTTATTTCTATTTGTAATAGCTCATTTTTTAAAAAATTACACAAATAAGTTTAATAAAATTGAAACACTAGTAACAATATTAATATGCATTGGTGCCATCATAGGAATTATTATGTTGATTAATGGTAAAATAACAACATGATTTATGATTTAAGAGGGGCGATTTATAATGAAAGAACGCGATGGTAAATTAGGTTTACTTGAGCTTGTTGGATTGGTTGTTGGCTCTATTATTGGTGGGGGTGTATTTAACTTAATGCACGATATGGCCACTGGAGCTGGAGCTGGAGCGATTATAATTGGTTGGATTATTACTGCTATTGGTATGATAATGTTAGCTTTTTCTTTTCAAAATTTAACTATGAAACGACCAGATCTAGATGCAGGTGTTTATAGCTACGCAGAAGCAGGATTCGGAAAATATATGGGATTTAATTCAGCTTGGGGCTATTGGGCATCAGCGTGGTTAGGTAATGTAGGTTATGCGACGCTGTTAATGAGTGCTGTGGCGTATTTTTTACCGATATTTGGAAACGGACAAAATATCTGGTCTATTTTAGCAGCTTCAATAATTTTATGGGCTTGCCATTTCATGATTTTAAGAGGTGTTGAGTCAGCATCATTTGTAAATACTATTATTACTATAGCTAAACTCATACCTATATTTTTGTTTTTAGTAATTGTTTTATTTGCTTTTAAATTGAATATGTTTAGTAATGATTTTTGGTTTACTCCAACAGGACATTTTGAATTTGCCGATGTTCTTAAGCAAGCAAAAAGTACAATGTTGGTAACGGTCTGGGTTTTCATAGGTATAGAAGGAGCTGTAGTCTTTTCTGGACGAGCACGTAAACGTTCAGATGTTGGTAAAGCGACAGTATTGGGTATTATAACTGTTATTCTAATTTATATGTTGGTAACATTATTATCTTTTGGAGTAATGAAGCGTGCAGGTTTAGCACATTTAAGTCAGCCAGCAATGGCTCAACTTTTACAAAGTATAGTTGGTAAATGGGGTGCTATGGTTGTTAATCTCGGATTAATTATCTCGGTTGTTGGTGCTTGGCTTTCGTGGACAATGTTTGCCGGCCAGTTACCTTATGAAGCGGCTAAGGAAGGTTCTTTTCCAAAGATGTTCGCTAAAGAAAATAAAAATGGAGCACCTATTACTTCATTAACAGTAACTAATATTTCTGTGAATTATACTTTCTTATTTTCTTATGTTATCCTAGTCGTT
>NZ_SCHP01000056.1 GCF_013607485.1 Bombilactobacillus bombi
TTATTTTAAAAAAGCTCGAGTATAATCATCCAGTCCCACGGGTTGACGCAAAACTCCCTTAAGCTTTGGATTAACTAAGTGACTTTCAACCATCTGATATAGTGGAATATTAGGTACAGTTTCATTTAAACGCTGTTCCATTGCTCTTAAGGTTGACCAATACTCTTGCTGATTAGTCGCATTATTATTGGCTTTCTTATATAATTGATCAAATGTTGCATCTTGGTATTTTCCAGCATTTTTCGGACTAGTACTTGTAGCCGTCCCCATAAAACTAATTGGATCAGCAAAGTCAGCTAACCAAAGAGTTTGATGGGCATCAAATTTTCCAGCTCTTACGGCAGTGGTTACACTTTTATCGGGAATGTTTTTAATGGAAACCTTTAGTTGAGGTAAATTTTTCTGCAAAGCGGCTTGGATAAATTCTGCTGAATTCTTTGTTATTCCCTCATCATCACCAATTAATTCCAAATTAACTTGACCTTTAATTCCGGCTTCAGTTTTTCCTTGTTGCCACAATTCTCGAGCTAAACGTGGATTGTAAGTGTACTTCGGCTTAACTTCACTACCAAAATCTTTTTTGGTGGTTGGATCAATAGCTACATTTTTAGCAGTATACGTATAGGCTGGTGTCGAGCCATCAGCCAAAATATTTTTAGTCAAGCTTGTGCGATCAATTGCCAGGCTGACGGCTTGACGCATTTTTTGATTAGCTAGTGGCCGATTATTACGTAAATTGGCTCTAAGAATATAAGTACCACCCTTATGTTCATGGATAAGGTTTTTGTCATTTTGTAAGTTTTTAGCTACAACGCCATTAACTATAGCATCATCTAATTTATTCTGTTCAAATAATTCATGGGCAGTATTGGAATCTTTAACTACCAAATATTTGATTGTCTGTAACTTGATTTCTTTTTTTGCATAATAGTATTTATTTTTTTGTAATGTCCAACTATTGTTGGTACCATCCCAATTAGTTACTTTAAATGGACCATTATAGTACACATATTTGGCCTGAGTACCATATTTATCGCCAAACTTTTGCAATGCATTCCTATTTTCTGGGAAGAAAGCAGGCAAAACCATTAACTTATTAAAATAAGGCATTGGATGATCCAAATTAACCCGCAAGGTATACTTATCTAAGGCTGCTACACCTAATTCTTGAGGCTGCTTTTGACCAGCCAAAATGGCATCAGCATTCTTGATACCTGAAAAAATATAGCTATATCCTGATTTAGCGGTTGGGTTAACTGAACGACGCCAAGCAGCTACAAAATCAGCAGCACTAACAGGATCACCATTACTCCATTTAGCTGTTTTTTTCAAATGAAAGGTATAGGTCTGATTATTATTAGTAGGCTGAACAACCTTAGTAGCTGCTGCGGCAACTGGTTGATTATTCTTATCGGCTTTATATAGACCTTCCATACTATTAGATAAGGCATACCATGTTGTTCCTCCAGATTCAGAAATATCTAATGATAAAAGATCTGTTGGCTCCATGACAGTGATACTTTTGGGAGCTGATTTTGATTGACTTTGGCTACAGCCTGTCAATAATAAACCACTTCCCAATAATATTGTAATAACTGTGCGCAGTTGTTTATGCATAAATATCATCTCCTTTATTAGGTGTAAATAATTAAAAATAAATTATAAAAAATTAAGCGATTAACTTTAGTTTTAATAATTTGCTAATTTTAAGCTTATTTTACCTACTTGTCAATCCGAATAATTAAAAATCACGGAGAATAAAGATTTAATATTTAGACATATATATTCATTAATTTTCGCAATAATAAAAATACCAGCCTAGCAAGTTTGCTAAGACTGGTATTTTGATTGAAAACTATTCTGCATCGGATTTTAAAACGCCGCCGACTGCATAATGATTTTTTTGCATTTCACTTAAAACAACATGAATATGTTCTTTAGGTGCACCGGTATTTTTACTAATAGCTGTTGTAACATCTTCAACCATTTGTTTTAATTGCTCCGGGGAGCGTCCTTCGATTAATTCGATATGAACTAGTGGCATAATTATTCTCCTTTGGTAGTTAGATTGATTATTTCTAGTATAACATCAACTGCTTGTTCCATCACCTGTTCTGATACATATTCAAAGCGACCATGCATATTTTCTGGTCCCGCAAAGATATTCGGCGTTGGTAATCCCATAAAGGAAATAATTGATCCATCAGTTCCTCCACGCACAGCTTCTTCTTGAGGTTTTATTCCGAGATTAGCCATCGCTTTTTCTGCTCGAGTCACTACATCCAAATGATCTTTCATTATTTCATACATATTATAATATTGGTCAAAAATCTGGGCTTGAACTGTTTGTGCACCATACTTTGCATTTAATTGGGTAACAATTTGCCGCAATAACTGCTTGCGTTTTTCTAGGCCTTCACGTTCAAAATCACGGATAATATAGGCCATGTTAGCATGATCAATACTGCCATCAAAATCAGTTAATAAGAAGAAACCCTGACGTCCAGAAGTTTTTTCGGGAACTTCATCAGCAGGCAAAGCTTGCTGTAATTCCATTCCAATTAAAGAAGCATTAACCATAATGTCCTTAGCCTCACTAGGGTGAACATCTTTACCAGTGATTTGAATTTTCGCAGCTGCTGCATTAAAAGTTTCAAATTCCAATTGACCTAAAGAACCACCATCAACCGTATACGCAAAGTCTGCGCCAAAAGCAGGTACATCAAATCGCTTAGCACCTTGGCCGATTTCCTCATCGGGTCCCAAACCAATCCGAATTTTGCCATGGACGATTTCGGGATGATTAATCAGATATTCCATAGCAGTGATAATTTCACTAACACCCGATTTATCATCTGCTCCTAATAATGTCGAACCATCGGTTGTAATTAAAGTATGTCCTGCATAATTTTTTAAATTAGGAAAAATAGCAGGATCAAGTTGATACTTGCCAGCAGCATCTAATTGAATCACACTTTGTCCATCATATGCGGGAACTTCTTGGGGGTTAACCCCTTCTGAATTAAAATCTGCCGTATCAACATGACCTAAAAAGCCCACTACTGGAACTTGATCATCAATATTGGCTGGTAAAGTAGCTGTAAGATAGGCTGTTTTTGGATTATATACAACATCACTTAACCCAACTCGTTCTAATTCAGTTTTTAATTTTAATAAAAAATCAACTTGGCGCTGAGTAGATGGAACAGAAGTTGAATTCTCATCTGAACGCGTATTTTGCTTAACATATTCTAAAAACCGCGGAATTAATTGCTCGTATTTCATTATTATGCTCCTTAAATAAATTTAAAGGGTTCAGTATTGGTTTTTGAAGCCAAAATAGTTAATTGCCAATGATATTTTTGGGACCATTGCTCCAGCAAAATTTTAGTTTGCTCAATAAAGACTGCCTCAATATGATGTCCTGGATCTATCACATTTAAACCTGCTGCTAACATATCATGAGCGGTGTGATAATAGACATCTCCAGTAATAAGGACATCTAAATTATTGGCTTGAGCTTGAGGATAGAATTTACCGCCATCACCGCCAATTATCC
Organism: Bombilactobacillus bombi; assembly: GCF_013607485.1. Classification (GTDB taxonomy): domain Bacteria; phylum Bacillota; class Bacilli; order Lactobacillales; family Lactobacillaceae; genus Bombilactobacillus; species Bombilactobacillus bombi_A. Next base: position 3,560 of record NZ_SCHP01000056.1, read on the forward strand.
CCACTTTTTGAACTTGTGTCTGGATGTTATTAGCAATAATTCGTAAACCGGAAAGCGCCCAAGTTTGTTTGATATATTGTGCTAATTGTAGCACTGTCTGGGGCTGACTTAAAGTTCCCCATCGACCTAATGCCACCCCGTCTTGATCTGCACCAAAGGACTGAATATTTTGCAGTTTTAAAGCTTGCGCCAACCAATCATTCATCCCCGGCTGTGTTTTATCCATATTGGTATGTGCAGCATAAACTGTAATTTGATGGCTTAATAAGTCAGCGTACATCTTATTTTGAGGAATAGATGTATCCAAATTATGGGCTGGATGAAACATTACTGGATGATGCGCAAAAATAAAATCTACTTTTTGCTCAATTGCTTCTTGCACAACTTCAGGTCGCACATCTAAAGTGGTTAATACTCGTTGAACTGGCTGATGGAGATTGCCTAATTGTAGACCAGTGGGGTCATGCTCCATTTTTAATTTTAAAGGAGCATAGTTTTCAATTTGTTGAACTAATTGTACGCCGGTAACTATCATGCTAAAACCTCCTCAATTTGTTGGATTCGCTTTTGAGCTAATAATATTTTCTGGGGTTGTGCCTTGGCAGCTTTTTGTAGATTATGGTACATAAAACGTGCTCGTCGTAATTGTTCTTGCCATTTTAAAATAAAGACTTCATCTCGCTTTTTTAATAAACAGGGCCCAAACATTATTTCCTGCGAGGATAAAGCTGGAGCTGCTGAAGTTTGTTGTGCCAAGATTATTTCATAAATATGGCGCCCCTCTTGGACAATATTTTCATCAATAATCTGCCATTGCTGCTGACTTAACCAAGCACGCACGCAGGCTTCATCATTATTGGGCTCCAAAATGAGCTGGGGAATGTACTGTAATTGCTCCTGCCCTCTTTTAAGAATTTGGGTAATTAATTGCCCGCCCATTCCAGCAATAACAGCTAAATCAACTTCATCTACGGCGTGCAATCCCGCTAAACCATCAGCTAAACGCGTACTAATTTGTGTTTGAAGGTTTGCAGCTTGAATGTCTTTTTGAGAAATACTTAAGGGGCCGGGGCTAACTTCACTAGCAATTGCTCGTTGAATTAGTTTATGCTGTACTAAATAAATGGGAACATAGGCATGATCTGATCCTATATCAGCCACACATTTGACAGCTGGCACCATATCTACAATTGTCTGCAGTCGGGGGGACAATTTCAATTTCTAAACTCCTTATGTAAAAGTAAAGCTGCAGCAAAGAACAGCTAAAACTGCGTACTAGCCCTCCTAGCTTTAACGGGATATGAGCAAAATTGCAAAAGAACCCGGAGTAAAAATTTATTCCGGGCTCTGTCAGTAATTATCTAAACATATCACGCTAATAAGCCGAAATTTGTGTCTAATTATGCCTACTTATCAAATTACTATTGTAATTACATGTAGGAACGCAACTTTACAACTGCTCATTGACACAGCTTGTTAACTTTTATTAATTATTTAGTCAAATTATAATTTTATCTTATTCCAAAAAATCTTTTAATTGCTTAGAACGTGAAGGATGGCGTAACTTGCGTAAGGCTTTAGCTTCAATTTGACGGATACGTTCACGCGTTACACCAAAGACTTTACCTACCTCTTCTAGAGTACGTGTCCGACCATCATCCAAACCAAAACGTAACCGCAATACGTTTTCTTCCCGGTCAGTTAACGTATCCAAGACACTTTCTAATTGCTCTTTTAAGAGTTCATATGAGGCATGATCTTCAGGACTAGTTGCATCATCATCTTCAATAAAATCTCCTAAGTGTGAATCATCCTCTTCACCAATTGGAGTCTCTAAAGAAACAGGTTCTTGAGCAATCTTCAAAATATCGCGGACCTTAGGAGTAGGAATATCCATTTCCGCCCCGATTTCTTCAGGCGTTGGTTCCCGCCCTAAGTCTTGCAGCAATTGGCGCTGAATACGAATTAATTTATTAATAGTTTCTACCATATGCACAGGAATACGAATTGTACGGGCTTGATCAGCGATTGCCCGCGTAATGGCTTGGCGAATCCACCAAGTAGCATAAGTGGAAAATTTAAATCCCTTCCGGTAATCAAATTTTTCTACCGCCTTCATTAATCCCATATTACCTTCTTGAATTAAATCTAAGAAGTGCATTCCCCGGCCAACATATCTTTTTGCAATCGAAACCACCAAGCGCAAGTTGGCTTCGGCTAACTGCTGCTTAGCTTCTTCGTCACCCTTTTCAATTCTTTGTGCCAATTCAACTTCTTGTTGAGCATTTAATAAGGGTACTCGGCCAATCTCTTTCAAATACATCCGCACAGGATCATTCATTTTCACACCTGTGGGTGCCGACATATCATTTAATTCATGATGATTGACTTCTTTTTGACTCTTTAAGGCTAATTTACTTGGATCACCAGCTTGGTCGATAACACTTAAACCATGTTCTTGTAAATGATCAACCAATTCTTCAATAGAATCACCTTTTAAATCAAAAGGCTTAATAATCTTTTCTTCTACAACAGTTTCTGGAATTTTCTTATCTTGCTGATAAG
>NZ_SCHP01000057.1 GCF_013607485.1 Bombilactobacillus bombi
ACGTCTTTTTATTGGCCGCAGTAATTTTGTCAATTTCATCAATAAAGACAATACCATCATTTTCAGCTCTTTTAATGGCTGCTTGGTAAATTGCATCATGATCAACCAGCTTACTAGATTCCTGCTCAATAAGAATTTCTCGAGCTTCTTTAACTGGAAGTGTTCGACTTATTTTTTTCTTAGGTAAAATAGAATCCATTGCACTATTAAGATCAATCCCCATTTGCCCCATCATATCATTCATTGGATTAACTTTATGTGACTCTTCTACTTGAATAGTTACTTCTTCATCCTCTAATAATCCCTTGTCTAACTGTTCTTTAACACTTAAACGTTGGTTGCGGACATCATCGGTTACTTCTTCATTATTGGGGACCGGATTTTCTCCTTGTGATATGGAATTAAAGGCAGCCATCATATCTTGGAGTCCATTAATTTGCCGTGGAGCCTTCTTCACACCAGGAACTAATAACTTTACTAATTGCTTATCAGCTGCCCGGACTGCTTGGGAACGAACTGATTGATATTGTAAATCTTCTTCAATTTTTACAGCAATATCAACTAAATCACGAATCATTGATTCCACATCACGGCCTACATAACCAACTTCTGTAAATTTAGTTGCTTCCACTTTAACAAAAGGAGCATTAACAATTTTAGCTAAACGCCGGGCAATTTCAGTTTTTCCCACACCAGTAGGTCCAATCATTAATAAGTTTTTAGGAGTAATATCTTGCTGCATAGCTGCTGATAATTGCATCCGGCGATAACGATTGTATAAGGCAATAGCGACAGCTTTTTTGGCTTCATCTTGGCCAATAATATATTTATCTAATTGCTGCACAATTTGTTTGGGTGTCATTTGAGTTGTCATTTCAATCCTCCTAATTACAATTGATCAGTAATAATATTTTTATTAGTAAAAATGTCAATATCAGAGGCAATATTGATTGCTTCTTGAGCAATTTGAGAAGCATTCATTTGCGAACTATGGCGAATCATTGCAATAGCAGCAGCTTGGGCAAAATTACCACCAGAACCAATAGCAATCACATCTTCATCTGGCTCAATAACTTCACCATTACCAGAAATTAATAGCAAATCAGTTCGATTAAAAGCAATCATCATAGCTTCTAATTTTTGTAAGGTGGGATCTTTACGCCAATCTTGGGCTAGTTCTACTGCTGAACGTTTTAGGTTGCCCGAATAGGCTTGTAATTTTTTTTCAAACCAATCTTCTAAAGTAAAAGCATCAGCTACACCACCAGCAAATCCAATAATAACCTGATCATTAAAAATTCGACGCACTTTATGTGCGGAAGCTTTCATGACCGTTTTTTCACCGGCGGTCACTTGACCATCTCCAGCAATCGCGGTTTTATTTTGATAACGTACTGCACAAATTGTAGTCATTTTTTTACCTCGTTTTCATTAGTTGCTCGCGGAAAATACTTGCGATAATCACTTTGTAAATGTTCCATCGTTAGATGGGTATAATTCTGAGCAGTTCGTAAATCAGCTCCATTATTGAGCATTTGAGTAGCGAAACTATGCCGAAGCATATGCGGATGTAAATTAGCTGTCAGCTTAGTTTTCTTAATTAATTGTTTTAAAATATATTCAATGCCTCGACTAGTTAATTGTCTTCCATGACTATTTACAAATAAATAGTCATGGACAGCATCTTTGCCCATCAATTGCTGACGCCCCTCTTGTAAATACACATTCAGTGCTTGGTGAGCCTTTGTACCTAGCGGAACATATCGATCTTTGTTGCCCTTACCGTGAATCAAAATAACTTTCATACCAAAATCTATTTGATGTAAAGTTAAATTACTAGCTTCACTTACTCGAATTCCTGTTCCATAAAGTAATTCTACAAGAGCCCGATTACGTTGCTGCAAGGGACTTGAACCACCAGTAGCGGCTAATAATTGTGCTAACTCTTCTTCATACAAAAATTCTGGCAATATATGCGTATGAGTCTTTAACTGCACTAACTCACAAGGATCTTGCTTAACCAGCTGTTGCCGCTTGAGAAATCTAAAAAAAGATCGTAAAGCTGAAATTTTTCGTGCAATTGTACGACTAGAATCTTTTTGCTGAGTTAAATAATCTAAATAATTTTCAACTTCGACAGCCGTTATTGTTTTCCAAGTCCAATCTGAATTCTCATTAACCGCAGTTAAAAAAGATCTAAAGCCAACTAAGTCTCCCCGATAAGCGTTACAAGTTAAATCCGAATAATGCCGTTCAATAGTTAAATATTGAATAAATTCATCTAACCACTGACCACTACCCAAAAAAACACCCCCCATTACTCACATACCATACCACAAGAGCAATAGTGGTGCTAATAAAATCTAATTATTTTTGTACTTCTTCTTGATAATCACCATTAGGACAAATCACTTGTCGGCCACCTTTGACTTTTTTTTCTACTAAATAATGTCCATCTTTAGGGCAAAGACGATTAATAGGTTTATTCCAATCCACAAAATCACAATCAGGATAGCGTGAACAGCCATAAAAAATACGGCGCTTTTTCGACTTACGTTCAACAACTTGCCCTTGATGACATTTTGGACACTGCACTCCAATTTCCTTAATAATTGGCTTAGTATTGCGGCAGTCAGGAAAACGACTACAAGCATAAAATTTACCATAACGTCCTAATTTAATGACCATAGGAGCTCCACAAATATCGCAATCCATACCCGCAGGTTCATCTTTAATTTGGAGTTTTTCAATTTTCTCATCAGCATTTTTTAACTCTTTAGAAAATGGCTGATAATATTCATCCACAACCTGAGTCCATTTTTCCTTGCCTAATTCAATACCATCTAACTCATCTTCTAAATGTGCGGTAAAGTCAATATTAACAATATCAGGAAAATATTTTTCAATTAAGTTATCTACTATTTCACCTAATTCAGTTGGTTCAAAACTGCGTCCATTTAACTTTACATAATAACGGCGTTGAATAGTATCGATTGTCGGAGAATACGTAGACGGGCGGCCAACGCCATTTTCCTCTAAATTCTTAACCAAAGAAGCTTCTGTAAAACGGGCTGGCGGTTGAGTGAAATGCTGCTCAGGTTTAGTATCTAAGAGTTTTACTTTTTGGCCTTCATTCAAATCTGGCAAAAGATTATCCTTTATTTTTTTATCATCTTGGTAAACCTTTAAAAAGCCCTCAAATTTGATTTTAGAGCCATTAGCTTGAAATTGAACCTGATTTTGTTCCAAAGTCACTTTCATGGTATCCATTATAGCCGGGGTCATTTCACTGGCCACAAAACGCGCCCAAATCAACTTATAGAGCCGATATTGATCTCTTGTTAAAACTTTTTTTAAGGAATCAGGAGTCCGCATAACTGAAGTAGGTCTAATAGCTTCATGGGCATCTTGGGCACCTTCAGGATTTTTAGACTTGTGAATTTTGGTAGCAGCATATTCTTCACCATATTCGCTGCTAATAAACTTAGAAGCCTCATGTTTAGCTACGCTAGCAATTCTAGTAGAGTCAGTCCGCATATAAGTAATTAAACCCACACTGCCTTGACGGCCGCCTAAGTTAATACCTTCATATAGTTGCTGGGCTAACATCATTGTTTTACGCGTTTTATAATTGAGCCGGCGATTAGCTTCTTGTTGTAGTGAACTAGTAGTAAAAGGAGCAGCAGGATAGCGCTTGCGCTCTTTTTTAACCACTTTAGTAATATCAAATTTTTTTCTTTTATTAATTTGCTGCAAAACCGCCTGAACATCATCATTAGAGGATAATGGTTTTTTCTTGCCAGCAATTCCGTAAAAAGCGGCTTCAAAAATACTTTTTTTATTTTTATCAGCCTGAAAGTGCCCAAAGATAGTCCAATATTCTTGTGGTTCAAATTTTTGAATGTCCTTTTCCCGTTCAATTACCAATTTTAAAGCAATTGATTGCACGCGGCCAGCGCTTAATCCCTTTTTGACCTTTTGCCAAAGAATTGGACTAATAGAGTAGCCAACTAAGCGATCTAATACCCGTCGTGCCTGCTGCGCATTGACTAAATTCATATTAACATTGCGTGGATGTTTAAAGGCTTCTTTAACGGCATCCTTAGTAATTTCATTAAAAACTACCCGATTTTTATCATCTAAATTGAGCCCCAAAATATGTGAAACATGCCAAGCAATAGCCTCGCCTTCACGATCGGGATCGGCGGCTAAATACACATTTTGAGAGTTCTTTGCTGCCTTCTTTAATTCTTTAATCGTTTCGCCTTTGCCACGAATCGAAATATAAGTGGGTTCATAATTATGTTCAATATCCACGCCCATACGACTTTTGGGCAGATCGCGGATATGGCCCTTGCTGGCTAGAACTTTGTAATTCTTACCTAGATATTTTTCAATTGTTTTAGCCTTGGCGGGTGATTCCACGATTACAAGATTTTTTGTCGCAGGTTTACGTTTAGTTGTTTTTGAGCTTACCAAAAAAAAGCTCCTTTCTTCTATCAAGTCGCTTCAAATAATATGCTAGATACTTCTATTTTGTCAAATTTTTTCTTTAACTAAAACAGCATCAATAAATTTATCAGCGTCTAAATACGGGCGGGCTCCAGCATCAATCAACTGATTACAGCCTTGCGAAAGTGCACTAGTAATTGGTCCTGGCACAGCCCAAACATTTCGATTTTCCTGCAGGGCTAGCTCTGCTGTAATTAAAGTTCCACTGCGTTTACGAGCTTGAGTTACTACTAGGTTATCACAAAGACCGGCAATAATACGATTACGTTGCGGAAAATAATATGGCCGCGGTGAAGTGGACGAAGGATATTCACTCAGAATTAGCCCCTGCTTCATAATTTGTGTCTGCAAAAGATGGTTTTCTGCTGGATAAAAATAATCTAAGGAATTACCTATCACCGCGATGGTTTTACCCTGGCAAGCTAAAGTTTCTCGATGACAATAACCATCAGCACCCTTGGCTAGGCCACTAACAGTAGTAATTTCTTGGGCTACTAACCGGGGCACTAATCCCTTAATAACTTGTGCAGTGTAATAATTACACTGGCGTGCGCCTACAATGGCTGTAATGGAGGTACCTAACAATTTTAAATTACCTACATAATATAAAATTGCCGGTGGATTATAAATCTGCCTTAATTGTGCAGGGTAACAAGAATCAAAAAAAGTAATAAAATTTTCTTTGCAAACAGCTGTCTGTTCAAATAGTTGCTGAAATTTTTTTCTTTTTTCAATTTTTAAATTTTCACTGACAAAATTTTTTAAATAATTAAAATCATTGTTAACTTGATAATATTGTTGACAAACTTTTAAAATTAATTGGTTACTCACACAGCGTGTTTGCGCCAGGTTGTAAATTAAAGTTCGAATGGACATACGAGGTCATCTCCGTTTTTTTAAAATTACGGAAAAGACTACAAATATTTTTTTACAGGTGCAAAACTATGCCGATGCAGGGGACAAATACCAAATTGCTTCAATCCTAGCAAATGTTCTTTAGTTCCATAACCAGCATTATTTTCCAAGCCATAATGCGGATAAATTTTAGCGTAAGCCTGCATTAATTCATCTCGATAAACTTTAGCAATTATACTGGCAGCTCCAATCGATACACTGCGTGCATCACCTTTAATTAATCGTGTTTGCGCAATATCAAGGGGAACATGCATTGCATCTACTAATAGATGATTAATTGGGATATTTAAACCTTGTACAGCTGCTGCCATAGTAATTTCTGTTGCATGATAAATATCTTTTTCATCAATTAATTGTCGACTTCCCACACCAATACTGACATCAAGTGCCACAGTTAAAATCTGTTCATATAATTGCCTTCTCTTAGCAGCAGTGAGTTGTTTTGAGTCGTTAATTTGCCAAAGTTTAATATCTGCAGGTAAAACTACAGCGGCCGTTACTACTGGACCTGCTAAGGGACCACGCCCAACTTCATCAATACCAGCAACTAATTGATTTCGATTCCAAAATGGTCGCTCAAATTGTAAAC
>NZ_SCHP01000058.1 GCF_013607485.1 Bombilactobacillus bombi
CGTTTTAGGTTTGCTTATTGTCGGTGCAATTATGTACTTCATTATTGATCCAGTATTTGCAGTTGTTAACCAAGTTATTTCGAACTTGTTAACCCATATGGGAACCGGTAACGCCGTAATCTTAGGAGCGTTGTTAGCAGGAATGATGGCCATTGATATGGGTGGTCCCTTTAACAAAGCTGCTTATGCTTTTGCGATTGGTACTTTTACCACAACTAAAGACGGTGCTTTAATGGCTGCTGTAATGGCTGGAGGAATGATTCCACCTTTAGCTATTGCTTTAGCAACAACAATTTGGAAAAATAAATTTACTCAAGGTGAACGTGAAGCTGGTTTGAGTAACTATATCCTTGGTGCTGCTTTTATTACCGAAGGTGCAATTCCATTTGCCGCAGCTGATCCTCTGCATGTTTTAACTTCCAGTGTTATTGGAGCAGCTATTGGCGGAGGTTTAACTCAACTATGGAAAGTTAATGTTCCTGCTCCTCATGGAGGGGTTTTTGTGACACCACTATCTAATCGTCCTTGGTTATTCTTACTATCGGTTATTTTAGGTTCGGTTATTGCAGGGGTAATTTATGGTATCTGGAAGCCAGCTTTGAAAGCAGAAGCTAAGGCAGATAAATAAATTTTTAATGATTCAAAAATAAAAACCGGAACAAGATATTTTGCTCCGGTTTTTTTAATTGCTTAGAGATAATAAGTATTCTTTATAACAACTATATAACAGCAAATGCTGATTTAATATAAAAATGAGAACTTAAATTTTGATATACAACAAAATTAGTATTAGATTATTATCAAGACAGCTTTTTATACTAAACTAAAAACAAGAGGTGAAAATATGATAAAAGAAGCGTGTGTTGGCGACTTTCGCATGGCCGTTCATGCAATTAAACACGGTGCCAATCGCTTAGAATTAAATGCCGATTTAGCACAAGGTGGAATCACCCCCAGTGTAGGTGTTATTCAAAAAACGATTACTTTTGCTCATCAATACCAAATACCTGTTGTGGTAATGGTACGTCCTAGAGGTGGAAATTTTATTTATTCAGAAGCAGAAATTGAAATTATGCGTATAGATGCACAAACAATTGCGCAACTCGGAGCTGATGGCATAGCAATAGGAATATTAACTTCACATCGCCAACTACAAACCGAACAATTATTATATGTAACCCATGACTTACCATTAGAGTTAGTTTTTCATATGGCCTTTGATGAAATTACTGATCAAAAGTCAGCTTTAAAATGGCTAGCTAAACATAATTTTCAAAGAATATTAACTCATGGAGGGCCATTAAACCAACCCTTAAATATTAAGCATTTGCAAGAATTAATCGCACAAGCTCCCCAGCAAATTCAAATTCTTCCAGGTGGTGGTATTACGAAAAGTAATGTTTCTGATATTTTGCGTGTTTTAGCAGTAGATCAAGCTCATGGCACAAAAATTATTTAACAGCAATATCCAACCTTTCGCTAATTAAGAGTGTTAGTCTTATCATAGATGCAAGTTTAATGCATCAATTGAATTTTTGCAGGAGGATGAAAATTTTGGTTCAACCAGTTAAAACTAAAATTGCGTCCGTACAAGAAGGCAATATTCATGATTACGATAGCATTCTTGATTATTTTAATAATCAAATGGCTCATCAGGATTTAAAGAAGCAATACCATTCAATAACTTTCGTAACTACAGGAATTGAAGCCTATAATGGCGGACAGACTACAATGTTGCATTTAGGCACTTTATTAGCGCATGCAGGTTATGATGTATATTATCAAAGCTATGTACCTCAAAGTCGCGTTGAATTAGAAAATAATGCTGAATTTAATTATCCTGGTTATCAAGGCACTTGCTTAGAAATGTCGGAATTAAAACAGCATCAATCGGATATTTGGGTAGCAACTCTTTGGGAATCAGCTTATATTATTAAAAACTTACTAGGATATAAACTTTATTTTGTACAAGATTATGAGCCATATTTTTATCCCTTCGGCGATCGCTTTCAATTGGCAAAAAAGACTTATGAATTGGGACTACACATGATTTCTTTAGGTCCCTGGTGTCAAAAAATGATTCAGCAAAATTGTCAGCTATATAGTCCATTAGAACAGATTAATTTTCCAGTTGATTTGGATAGATACCCACATTTACATCGTAATTTTTCAGATTATCCTCACAAGAAAAAACTAAAACTTGCTGTTTACACTAAATTTACCAGTCCTAGACGTGCTCCTATTAATGTTGAATTGATTTTACGAAATTGTGAGAAAATTTTAAAGCAACACGGATATCAACTTGAAATTAGTTATTTTGGCACTGAAAAAGAAGAAACTTTTATTAATGGTAAAAATTTAGGTAAATTAACTCCACCACAACTAGTTAATTTGTACCATCATAGTGATTTTGGAATTGCACCTTCAATGACTAATTTTTCCCTAGTACCCTTTGAAATGATGAGTACAGGCCTGCCCTTTATTGACTTTAAAGAAGGAACAGGCCGTTACTTCATCCCCCAAAATTGCTGCTTTATTACTCATTTTGACGAAACTGAATTAGCACATTTACTTATGCAATTAAGTCAAGATGCTGTTGCTTTACAAAAAGTAACCACTAATGCACGCCAACATTTGCATTCTATAACTTGGGAAAGAACATTTAAAGATATTTTAAATATTCTCACTAATTTACCGACTTCATAATATATAAAATAAAGACGCGGAATAAGCATAGTCCGCGCCTTTTTGTTGGTTTAGTAGTATTTTAAATTTAATATTAGTAGTTATGGTCCAACTTTACGTATGGGAGTAGTGGAAAGTGACAGCTTAATTGTCTGCGCAACAGTTTGTGAAATGCCCAATTTCATAAGTTCTTCGACTGGAGCTTCTTTTATTTTTTTAACAGAACCATAGTTTTTTAATAATTTAATCCGCGTTTTAGGACCTACGCCCTTAATACTTTCTAATTGTGAAGAAAGAGCATTTTTGCTATGTGTTTTTCGATGATAACTAATCACAAAACGATGAACCTCATCTTGAATACGCTGTAATAAATAAAATCCTTCACTTTTCGGGTCTAAGTTCACAGCCTTCCCTTCAGAACCACATATTAAATGGGAAGTATTATGATGTCGATCTTTGACCATGCCAGCAACGGGAATTTGAATTCCCAGCTCATTATGCAAAACGTCTAAAACTACACGTAATTCAATAATTCCTCCATCCATTAAAATTAAATCAGGTAAAGGTTTCTTTTCTTTTAACAGTCGTGAATATCTTCGATAGATTACCTCACGTGTATTTGCTGCTTCATCGGCTCCATTATGGGCTTCAAGTTCATCTTTAATTTTATACTTACGATAATTACTTTTTTGCGGTTTCCCATCAACAAAACTTACCATCGCTGATACAGGATCCATTCCTTGAATATGCGAATGATCAAAAGATTCAATTACATGCCCATAAGATAACCCTAAGGCTGCAAAAATTTGCTTTTGAGCTTCAATGGTTTGTCTATTATCTAATTCCATCAGACGAAACTTTTCTAATAAAACTAATTTAGCATTTTCCTGGGCCATATTTAACAAATCTCGTTTTTGCCCCCGTTGAGGAGTTCGCAACGGGATCTGCAAAATCTGCTCCAAAGTAGAGCTATCAACTTCAGGGGGTACCAGAATTTCTCGCGGCAACAGATTATTTTTACGATTATAAAATTGTAGAATAAATGTTGCTAATTCCTCTTCCGGTGAATTGATACATAAAAAAATTTGCTTTTCTCGTTTCATTAGTCGCGCTTGACGGATAAAAAACACTTGAATTGAAATCCAACCTTTATCTACGTAATAATTGAAGAGGTCCCGTGGCGTATAGTCATTGGAAATAATTTTTTGTTTTTCAACAGTTTGTTCAATATAACGGATTTGGTCTCTTAATTCAGCAGCGCGTTCAAATTTTAAATTTTTAGAAGCAGTTTCCATTTTTTGCTGGAGACTTTTTTTAATGGATCCTACATTTCCATTTAAAAAACTTTTAATCTTTGCAATTTGCCTTTGATATTTTTCTATGGGAACTTCCTTAAAGCATGCTCCTAAACACTGCCCCATGTGATAATATAGGCATGGTCGGCCCAAATGTCCCGTACACCGCCTTAATGGATATACTTTCTGCAAAAAATGTAGGGTTTCCTCAGCAGCATAGACATTCGGATAAGGGCCAAAATAATAGCCGCCATCTTTTTTTACTTGTCCGGTTATTATCATGTGCGGATCACGTTCATTGGTGATTTTGATATATGGATAACCAGTTCCTTTTTTTAACTTAATATTAAAATAGGGTTGATGCTTTTGTATAAGCGTAATTTCCAATAAAAATGCTTCTTTATCAGTGGAAGTAACTATGGTTTCAAAATCACGAATTTCACTGACTAATTTAGCAGTTTTGCCTTCATGAGAACTCTTAAAATACGAACGGACACGATTTTTTAAATTTTTGGCCTTACCGACATAAATAATTTTAGCATTAATATCTTTCATTAAATAACATCCGGGACGATCAGGTAATAATGCTAACTTATGCTCTAAATATTCTGTTGCCATCGCAATCTCCTTTATTTCTGGAGAATATTCTACTATTTTTGAATAAAAATACCAACAATTTTGCAATCAGTAGTGTAATTATATATAATTACCACTAAAAGGAGCGATGAGCATGGGATTAACTGTAAAACGTGAAAATGATTTTGGAAATTTATTTGACAAATTTGCCTCTTTACCAGATGATGTAAAACAAGCTGTCGATACAGTCGATAAAACTGCTAAAAAAACTAAAGCAGCTGATAAGCAAAAGGAAAACAAATAGTATTATTGATACTAGTTAATTAAATCATGAACTTCTGATAATTAAAGCTACGTTTAATAAAAGGATGATGAGACCATTATTAATCTCATCACCCTTTTTTGTTACTCAGATAATTCATTATTTTTTTAATTTTAGATTTTGTAAATTTTTTTCAATAACTGTTAAATCAACACTAACTTGAGCCAAAGTGCCAGCGGTATAAGCCCCTTCTACTAATGCTACATCATATCGATGAATAGACTTCGAACTCATTTCTTGAGCCATTTCTAAATTCATTTTGGAACTACCTAAATCATAAAAAGCTAATAGTTGTTCTCCAGTATTTTGTTCAATAGCTTGCTGGATTTTCTCTAAAGAAGTTCCTAATTTACCATCGGCTGTTCCTCCAGCAAAAGTGATGGGTACATCTGGTGCTGCTTGTGCTACTAATTGAGCTACACCTTGAGCAATTTGTGGAACATGCGACACTATTAAAATTCCATATTTCATGATTATTCTCCTATTACCTGTAGCAAATTATTAAATAAAATTTCACTACTTTGAGCACCGGGGTCAATATGACCGATTGAACGTTCAGCTAAATAACTAGCTCGACCCTTATGGGCTTCCATGTCTTTTGTAGCTGCTAAATGCTGCTGAAGATTTTGCCGGTTAAATTGCCCCTGACTAAGATCATGCGCTACTGGTTGCCAAATATCTAACATTGTTTTATCGCCTACCTGGGCTTGTCCACGGCGAGCAATTCCAGAAGCACCAGCTTGAATTAAGGCTTCCAGCTGACTATCATGTTCTTGAGCATATTTTGACATATCTAACAAAGCCGTACCGTACAATGGTCCGGAAGCTCCACCCACTTTACTAATTAAAGCAAAAGCTGCTTGTTTTAATAAAGCGCTTAAATCAGAAGCCGTATCCTGCTGCAGAAGTACCTGTACTTGCTGCATTCCTCTCACCATATTCGTACCGTGATCGCCATCGCCAATAGCAGTATCTAATTCATTTAAAAACCCCTGTTGTGATTGAATATCTTTTGCAAACAGCTGCAACCATTTTTTGGCCAAATCTAAAGTTAACTCCATTATCTTTTAC
>NZ_SCHP01000059.1 GCF_013607485.1 Bombilactobacillus bombi
GATTTACACACATTTGTCGCAAAAACGGATGCTAGAAGTTTATCAACAAACTCATCCTCGAGCTTAGGAGGAAATATGTTAATTAAATATAGTTCTAATTATCAAAAAATAGCTATGGGCTTTTTATCATATTTACCGGAATTAAAGGATTTGGATCATTTACAAATGGAATTAAAAGTCTATACTGCAGATTCACGGCACCAATTTTTACTTTATAAAAATAATAGTGATAATTTTGCTGGTATAATTGCCTTAGAAATCCAAGAGCAGATAGTGATGGTGCGCTATATTTCTTTAAGTCCAACTGAAAGATCTACTAATAGTATTTTTAAAGTTTTAGATGAAATTCAAACCTATTATCCGCAGTCTAAAATTATGGGCTCAATTGAAATGACTCCTATGATTTTGAATTGGTATAAATTCCGGCAGGGTAGTTAATAATGGAAAAATTACAATTGATTTTAACTGATTTTCAAGGGCCCTTAGATTTATTGCTACATCTAATTAGACAGTCCAAAATTGATATTTATGACATTCCCATTGCACAAATTACTGAACAGTACATTGCTTACCTGCATCAAATGCAATCACTTCAGCTAGATATTGCTGGTGATTACTTAGTGATGGCTTCAACTCTAATGCGGATTAAAAGTCAGTTATTATTGCCTAAGTCACCTATCAGCACTGAAGAAGAAGCATCAGAACCAGAAGATCCTAGAAGCGACTTAGTAGCGCAATTATTAACCTATCAAACCTTTAAGAATATGGCGAGTACCTTAAAAAATCTAGAAAAGCAGCGCCAGCAGATGTATGCTAAAGCACCAGCAACTTTAACGCCAGATACAGTAGTCCATTTAAAGCCGGGAGTTAAAGTAGCCCAAGATTTAGCTAGAGCCATGCAAGATTTAATAACACGTCAGGCCAAGCAGCAGCGTCAGCAAGCAAATATTATTACAGAACAAATATCAATTGCGCAAGCCCAAGACGAAATTTTAAAATATTTAAAGACCAAACATCAGACCACTTTTAGATATCTCTTAAGCCATCAACAAACAGTTGAAGAGGTAGTTACTAAATTTATGGCCTTATTAGAATTAATTAAAGATCAGATAATTGAAGCACAACAAAGCAGCTGGCAGGCCGACATCTTGGTAAAATTGAGGTAAAATAATGCAAACAGACCAACAAATTATTGCGGTGTTATATGCAGCTGGAGAACAAGGAGTTAGTTTAACAACTCTAAGTGAAGTTTTACAATTGGATGCGGCAGCTTTACGCCAACATTTACAGAGATTACAAGACCAAACTGCTCATAATGATTCTCCTTTAATAATTAAACAATATGGAGCTAGCTTTAAACTGTTAACAAAACCCCAATATCAGGCAGTAATAGAAAGATATTTGCAAAAAGATCAAGCATCCCATCTTAGCCAAGCAGCAGTTGAAGTTCTAGCAATCATTGCTTATCAACAGCCAATAACTCGGGTTGAAATTGATGCTATTCGGGGTGTTAAAAATAGTAATGCAACAATTCAAACTTTGCAGGCGCGACAATTGATTAAAGATAAGGGACGTAAAGAGGCTCCCGGACGTCCAATTATGTATATAACTACGGAAGAATTTTTAGATTATTTTGGCTTAAAGACGTTAGCGGATTTACCTGATTTAAAAAATTTTGCAAACGGAGAATTACAGCAACCAATCAATCTTGAATTATTTTCTGAAAAAGGAAAGGTTAAAAATGGAGACTAAACAAAGATTACAAAAGTTAATCGCAAATGCCGGGGTAACTTCTCGTCGTAAAGCCGAAGATTTAATAACCACTTGACGTGTAAGTGTTAATGGTCAAATAGTCCATGAATTGGGATCTAAATTTACTAAGCATGACCAAATCGAAGTCGACGGTATTCCTCTTCAAAAAGATCCAAAAATTTACATTTTATTTTATAAACCACGAGGTGTAATTAGTTCTGTTCATGATGAAAAAAATCGCAAAGTTGTTACCGATTATTTTACTGATATCATTGAAGCCCGTATTTATCCGGTAGGACGTTTAGATTATGATACATCAGGATTGCTACTCTTAACTAATGATGGTGATTTAACTAATCATCTTTTACATCCACGTAATCATATCGATAAAATTTATGTGGCTAAAGTAACTGGAATTATTCAATCACCGGCTTTGGAGCAATTGCGTCACGGTGTCAAAGTTAATGGCAGAAAAACGGCAGCGGCAAAGGCTGAATTACTTTCAGTAGATCAGCGTAAGAAAACTTCTATCGTTAAATTAACAATCCATGAGGGTATGAACCATCAAGTAAAGCAAATGTTTCAACAAGTAGGGGCTCAGGTTTTAAAATTAAAGCGTGAGCAAATTGGTTTTTTAAACTTACAGGGGTTAACGTCGGGTGATTGGCGTTTTCTAAAAAAAGAGGAAGTTAAAGCCTTAAAGAAATTATAAATATAGCAATTATTATGGTGGAGAACGCTTTTTTAATAAAACTTAAAGAATTTTTATTTAAAAACTGGTAAACTAGAAATAGACAATAGGGGTGAATAATATGAGCGACAAGGATCCTAAACTTTGGGAATCAACTTTTGGTGATGATTCCGATGCTGAAAAACCAGAAAAGTTATCGCGGGTGCGCCGAAAGAAAAGCCGGCATAGCAATACTTTGTTAGTCTGGGTTATAGCGCTAGTTTTGTTGGCAATTATGTTTTCGCCAATTATACATTCTGCTATTTCAGCAAATCATCAAAAATCTGCTGTGGATACGGCCAGTCAAGTTTCTGTAAGTTCTAAACCTAAGAAAGCACCATCTAAGGCAAAAAAACAGACACATAAAAAGCAAAAGGCCAAACAAGTTACGTCTAAATTAGATGATTATAAGAATCAAGAAAAAACGCCGACAGCTAATGATAATCCGCCGGCACCAGCCAAACCTGCTGAACAACCACAAAATAATAATGACGATAGTCAAAAGCAAGCTGCCGATGCAAATAATAATGCTGCAGCTAATACTAATCAAACTCAGCAACAGGATTCTGGTGAGTACTATACTGTGCAGCCAAAAGATAATGCCTATCGGATTGCTTTGAATCACGGCATGACAACAGCGCAGCTATATCAATTAAATGGTATTTCAACTGGTACAGTCTTACATCCTGGCATGCGTTTAAAGGTTAAATAAATAATTTTTGAGTTTTGGAAGTGAAATGAATGCAAATTGCAATTGATGGCCCTGCTTCGGCTGGTAAAAGTACTATCGCTAAAATTATTGCGGATAAATTAAATTACATTTATACAGATACAGGTGCTATGTATCGGGCAGTGACGTGGTTGGCTTGGCAAAAGCAAGTTGATTTTGGTAATGAAAATCAAATCACGGATTTAATTCAAAAAATTCCGATTAATTTTCGTATTCTAAAAGGGCAGCAGCGGATTTTTGTTGGTGATACTGATGTTAGTGAAGCAATTAGAACTCCTTTCATTACCAATAATGTTTCACAAGTATCATCTTTACCCTTAGTTCGACAGTTGATGGTTGAGCAGCAACGTCAAATTGCACAAAATAATAACGTGGTGATGGATGGACGTGATATTGGCACTACAGTTTTGCCTCAGGCAGATGTGAAAATTTTTATGGTGGCTAGCGTTCATGAACGTGCTAAGCGCCGCTATCAGGAAAATCTGACTCGTGGAATTACTACATCATTAACTGAATTAGAAACGGAAATTGCTGCTCGTGATTATAAGGATTCACATCGGCAAACGTCACCTTTAAAAAAAGCTGCGGATGCAATTGAAATAGATACAACATCATTGAACATTGATCAAGTTGTTCAAAAAATATTAAAAATTATTCATTTTAAAACAAATAAATAATGATTACTACTGGTAATTGTTGCGATTTTCATTTAAGATAGATTTCGAAAGATGTCGAGGAGGATGTAAAAATGGCTGAAGAGCATAGCGATACAAATCCAATGGAGCAGGCTTTGAACAATTTTAACCAAGTTCAGATTGGTGATGTTGTTGAAACTGAGGTATTATCTGTTGATGATGGTCAATTGATAGTCGGAATTGATAATTCTGGTGTAGAAGGGGTTGTACCCTTAAAGGAATTGACTGCTGATCGTAAGGCTGATATTCACGACTTGGCTAAAGTTGGCGATAAGTTGGAATTATTGGTTGTTCGACCATCAGCAAGTGACAAAGAAGATGGTAGCTTTATCTTATCCAAGCGTCGTGTAGAGAATAGAAAAGCTTACGAAAAAATGTCAGAGATTCAAGCTAATGACGACACCATAACTGGTAAGGTAACTAGCACAGTTAAAAGTGGCTTATTAGTCGACATTGATGGTTTGCGTGGATTTATCCCAGCTTCCATGATTTCTGATCATTATGTACGTGATTTGAAACCTTATGTTGGAAAAGAATTGACTTTAAAGGTTATTGAAGTAGACCAGACTAAGAATCGTTTAGTTTTGTCTCATAAAGAGATTGCTGCTGCACAAAAAGCTGCTAAGGAAGCTGAAGTGTTTGCAAAAATTTTACCTGGTGATGTAATCGAAGCGAAGGTTTCTCGTTTGACAAATTTTGGTGCTTTTATTGATTTAGGTGGTGTAGATGGTTTAGTTCACATCTCCCAAATTTCGTATCAGCATATTGATAAACCTTCTGAAGTTTTAGAGCCTGGACAAGATGTGAAAGTTAAAGTCTTAGATGTAGATAAAGATAGAGGTCGAATTTCTTTGTCAATTAAAGCTACACAACCAGGTCCCTGGGAAACAGTAGCTGACAAAATCAAGGTGGGCGATGAAATTGATGGTGTAATTCGCCGTTTAACTGATTTTGGCGCTTTTGTAGAAGTGTTACCTGGTGTGGAAGGCTTGGTTCATGTTTCTCAAATTTCTTGGGATCATGTTAATAAACCTAGTGATGCTTTAGAAGTTGGTCAAAAAGTGCATTTAAAGGTGTTAAATGTGGAACCAGATCGTCGTCGTTTAGGCCTTTCCATCAAGGCTTTGGTTGAAAATCCTCATGAGAAAAAGAAACCTCAAACAGATCCTGAACCAGAAAAGATTGACTATAAAATTCCTAAGGAAGAACGTGGATTTTCTTTAGGTGATATTATTGATTCGGATAAGTTAAGCAAATAAATAAAATCTTTAATTCAATAAGTTTCAAATAATACTAGACTAAATAAAAGTATGGGATTGTGAGAAGTATGATCACAGTCCCTTTTATTTAGACTCTTGGAAATATTTAGAGAAGGTGAAGAAATGGCACTTCCTGTTGTAGCATTAGTGGGTCGACCTAATGTTGGTAAATCAACTATTTTTAATCGTATTATTAGCCAAAGATTATCAATTGTAGAAGATACTCCTGGCGTTACACGAGATCGCATTTATGCCCATGGTGAATGGATTGGGCAAGAGTTTAGTATAATTGATACCGGCGGTATTACAATGGATGATCAAACTTTAAATAAAGAAATAACCAGTCAGGCTGAGATTGCTATTGAAGAAGCTGATGTAGTTGTAATGATTGTAGATGCGCGGGTTGGTGTTACTACTGAAGATGAATTGGTTGCTAAAATCTTGTATCAATCTCATAAACCCATCGTCTTGGCAGCTAATAAAGCAGATAACTTAGAACAGCGTCAAGATATTTATGACTTTTATACATTGGGTTTAGGCCAATGAAACTAAATTTAATTGAATCATCGGCAGCCTCTTCAGATTTACTCGGCAATTTTTCAACAATTTGATCTAATAAATCTCCCATACCAGTTCCGTGAACACCGGAAACTGCATAAGGTTGGCCTAAACCCAATGTATAAAAGTAATAAATATCTTGCCGCT
>NZ_SCHP01000005.1 GCF_013607485.1 Bombilactobacillus bombi
TTCTCCAGCTGGAACAATCTTTTTGATATTGAACGCAATCGCGCGCGTTCACTAGCGGGATTTCAAACGCGGTTAGAACAATGTTTGTTTGTGGATACTATCAGAAAAATTAACTAGCACCATGCGTATTCACTGCATTTTTATAATTTCATTATCAAAATATTGGCGCACTTTCACTACCAACGGATTATTCTGATTAATTAGTACTGAGGAAACCAGCTCCCATGACAATTGTTTAATATCAAACGTATCTAAATCATGCAGATCATAACCCTTTAAAATGCTACTAGGCAAGATTGATACTAAAGGTTCAGAACGGCAAACATTGAGAAGAAAATTTTCAGAGTTCGAATCCATTATTATATTAGGCACTTTACCTTTATATTCAAATAAATCATCTAATTGCTCACGAAAAGTAAAAGTTGAATCTAATAAAACTAAGGGCAAATTTGCAATTTGAGAAATTGTAATATTAGAAGAAATATTAATTAGTTTAGGATTAAATACTAAAGTTCCATGACCTGATACTAAAGCATTTTTGTTTAATGATTCATATTTTATTGGTGCAACTAAATATGCCAAATCAATCTTTTCTAGTAAGAGTTCTTGTTGTAATTCTTCACCACCAATAACATGCACCTTTATTTTTATCTTGGGAAATTTCAACTGAAACCTAGGTAAAATAGTTGAAAAATAAGCTACTAAAACCGCAGGTACAATACCAATTTTTATTTTACCGCCCTCATTTTTTTTATTCTGAACATGAATTAGCATATGTTTATAATCGCGGATAACCCTTCTAGCATCTCTATAAAAAACTCTACCAATAGGTGTTAAATCAACTAATCTTTTGCCATGTCGTATAAATAATTTAACATCTTGAGTCTCTTCAAAATTTAGTATTGCTTTACTTAAAGTTGACTGTGACACATGCAATTTTTGTGCAGCCACACTTACATTAAAATTTGATATTACCACTTCAATAAAATAAATTAATTGGGTTATATTCAAAAATATTACCTCCCTATATATTTATATTTCACACTATATATGAATTTTAAGAATAAGTAAAGCTAGCTTCTTATTCATATATTTGGGTGTTTAAGCTTTACAAATTTATATTTTCTTTTACTAAAAATATAAAACATTGAACTTAAGTAATTAAAGTCAATATAATAACATTAGATATTAAGTAACTAATTTTTTAAGGAGGAATTAATTATGAATAAGATTCGTATCGGCTCTGGTGCAGGGTATGCTGATGATAGAATCGAGCCAGCAATTGATTTAATTAATCGTGGGAATTTGGATTACATTGCTTTCGAATGCTTAGCAGAAAGAACCATTGCTATTGCACAAAATCAAAAACTAAAAGATCCAAATAAGGGATATAATGATTTATTAGAATACCGTTTTAAAAAAATATTACCAGCAATTAAGCAACATCCGACAAAAGTTATTACAAATATGGGCGCCGCCAATCCTAAAGCTGCAACTAGAAAAGTAGTTGAAATGGCTCAGGAAATGAATTTACACAATTTAAAAATTGCAACTGTAATTGGGGATGATATAACAGATTCAATATCAAAATTTAGCAGATATACTGCAATGGAAACAAAAAAACCAATTTCAGAATTAAATAAAAAAATTGTATCTGCAAATGTTTACCTTGGAGCTGAAAAAATAGTTGAAGCTTTGGATAATGGTGCAGATATAGTTATTACCGGTAGAGTAGCTGATCCTTCATTGTTTATTGCTCCATTAATACACGAATTTAAATGGTCTATGAATGACTATGACAAACTTGGAAAAGGAACCTTATTAGGACATTTATTAGAATGTGCTGGTCAAGTTTCTGGAGGTTATTTTGATGATCCAGGTTATAAAGATGTTGACAAACTATGGGATTTAGGATTCCCTTATGCTGATGTAGAAGAAGATGGTAACATAATAATGCATAAACTTCCTAATACCGGTGGACTATTAAGCGAAGATACTGTAAAAGAACAATTAATATATGAAATTCAGGATCCCACTAAATACTACACTCCAGATGTGGTAGCGGATTTTTCAAATGTGCAAGTAAAACAGATTAAAGATGGAATAAATGTAATTGGTGCAACAGGAACATCTAAAACTGGAGAATTAAAGGTAAGTATTGGATATGAAGATGGATATATAACTGAATGTGGAATAAATTACGGTGGTCATAATTCACTTGACAAAGCAAAATTGGCAACTGAAATAGTAATAAAAAGATTGAAAATGCTTAAAATTCCTATAGATGCTATACAAGATGATTATATAGGAGTAAATAGTCTTTATCACGGCGTTTTATCACCCAATTCTCCTTTATATGAAGTTCGCGCAAGGTTAGCTGCTAGAACCCAAACTAAAGAAGCAGCAAATGAAATAAGTAGAGAATATAAATCTTTGTATACTAATGGACCGGCAGCTGGTGGAGGAATTCGTACAATTATACAAAAAATAGTTGCTATAGCTTCAATTACTATACCTGAAAGCAATGTAAAAACTACTATAGAATATAAGGAGGTTAATTAAAATGAAACTTTTTGAAATAGCTCACTCACGTACTGGTGATAAAGGAAATACTTCAACTATTTCCTTAATTCCCTATAAGAAAGAAGATTTCGATTTATTAAAAAAATATGTTACTGCTGATAAAGTTTCTGAATGGTTTAAACCATTAGGACCCATTAAAGTAACGAGATATGAGTTTTTTAAATTACCGGCATTAAATTTTGTAATTGAGAATGCACTACGAGGAGGGGTAACATACTCTTTAAATATAGATCGCCACGGTAAGTCATTTAGTAGTGCTCTTTTAGAAATGAATATACCCGATAAATAGTATCGATTAGTTATTAAAAATCTATAAAGGGTGTTGCATCAAGATTATATTAAATAAAAATAATCTAAAAATTAAAAACTAATTTTTTAATATGTATTAAAATCATCGAAATAAAAACACAATATTTTATTTGAGACAGCCTTTATTAAAGCTGTCTTTTTATATAAGGCATTATTTCTTCAACTTCGATTCTCTTGAATATTATTATGGCTGAGTTTTATGAAAGATTTTTTAAATATAATTGTTCTTTTCATACATAAAACTATTGATAATTTAAACTGTTTTATATTCCATTAAAAATTTGTGAATAAGATTGATACCATCTTATAGTGTAATTGGATATTTTAGCAAAAAAACGGAAGACAGTAGTGAAAATACACTTACATCTTGACATGAGAATATTATAAAAATTATATCCAAGAACAGCTTACTAAAACCAAACTAAATGTATTATATTGAAGTCGAGACCATTTTTTAGAAAATTGAATGCAATCTAGCGCACCAATGATCAATAGATTAATTACAGAAAACGTTGATAATGAGTTTAACCAATATATTAATTAACTTAAATTATAAGAAAAGAACACAGTAATAGAATTTGTTTCTCTTATTTTAATCATAAACATTCAAAAAGTACTCTGAAGAAATTAAAAGATAACTGCAGAGCACTTATTATTCAATCTTACGATTTATTTATCAGTTAAATATTTATATTATGATACGAATTATTCTAGTTATTTCAGATGTTTCTACAATGTAAACTATTTCAAACAAATTAAAAAAACGTCTTAATTGTATAAGCAATCAGCTAACTTTAACACTACCTTTAAAACTGCAATACCACATTTTTTCTTGAAATATAGCTAAGATAAACCAATAAAATACGAAACTAGTGTTTACTAATTATATAAACTCTAAATTAGTCACAGTAAATTACATTGTTGGACAAACGAAATGTTTATACATAAGTCATCCAAATTTAGATCTAATAATATATCAGAGATTGACAAACATCTGCTATTTAGTTAATTGCATAGGCTTAACTACCAACTCTCATATTTCAATTCATCTTAAATATCTTTTTTACTTACTCTTAATATAATTTTTGCCATCCGCTGCTGGCCCCACAGATCTACCAAAGAATATTGCCAAAACTATAACAGTGATCAGGTAGGGGGCAACTTGAAACCAAACTGAGTTAATATGACTTAATCCTGGAATATATGCTCCTATAATTGGTAAGCTTTGCGCTAATCCAAAAAATACAGCTGCTGCCATAGATCCAATCGGATCCCACTTACCAAAAATCATAGCCGCTAATGCCATAAAGCCTTGCCCAGAAATTGTACTAACTGAAAAATTAAGCGTAATGGATTGAGCCATTACTGCTCCACCTAAACCACCTAAAAAGCCTGACAAAAGTACGCCCCAATAACGATAATAATCCACATTAATTCCCAAAGTATCAGCTGCAGCTGGATTTTCACCAACAGATCGTAGATGCAAGACAAAAGCAGTGCGGTAAAGTACATACCAGCAAATAACAGCGATAATAATAGCAATCCAAGCGAT
The DNA here is from genome assembly GCF_013607485.1 of Bombilactobacillus bombi. Taxonomy (GTDB): domain Bacteria; phylum Bacillota; class Bacilli; order Lactobacillales; family Lactobacillaceae; genus Bombilactobacillus; species Bombilactobacillus bombi_A. The sequence continues at coordinate 4,445 of NZ_SCHP01000005.1, forward strand.
AATTGAGGTTTGAGTAAAAAGTATCTTTCCAAGAATAGGTATTTGTTTTAAACCGTTAATAGTACTAGTGCCTAAGCCCTGATTAATAACAGGCGTTTGACCCTTTCCATTATAAAAAATTCTAGTCAAAAAAACACATACTGCAGGAGCAATCATATTTAATACCGCACCAGAAATTATATGGTCAGCACGCAAATTAATAGTAGCTACAGCATGCAATAAAGAAAATAAGCATCCACAAATCCCTCCAATCAGCAATGCCAGCCATGCAGCTAAAATCCCCAGTCTAGGAGCCAAGTTCAAAGTAAAAATTGTACTGCAAAATGCTCCTACAATCATCATTCCCTCTAACCCCACATTAATCACACCACTACGTTCCGAAAAAGTACCGCCTAGAGCAGTAAAAATTAATGGAGCCGAATAAACTAAAGTAGTTGAGATAATTGTCATTAAAATTGTCGTTAAACTCATTGTGAACTCACTTTCCAGCGATATTGAATTTTGGATAAGATAATTTATATTTTTTTAAAATTATTTCAAAAGCATATTTAATAGCAATAAAGAAAATTATCGAGCCTGTTACAATACTAACAATTTCTGTGGGAGCATTAGAATAAACAGACATACTCATTCCACCTATTTGTAAGGCTGAAAATAACAATGAAGAGAGAATAATTCCCAAAGGATTATATGAAGCCAAAATTGCAACCGCCATTCCATCATATCCGACTTGTGGCAAAGAGTTAGAGACGGATATATTTTGGAAATTACCTAAACCGTCTAAAGCTCCTCCTAATCCAGCCAAAATTCCTGAAATCAACATAGCCAAAATGATAGTTTTGCGAACATTCATACCCGCATATTGAGCTGCACGCTCATTTAACCCAATACTGCGTAATTCAAAACCAGCTCGGGTTCGATTAAAATAAATCCAAATAATTAAACAAACTAGTAATGCTAGTATAAATCCCCAATGTAATGTTGAATTGGATGTTAAAGACGCTAATAAGGGACTACGTAAACTCGCTTTAGCAGTAATTGTAGCTGAACTATCGTGCCCCTGGGCAGCTAGCCAATTTTTAACAGCAAAATTAACAAAATATAAAGCTACATAATTTAGCATGATAGTTGTAATTACTTCACTGGTTCCACAATAAGCCCGCAACAATCCAGCAATTGCTGACCAAACACCTCCTAAAAGTGCACCTGACATAATAGACACAATGATCAAAAACCACCCTGGGAGCCAAGACCATTTTAAAGCTACTACAACTGCGCCAAACCACCCCATTAAATACTGACCAGAACCACCAATATTAAAAAATCCGGCCTTGCTGGAAACCGCAAAACCCAAAGCAGTCAAAATTAAAGGTGTCATATTACGTAGTGTTTCGCCAATAGAATAAGCTCCACCAAAGGAGCCTACTAATAAATTCCCATAATTTTGTAGAGGATCATATCCAAACACTAACATTATAATAGCTCCTACTACAAAGCCGGAGACAATTGACATTAGTGGAAATACTAGCGCGGAATATTTTTTACAATTCACTTTTTGTAACCTCCTGTTGCACTGAACCAATCTTTTTTCCTGCCATCATAAGCCCGAGCTTTTGAGCAGTTATTGTTTTAGGGTCAACCTCTCCAATAATTTGACCGTCATGAATTACCATGACCCGATCAGATAATTTTAAAATTTCATCTAATTCAAAACTTACTAATAATATTCCTTTACCTTGATTACGTTCTTGAATAATTTTTCTGTGTATATATTCAATAGCTCCCACGTCTACTCCTCTAGTAGGATTAGCAGCTATTAATAAATCAGGATTATTTTGAATTTCTCGCGCAATTATAACCTTTTGTTGATTACCGCCAGATAAAGAAGCTACAGTTTCATATACGTTTTGTGTACGAATACCATAATTTTTAACAAGATTTTGAGCAAAAGAATTAATGTATTTGTAATTTAAAATGCCTCGATGATTCATTGGTGCATGGTAATACTCTTTTAATGCTAAATTTTCAGCTACTGACATAGATAAAATAAGCCCCTCAGCTTGGCGATCTTCCGGAACATATCCTACCTTCGATTCAACAAACTTTCTAACTGATTGATTAGCTAATTCTTGTCCATTTAGTTGAATTGAACCAGAGGTTACCTTATTCATTCCTGTTAAAGCAGCTAAGAGTTCTTCTTGACCATTACCATCAACTCCTGCTAAACCAACAATTTCTCCTTGATGTACCTGTAAATTTAGATTCAAGATTTTTGAACGACCATTATTCTGAACAGTTAATTGCTTTACATTTAAAATTAATTTTTGCTGTTTGACAGGTTGTTTTTGTACATTATTTTGGAGCTTACGTCCGACCATCATTTCTGCCAGCTGCTCTTCTCCAGCTTGACTGACTTTAACAGTTTCTATGACTTTACCGGAGCGAATAATAGTGCAATAGTCTGCGACTTCTTTGATTTCTTTAATTTTATGTGTAATAAAAATAATTGCTTTATTTTCGGATGCTAGGATACGAAAAGTCTGCATTAATTCTTTAATTTCTTGAGGAGTTAAAGCAGCAGTAGGCTCATCGAAAATAAGAACATCCGCTTTACGATATAAAGCTTTCATAATTTCTACTCTTTGCTGCATACCAACTGAAATATCGGCAACTTTAGCATCTAAATCTAATTGCAAATGATATCTCTGTGCCATTTGTTTTATTATCTGCTTTGCTTGGATATATTTGATCTTACCCAAATAATTATGCGGTTCATCGCCCAAAATAATATTCTCTAAAACGCTAAAGGCTGGTATTAGCATAAAATGTTGATGCACCATACCAATTCCTAATGCTTTAGCTGTTTGAGGATCTTTAATACTAACTATTCGATCATTTATCAAGATTTTTCCAGAAGTAGGTTGTAATAGCCCCGATAAGATTGACATTAATGTCGACTTCCCGGCACCATTTTCTCCTAATAATGCTAAAATTTCTCCTTGATGGACTTTTAAAGATACATCATTATTAGCAATTAAGTTGCCAAATTTTTTAGTAATATGCTGCATTTCTACAACTGTTTGTACCATAGCCATTTCCTTTATTTACTTTTTACCATAATTTGGCCCTTAATAATTTTTTGTCGATATTCTTGCACAGCTTTTTGAGCAGATACAGATAAATTATCATTAATTAAATCGACTCCTTTACCTTTTAAGTCATAGGTAACAATTTTATTACCAGGAAACTTTTTCTGATCAGCTTTATCAGCTATATCTTCTACAGCTGTATCTACCTTTTTTATAGCGGAAGCCAAAGTAACATTGCCTCCACTATATTGACCGTCTGCTTTTTGATCTTGATCTACACCAATAACCCAGACTTTTTTATTATTCTTACGGTTATCCTTAGCAGCACTAAAAACACCTGCACCAGAACCACCTGCCGCATGAAAAATTATATCAGCACCGTTATTGAACATGGCACTCGCTAATGATTTACCAACATCAGCCTTTGTGAAAGCTCCTACGTACTTCACATCCACTTTAATACTGGGATCAACGGCATGTACACCTTGAGTAAATCCTCTTTCAAAAGTTGTAATAACGTTACTCTTTACACCACCAATAAACCCAACTTTCTTAGTTTTAGTAGTTTTAGCTGCTGCCACCCCAGCCAAATAAGAAGATTGTTCAGTTTTAAATTGAACAGAAGTTACATTATTATGATGTGGAACAATGGAATCTATAATTGCAAAATTGGTCTGTGGATTTTGTTTAGCTGCAGTATCTACTGCAGTATTTAACGTATAACCTAATGCAAAAATAGTTTGATACTTTGCCTTGATTAATTTATTAATATTGGGCATAAAATCAGCATCAGAAGAAGATTGTACATAATTATATCCTCCAATACCCTTCTTTAAATGACGGTGTTTGCCCCATTTCTGCAAGCCTTCCCAAGCGGATTGATTAAATGATTTGTCATCAATTCCTCCACCATCTGTTACCAAAGCAGCCGTATGTTGTGTTTTTGATGCCGTTTGATGACCATGATTGCCACATCCCCCTAATATTAAACCGAATGTCATAAGTACTGCTGCTACAGCAGTTGGCCTCTTCATCACAATATCCTCCAAAATTTAATTAATAGTTTATATTAATAGTATAATAGTTATTTTCTTAAATCAATACAATTATGTAAAATAATACAAAAATAGTTCGTATTATTCTTAATATACTACTAAAAAAGTGATAAAAAGCAGCAAATAACAGGCAAATAAGAAACATTAAATATAACTAATGACTAACAATTTTTTAGATAATATCTTTATATGATAAAAAAAGCTACCCCTTAATTACTAGGAGTAGCTTTTATATTTTTAGTTTTAGTATTACTTATTAAAACCTTTAAATTTCCAATCTTGTACTTCTTGTAAATCTTCACCAGTTTCACGGATATAATCATGATGCTGTTGCATCTTTTTATCCATTTGCTGACTGAAGTCACTAGCCTTGTCACCATAAACTAATTGGCTAGCATGTTGAGCTAAGTGGAAACGATCCATCGAATTTAATAACCGCATATCGAATGGTGTAGTAATATCACCATTTTCGCGATAACCATGTGGATACATATTATGATTGTGACGATCAAAGAAGATATCACGCAATAAATCTTCATAACCATGGAAAGCAAAGATAACTGGAGTGTCTTTGGTAAAGAAGTTATCAAACTCTTCATCGCTTAAGCCACGTTCATTATGTTGAGGAGCTTGTAACTTCAACAAGTCTACTACATTGATAAAACGAATCTTCATATCTGGGAAGTTCTGATGCAAGATATCAATAGCAGCTAAAGTTTCCATGTTCGGTTCAGTACCAGCAGCAGCAAATACGATATCTGGTTTTTGACCATGGTCGTTGCTTGCCCAATCAATAACCTTTAATCCCTTATCAACTAATTCTTCTGCTTCTGCCATAGAATAAAATTGTGGACGAGGTTGTTTAGAAGCAATAATCAAATTAATTACTTCTTCATCATTCAAAATACGATCAGCTAAAGCTAATAAAGTATTAGTATCAGCTGGCAAATATTCCCGAATATACTTGGATTTCTTTTCAGCTAAATGAGTTAAAATACCGGGATCTTGGTGGGTGTAACCATTATGATCTTGTTGGAAAGAAGTGGAAGTGGAAATAATATTTAAAGCAGGATATTTCTTGCGCCAATTTTGTTCATCAGCTTTACGTAACCACTTGAAATGCTGAGTTAGCATCGAATCTACAACACGTAAGAAGGCCTCATAACTAGTGAAAATCCCATGGCGACCAGTCAAAGTATAACCTTCTAACCAACCTTCAGCTTGATGTTCTGATAATTGAGCATCCAATACACGTCCAGCAGGAGCTTCGAATTGATCATTTGGTTCTTTAATTGGTTCCATCCACTGACGATCAGTTACTTCAAAAATGTGGTTCAAACGGTTAGACATAGTTTCGTCTGGGCCAAACATTCTAAATGTTGTTGGATTTTTCTTAATTAAATCGCGTAAATACTTACCAAATTCAATCATATCCTGCGCATCATGGCTGCCAGGTTGGTCGATTGTCAATTGATAATCACGATAATCTGGCAAAGCTAATGGCTTCGGATCAATTCCCCCATTAGTAATAGGGTTCATTGCCATCCGTTGTTCACCTTTAGGTGTCAAAGCCCGAATTTCAGGTTTTAATGTACCATTTTCATCAAATAGTTCTTCCGGATGATAAGATTTGAGCCACTCTACCAAAGCATCAGCATGTTCCATGTCATTTTGATCCACTGGAATTGGAATTTGGTGAGCTCTAAAGGAATTTTCAATAGGTTCATTATCCCATTGCTTAGGACCAGTCCAGCCTTTCGGTGCGCGGAAAATAATCACTGGCCAAACTGGGCGAGTTGCATCAGCAGCTGCAGATTGACGGGCTTTAGTTTGAATAGCTTGGATCTTTTCAATTGCTTGATCCATAGCCTGAGCCATGACAGGATTTAATTTAACAGGATCTTCACCTTCAACAAAGATTGGCTCCCAACCCATACCTTCAAAGTACTTAGTTAATTCTTCGTCAGTTTTACGTGATAAGATTGTTGGATTAGAAATCTTGAAACCATTCAAATTCACAATTGGCAACACTGCACCGTCATTAACCGGGTTAATGAAGACATTTGAGAACCAAGAAGTAGCCAAAGGACCAGTTTCTGACTCACCATCACCAACAACTACAGCACTAATAACATCAGGATTATCCAAAATAGCACCAACACCGTGGGAAATAGAATAACCTAATTCGCCACCTTCATGAATAGATCCGGGAGTTTCAGGTGCAGCATGAGAAGCAACTCCACCTGGAAAAGAAAATTGTTTAAACAATTTTTGTAAACCGGATTCATCTTGAGTTATATCTGGATAAATCTCACTATAACTACCATCAAGGTAAGAGTTAGAAACCATAACTTGGCCACCATGACCAGGTCCTTCAACATAAAACATATTTAAATTGTACTTATTAATAACACGATTCAAATGACTATAAATAAAGTTTTGTCCGGCAATAGTTCCCCAGTGTCCAATGGGGTGAACCTTAACATCACTAGCTTTTAAAGGACGCTTCAATAAAGGATTATCTTTTAAATATAATTGACCTACGGAAATATAATTAGCTGCATTAAAATATTTATGCATTAAATCAAAATATTCCGCACTACTGTAATCTGTCATCTGCTGACCTCCCAATAATTTGCTTACATATTATTTATAAACCGTATAAGTCCATTTGTCAACCATTTAAATAATTGGAACGCACCAATTTTATTTACCCAAATTAACAAACGTCGAAAAATTCAAATAGCGGTAGTGTAAACGCATGCTCGAATATTCAAAGGGCGTGCCATCGTCCACAAAAAAAATCCCTGCCATAATTCCCACTGGTTCGGTGGCTTTTAAATTTAAAAGTTTTTGATCTTCACTAGTAGAAGGCTCAGTAGTCACGTCCAAGTAGGCGCGATTAATGATGGTATTTTCTTGATCTTCTAAATAATTAAAGAGCGAATGCTCCAATAAAGACTTAGAAAGCCGTGGGAAAGCCCGCACCGGAATATAACTTTGTTCAATTAAAATAGGAACCGAGTCTAATTTACGCAATCTTTTAAAGCTATAAACAAAATCATCGTCCGTTAAAAAAAGATTTTCCTTAATATCCTTATTAGGTTTAATCACATCCAAATTCAAAACTTGAATTTGCTGCTGCTTACCATTCGTGACAATAGAAGTTGTCAGACCCACGTTATCACCGGTATAATCTAAGGCCGTTTTATTCCGCAAAAATAACGGATTAATAAAATTACCAGAGCCTTGTTTTTTAAACACAATTCCTTGATCTGCCAACAGCTGCACAGCTCGTTTAATCGAACTGCGGCTTACAGAAAAATTCTCTGCTAAAGTGCGTTCATCCGGTAATTTCATATCTGTATAATGCTGATGAGAAATATTATGTTTGATCGTATTGGCCACTGCTACATAAAGAGGTTTTTTCATTAAATTCTGTTCTCCAATAATAATTAATTAATAGTTTGTATAACATAGAAGTACCTAGTTTTATATGATAAACTAAACTTTAAAGATTATTAATCTTTTCTTTAGCTTAATAAATAAAAATTGCCGATTTTTAGTTTATAAATTTTTTTCGAGTATTTTAAAGGAGCAATCCTCTTCATGAAAAAAAGTAATTTATTTTGGTCAACAATTTTAACTTCCACAACCATTTTGGCTACTTTACCTATTCAAAGCGTGAAAGCTGCTGATAATCCTGCTAATACTGACAGCCAAAACAATCAACCAGCTGCTAAACAAGATTTGCCTACTAGTAACAACCAGTCGAATCACTCTACCGCTGCGGACACTAATAAGCAAGCAATGCCTAATTCTTCAATCACTAGTCTGCTAAGAGATGAAACAGATAACTCCACGGCGGCTTCTTTAAGTCCAGCTACAACCTTCACACCGCCAACAATTTCTAAAGCAGATTTTTTAAGTCAGATTAAAGCTGGAGCACTCAACGGCTGGCAACAATACCACATTTTGCCTTCTATTACAGGAGCACAGGCAATTTTAGAATCCGGCTGGGGCAACTCACAATTAGCCCAAACTTACAATAATCTATTTGGGATTAAGGGTTCTTATAATGGGCAATCAGTAGTTTTACCAAGCGGCGAAGAGATTAATGGCAATAATGTTACTATTAATGCCCAATTTCGTGCTTATAATAGCTGGGCTGAAAGTATAAATGATCATGGCTTATTTCTCAACAATAATTCCCGTTATCAAAATTTACTGGGAGTTAGTGACTACCGCCAAGTAGCCCAATTGCTACAGCAAGATGGCTATGCCACTGCTTCTACCTATGCTCAATCTTTGATTAATATTATTGAAAGTAATAATTTGCAGAGCTGGGACCAGGAAGTCTTAGGGAATAGTGCCAGTATTACCCCTGCTCAGCCTATTAATACTAAACCAGACCCGGTTTCTGCCACAACTAGCGGCACTTATACTTTTAAAGCTACAACTAACATTTATACCAGTCCCAATACTCAAGATAAGGTGGTCGGACAATATCAAGCTGGTCAACAAGTAGTTTATAATGGCAAAATTCAAGCTCATGGTCATACCTGGCTGCAGTATCTTTCTTATTCGGGAGCTACTTGTTATGTGCCTGTGGACTCACCGGCAACTACTGCACCCGTTGCTACTGCTCCCCAGCAAAAACCAGCCGCCCCTACTTCAACCAGTGGTACTTATACTTTTAAAACTGCAACTAACATTTATACTAATCCTAATATCCAAGATAAGGTGGTCGGACAATATCAAGCCGGTCAACAAGTAGTTTATAATGGCAAAATTCAAGCTCATGGTCATACCTGGCTGCAGTATCTTTCTTATTCGGGAGCTACTTGTTATGTGCCTATTGACCAGCAAGCGCCGGCGGACAATCAGGGTTCTTCTACAGCTCCTCTGGCTAACTATGGCACTTATACTTTTAAGGCCTTGACTAATATTAGAACTCAGCCCAATCTTAAGGGCGAAATTGTCGGCCAATATTTACCTGGTCAAAATGTTTTTTATAACGGCAAAGTTGTTGGCGATGGTTATACTTGGCTCTATTATCTAACTCCATCTCATACCACATGTTATGTGGCCATTTTAAATTAAAAATATCTTTTATTTCTTTAAAATCCTTGACAATTATTGAACAACTCCATAGGCTATTACTTTAATCACTGGTATAATTAACATAAAAACAATTCAGAAATGGGGAATAATAGTTGTCTGACTCTCAGATATTTATTAATCTAATATGGATCATTGTTATTTTTGTTTTAGCGTTTTTCTTTATTTTGGCTGAATTTGCCTTAGTAACAACCAGAACCAGTCAGATAGAAGATGCCTTGGAGCAAAAAGCTGGGAACACTAAAAAATTAAAGCGTGCCCTCTACATGGTCAATAACCTTAATGAATATCTTTCTACAACTCAAGTAGGTACTACTGTTACTAGCTTGATATTAGGTTGGATTGGCGAGGATACATTGCAGGCCTTTTTTAATAACGTTTTGGGCATGTCTTTAAAATCCTCAACTTCTTTGCATGCAGCTAGTTCGGTTGTGGCATTATTACTTTTAACCTACTTGCAAGTTGTTATTACGGAAATCGTTCCTAAAAATATCGCCATTGATTTTCCTATGAAAATCTTAATGTTAACTGTTACACCTTTACATGTTTTTCATACCTTGGCCTATCCTTTTGTCTGGCTTTTAAATGTTTCGGCAACGGGAATTGTCAAAATGCTGGGTATGAAACCGGCTGATTCGGAAAGTGAAGTCTTTACTCAATCTGAGATTTTGCGTTTATCGCAAGCGTCAGTATCGAGCGGTCAATTAGACAAAAACGATTTAATTTATATGCAACGAGCTTTTGATTTAAATGATAAAGTCGCAAAAGATATCATGATTGATCGAACCCGCTTATATGTGGTGGATATTACTGACACTGTTGATGAAGTAATCAAGGATTACTTACAACAAGGCTTTTCCCGTTTTCCGGTAGTTGCTGATAATGATAAGGACAAAATTCTCGGCTATGTCTATGTTTATGATCTAGTACGGCAAAAACAAGTCAATGGCAAATTGCCAATTAGTCGCTTATTACGCTCAATTGTGACAGTTCCAGAGACAATGCCCATTCATAGTGTCCTCCACCAAATGATAGCCAAACAAACACCAATTGTAGTGGTGGTTGATGAATACGGTGGTACTAGTGGAATTGTGACCGATAAAGATATCTATGAAGAATTATTTGGCACTGTTAAAGATGAGGTTGATAATGTATCAGAAGAATACATTGTTAAAAATGAAGATGGTTCTTATGCCGTTAGTGGTAAGACGACGCTTTATGACTTTGAACGTTATTTCAAAACGGACATAGATGACTTTAAAGAAACTGATATTGTTACTTTAGCAGGTTATTTTATTGATAAATATCCCAATCTGCATTTAGGCAGTATCTTACATGTTGATAAATATACTCTCGAAGTGACGGACTTTGAGCATTCCTATATCAATAAGTTCAAAGTTACCGTTGATAAAAATGCTCCTAAAACTAAAAATACCACTTTGGAGTCAGTAGCTGATTAAATACATTAGCCAAGATCAAGACAAAACATTGTCTTGGTCTTTTTTATTGAATAAGATTATCAATGCCCAACTATTTGCTGAAACTAGCGGAGTTGATTTCCCTTTAATTACAGAAATATTTAGTTAATCATCTAACAATCACCTATTTGAATTCACATAAAGAACTTATGATGAACTATAATTAGCACAATAGCCTTGAAAAATCAAAAAGAGCTCCTTGCCATTTGGCAATTAGCTCTTTTTAAATTAGTTATAAAACTATCTTTTCGCAATTCTTTGATTAAGATTCATCAAGCATTAAAATATAGCAAAATAAATTTATTTAACATCTTGATAATCACGGCTGTATTCATCGACTGTTTTAATAGCGCCAAAAACATCAGTAGCGGTTATTTCACCAGGCATACGATTCATTGTATCACCCTCAGCACATGCTTGCTGAGCTACTTTCATCAAGTCTTCATCACTAGCTGAACCCAAATTTAAATCAGCTAAAGTTGTTGGCAGTCCCAACTCCAAATCAAATTTAAGAAATTTTTCAAAGCGTTGATAATTGCTGCCGTTTAAAATTAATTCTACTAATGTCCCATATGCTACTTTTTGACCATGAGTGAGTTTATGAATGTCACCTTTCAAAGCAGTAAATCCATCATGAATAGCATGGGCCGCTGCTAACCCACCACTTTCAAAGCCTAAACCACTTAATAACGTATTGGCTTCTACTATGCGATCTAGAGCCTCGGTTGCAACATGAGCTTTATTGGCAGCAATTGCTAATTTGGCATAGGCAAACAAGTTATCTTCGCAAGCTTGACCAATAGCCTTGGCTGCCAATGCTTGCTGACCATTTACCATGTTATTCGTCTTGGCTCGCCGAACATCACTAGCCTCAACATTTGTAGCCAAAGCATCCGCAATTCCAGAAATTAATAATTTTACAGGAGCACCAGCAATTACCTGGGTATCTACTAAGACCAAATCGGGATTTTTATCATAAAAGCGATAGTGATCAAATTGCCCTTGATCAGTATAAATGACTGACAGTCTGGAGCAAGGTGCGTCAGCAGAAGCAATTGTTGGGGCAATGATGACAGGAATATTAAGATTATCCCCAATAGCCTTTGCGGAATCAATAGTTTTACCACCACCAAGACCAACAATCATCTCGGAATTTTTTTCTTGTGCAATTGTGGATACCCGATTAATTTCTGATTCGGAGGCTTCTCCTTTAAAGGTAGCTATTTCTACTTTAAAGTTATTATCTGTCAAATAATCTTTAAATTTATTGCCCACAACGCCAAGAACTGTATTATCAGATAATAATAATATTTTTTTGCCGTATTTTTCTAAATACTTTACACTCTTAAATAATTCCCCTTCACCTTGAATATAAGTACTAGGGCTTGTAAATATTTTTGTCATCACTAAATCTCCTTTTAGTAAAACGCATATTAGCAATAATGCTAATAATTAAAAATTAAATTGTTAATAAATCGCTCAAACTCACCTTCTTTATAATGCCATTTAATGAATCATAGTCTGTGAAACCGATACCACAACAAGGAATTGTACTTATAAAAAAAGACCCTGACCAAAAGTCAGAGTCTTTATTAGTTAAATTTATAAATTATAGAGAAGGTGTACCAAACCATTCAATACGTGACTTAACAGTTTCTTTAATAGCTTCAGCACCAGGAGCTAACAATTTACGTGGGTCATAGCCTTTAGCGTCAATATCTTCGTCATGACCACCCTCAATATATTCGCGAGTAGCCTTTGCAAAAGCAAGTTGACATTCAGTATTAACGTTAACTTTAGAAATACCTAAAGAAATAGCTTTGACAATTTGTTCCTTAGGAATTCCGGAACCGCCATGCAATACTAAAGGAGTTTTAACTTCAGCAGCAATTTCTTGGAGACGGTCAAAGTTCAAGCCCTTCCAGTTGGCAGGGTAAACACCATGAATATTACCAATACCACAAGCCAAGTAGTCAACACCTGTAGCAGCTAAAGTCTTAGCTTCATCAACACTAGCTAATTCGCCAGCACCTGTAATACCATCTTCAGTACCACCAATAGAACCAACTTCTGCTTCTACAGAAATACCTTTAGCATGAGCTAATTTAACGATTTCCTTAGTCTTCTCTAAGTTTTCATCAAATGGCAAGTCATGACCATCAAACATTACAGAATTGTAACCTACTTCAATACATTCTTTAGCAGCTTCATAGTTACCATGGTCCAAGTGCATTACAACGGGAACTGTAATACCCATAGATTTAATTGTGTCTTGAACTAAGTGTAAGCATAATTCATAGCCACCCATATATTTAGCAGCGCCCATTGAAGTTTGAATTAAAATTGGAGTATTGGTTTCTTGAGCAGCACCTAAGATTGCCCGAGTCCATTCCAAGTTATTTGTATTAAAAGCTCCAACAGCATACTTACCTGCACGTGCTTTATTGAAAATTTCATTGCCGTTTACTAACGCCATGTTTGTCCTCCTAAAAAAGAAACATTATTTTCTACATAAGTTATTTTACCGCAATTTCTGAATCTTGAACACCTATTCACATGATGTAAACGATTTTGTTTTCAAAATTATGGAAATAAGTCTGCCAATAGCCAAATTATCAATTGTTTAAGTCTAAATTAGTCTCAGAACTAAAAATCTTAGTGCCTCTACAAATTAAGAAAAGCTGTTGTTTCTGAAAAGACGCACCTGATTAACGGGCAATTTCGTTAGAAAGTTAATCTAAATATTTTTCTGTCCAGGATAGTACCTGTTGCTGATATTTTTCCGGCTGCTTTTGAAAAGACTGTGCGTGTTTAGCACCCTTGACTAGCCATAATTTCTTGGGGCCAGCATCATTTCGATAATTAATTTGGGCATTAGCTGTTGGTACAAAAGTATCTTTAGTGCCATGGATAATGAGTAAAGGCACCTGATTTTGTTTTAATGTCTGAGATGTGTTGCCATCATATAAGTTATAGTGAGCAAACATTTGAGTATACAAATTGGCTGTCGGGATTAAGGGAACACTCGGCAAATTAAACATTTGTTTTAATTCATAGCTTAATTCACCATTAATCGAGGCATAGCCACAATCAGCAACGGCCACTTTCACTTGCGGTGGCACATGCAATCCCAAATAATACATCACTGTCGATGCACCCATGCTGACGCCAAATAGACCAATCTGGCTTTTACTACCTTGGCGATGAATGAGCTGTTGCAGCCAACCTTGAATATCTTGACGATCCTGCCAGCCAAAGCCGATATATTTCCCCTGACTGCGGCCATGGCTGCGATTATCAGGGGCTAAGACATTATAGCCTGCTTGATGAAAAAAGCGAATATAATTTCCTAAAGTGAGACTATTATCACCAAAGCCATGCACAACCACAATGGTCTTTTTTGTCGGGTGAACGGCTGGATAATAACGAGCTTTTAAGTGCAGTTTATCAGAACTTGTCTGCCGCCAGGTCGTTTGTTTTTGCTTTTTAGCCCAAACTTGTGCACTAGTTAAAGGGTGATTACTACCTTTAGCACTAAAACCAGTTTTAGAAAAAGCAAAATCAAATAAATAATAGGCCACACCCAAATCTGCTAGAATAAAAATGATTACTAAAAATATTAATAGACGTTTAAAGAACTTTTTCATCGTCATTAGCCGATCTGCGTTAATAAATCTAAGGGTTGCTCAATAGTAGCAATTACTCCAGCTTGCTGCAGTTCTTCTTGCGTACCGAAACCATATAATACTCCTATGGTAGCAACATCATTAGCCGCTGCACCAATAACATCTGTATCCCGGTCGCCGACCATCACGCAAGTTTTGGGATCCGTCAAATGTTCTGTTTTTAAACACGCACCAATGACATCACTTTTATGCATGGTTTCACTTAAGTCAGCACCATAAATACCTTGAAAGTAGTTATCTAACTGTAAATGGTGGATGATTTTTTTAGCGAAAGGTTCTGGCTTTGCAGTCGTAATATAAGCTTTTTTGCCTAGATTTTGTAATTGAATTAATAACTCTTGAACTTGCAGATAAAGTGTTAACTGCTGCCATCCTGTCTGCTCATAAAATTCCTGAAAATCTGCGATTAACCGCGTAGCTAATTCACTTTTAGGATCAATAGCGTTATATTTTTCAAAGCTTTCAGCCAAGGGCGGCCCAATAAATTTCCGCAACACTGTGTCTAAAGGGACAGACAAATGTTCTTTTTGATAGGAGTAGCGCAAGGCATTCATAATTCCTTCGCCGCTGTCAATTAAAGTTCCATCTAAATCAAATAAAATATTTTGCACCAATTTCTCTTCCTCTTCACAAAAAATTTACAAAATAATATTAACGTTATGATAAGCTTGATCAATATTCTTTTAACTGAGGTGGCTCATGAAAGCAACTGATGTCAACACTGGTCTGACAGACCTGGAAGTTCAACAACAAATTAAATATGGTAATACTAATCAAGTTGCTAATAATTCTACATCAGTAACTATGATTTTATCAAAAAATCTTTTTACTTTGTTTAATTTTATCAATTTGTTTTTAGCAGTAATTATTTTTTTTACTGGCAGTTATGAAAATTTATTCTTTTTGGGGCCAGTAGTGGCCAATTTTTTAATTGGCTCTTATCAAGAAATTAAGGCTCAAAAGCAATTAGATCACTTAACTTTTTTAAATCGCCAGCAGATCCAAGTATTGCGGAATGGCCAAGTTCAAAAAATATTCCAAGATAATTTGGTTTTACATGATCTAATCATTATTCAAAGAGGCGAACAAATACCGGCAGATGGCCTAATTCGTCAATGTGCGCATATTGAAATCGACGAAGCTAATCTCACTGGGGAATCTAATTCTGTCAGTAAAAAAACTGGCGATCAGGTACTGTCAGGAAGTTTAGTCTTAAGCGGCCAAGCTTTAGTCGAATTGACCGCAGTTGGCAATCATAGCTTTGCCAATAAATTGGCCCATAATGCCCGTCAGCAAAAGCATGATATTTCCCAATTAATGCACATTATTAACCGTATCATTAAAATTCTTACTTATATTATTATTCCTCTCGGAACTATTTTGTTTGCAGTTACCTTCTATAAACAACATAATCTTAATCAAGCCATTTTAGGAACGTCCGCTTCAATTATCGGAATGATTCCTCAAGGCTTAGTACTCTTGACCTCAGTTGCTTTGGCCGTGGGCGCCATGCATTTAACCCATAAGCAAGTCCTAGTTAAGTCCATGACAGCTCTAGAAGCCTTAGCACGCGTTGATACTCTTTGCTTGGATAAAACAGGTACCATTACCACCGGCAACTTAAAGCTACAAAAAATTATTGCTAATAAGTTAGACCAAGACCAAATTTTAACCCTTTGTCAGCAACTAATGCTGGCTACTAAGGAACATAATGAAACCGCTCAGGCCATCTTAAAAGCCACCACACCACCACAAGAGCTCCCAGAAGTTGCTAGTATTATTGCTTTTTCTTCAGCACGCAAATGGGCAGCGGTTAATTGGCAAAATGGACAGCATCTAGCGATTGGAGCACCCTCATTTTTATTAGACGATAATGAACAAATTGCTATTGCTCATAGCTTTGCTCAACAAGGATATCGAGTTTTGGCACTGGTACAATCTGCAAAACCGATTGACCAAAAAGTTTTACAACCTGAATTAGTCGGTTTTTTATTAATTAGTGATGAAGTCCGTTCAACTGCTGCTAATACTTTTGAATATTTACGGCAACAAGGAGTAGCTATTAAAGTTATTTCTGGGGATGATCCGGCGACAGTGCAAAATATCACCCAGCAAGTTAATCTCCCCCATAGTCAGCAGGCAATAGACATGTCAACTATTGGCAGTCATCCCCATTGGGAAAAAATCGCCCAGCAGTATACTGTCTTTGGCCGTACTTTACCTGAACAAAAGCAAAAATTAATTCAAGCCTTACAAAATCAAAAACATAAAGTAGCTATGACTGGTGATGGCGTCAATGATGTTCTAGCAATGCGGCAATCTGATTGTGGTATTGCGATTGCTGGCAACAGTGACGCAGCCGAAAATGCGGCCGATTTTGTTTTATTAAGCAAAAACTTTGATTCGTTGATTTATGTTCTTAATGAAGGCCGCCGAGTTATTAATAACATTGAACGGGTAGCCGCCTTATATCTTATCAAAACTATGTATTCAGTTATGCTAACCGTACTCTTCATTTTCTTGCATACCGGCTACCCTTTCTATCCAGCCCAGATGACACCTATTAATGCCCTAACTGTCGGCATTCCTACTTTCTTATTAGCCTTGCGGCCTGATTTTTCTCCACCAGCGGGACGTTTTTTCCGCAATGTCATGCAAGTAGCATTGCCAGCAGCCTTAGATATTACCCTGATAGTAGTCGGGATTGTCGGCTATGGACATTGGGGACACCTGAATTTTGCCCAAACTTCCACTTTGGCAGTTTTAGCAATTAGCTTAATTGGCTTTGCCGCTTTATGGATTATCGCGCGACCGATTAATCGGGGAACTTTATTCATCTTTTTAGCATTATTTGCTATCAACATCTTTGTCTTTACTATTTGGGGACACCCATTTAGAATCCTCAATCTCTGGCAAAATTCCGTCAATTTAGACGCTTTGATTATTCTAATATTATTTTATCCATTATATCTACTAACCCGTGAAATTATCGTGCGCTTGTTTTTTAAAAAATAAGTATAATTAAATTTTATAAAAATCGTGTCTGCCAATCTTTGCCGGCGCCTGTGCCATATAGTTCTGATAAGTCATCTCGAATCATGACTTGATACATCTCCCAAAAGTCGGGTGCTAGTTGATATTGCTTCAATTTTGCCGGATCCAGCCAAAATACGGGTCCTTCTTTAGAAGATTGCAATTCACCGCTAAATTGATGAGCTTTATACAATAAGACTATATAACCTTCGCCAGCGGGCGTAGTAAAGTCCATAACACCGCATAATTGTGGTCGTTGAATAGTTAAACCCGTTTCTTCTTGAATTTCGCGAATCATGGCCGCTTGTAAAGATTCACCTTTTTCAACGTGACCGCCAGGAAAAGTAATCCCCGGCCATGTTGGTTTTTGCCGATTTTGTACTAAAACCTGACCTTGCTTATTAGTAAGCATACACATATTAGTTAAAGTTATTAAACGTGCGCGACTCATTTATTAGCCCTCCTAACTCAAATTAAGACAGGATGCGTAATGCGATGGCGATCATCGGCAATAACTAATCCCATATCATTGTCAGCTAGTGGCCGCGTATTACTGCGAACATTAGCTTGTTCAATAATTGTAAATTGATAATTTAAGCTCACCGCTAACGATAAAAGCGGCCCCCGATAAGTACTCGACAAACGCCCATTAATGAACAAATGATACTGGGGATAACGCTGCAACACACGCTTTACCAATGGCAAATTTGCGGTATTACGTACTTGAGCTACTGTTAGCGCTAATGCAACTCGTTCTTGAAAATTACCTAAAAATTTTCTTTTTTCATCAGGCTTTAATTGCGGTTTTCCAAAAACATTCTGTTTCAGGTAATCTTCTAATTCAGTCATGAGTACTGTCCTCGGTTTCATTAATATTATTTTTTAAATCTAAAAGTGTCTTTACAATCCGGTAATTAGCCAGGCCAATACTTTTAGCACTTTCCAAGTCATACGTATGAGTAGCACTTTTGACATGCTGCCAATAATGATATAAGGGTATAGGCTGCACATAAAAGTTATGCGCACTGGCTGCATATTGAATATTAAAAACTTGGTCTTCCATCAAAGATAAATCACTTTCAAACTTCAAATGATGTTGCTTGATTAAATCCAAACGATAAACTTTATTCCAAGTATATCCCATAATTTGGCCTGAGATTTTAGTCAAATGCCGAATCATTTCCGTCCGATTAATCAACCCTTGAACGTGTTTACCCCAAACCTTAATCGTTCCTCGCTGTGATTCCTTATAATAACCACAAGCTGCCATATCAACTTGATATTGTTGGAAAGTTTTTAAGAAGAAATCTGTATACTGGGGCTCCAGCCAATCATCCCCGTCTAAAAAAGTGATTAATTGGCCTTGAGCTTCTTGAATACCCCGATTGCGAGCAGCAGAAATACCACAATTATGAGCTTGCGTTACCATTCGAAAATTAGGATTTTGCTTAATGAAAGACTGCGCAATCGTTGCAGTTTGATCAGTAGAAGCATCATTGACCATGATGACCTCAAAATGTGAATTAACTTGTGCTTCTAAAGATTTTAAACAACGGCTTAAGAAGCGTTCTTCGTTATATAATGGCATAATGATGGACAATAATTGCATATACTCACCCAATTTATTTAAACTATTATTACTACCTTACCTTATCTAGAAACTGAACACAATTTTTTAAACAAACAAATTACTGGAGGTCTTATCATGCAAAGATTTTTTAATTTTTCTAATACCTATAACTTTCGCGAATTAGGCGGCTATCCTACAAGTGATCACCGCCAAATCCGTAGCCATAAAATCTTACGTGCTGCCTATTTATCACGACTGACTGCTCCTGAACTGCAACAACTCAAAGATTATGGCCTTCGCTATTGTATTGACTTACGTTCGGACTATGAACGCCAGCAGTGGCCTGATCCAAAGGCAGATTTTTTAACTTCAATTCACCTGCCTTTATATTCAACACAGGGAATTGATGATAAACTTTATCAAGCCTTGCCTGTTGCTAAACGTTATGATGAATTACCCGGAATCTATCAGCAAGTAGTGCTAGATCACTATACTCAAAAAGCTTTTCGTAGTTTTTTTGCTATTTTATTGCGTAATAACCAAGAAGGACAATCGGTGGTATTCCATTGCTCAGCAGGAAAAGATCGAACCGGGATTATGGCAATTTTATTTCTATTGCTGATGCAAGTACCAATTGAATATATCACCCAAGATTATCTACTTTCCAACTTGATGTATCAAAATCAAGTTGATGCCCAAGTTTTAAACAATCCTAATGACACAACTATTCAGAAGATGAATTTTACTCAAGCTGATCAAGCAGCTGTTAAAGCAGTTGCCGCTGCAATTTTAGGAATTTATCAAAGCTGGGAAAATTTTCGCGAACAGGTTTTAGGCTTATCAAGCAACGACTATCATAGACTACGTGAACTCTATACTGAACCCCAAAATTCTAATCAATAAAACATTTATTTCAAAAAATTCTCGCTAACCATCATTAGAAGTTGCGTACTAAAAACTTGGTATTTATATATAAAATCAGGGCTGAGACAATATTGTCCCAGCCCTTTGTGCCTTTTAATTAATATCAAATCTTATTCAGCCCGTTTGGCTTTCCCATAAAGTTACCGGCAATAAATATTCTTTGTCGGTAGGTTCTTTATGCAGCCGTTTTTGTAAAATTTCAACGGCTGTGCGCGCCATTTTGTCAATAGGCTGAACGACTGTCGTCAATTGCGGCACCAATTCACGCACCATTTTAGTACCATCGTAGCCAATTACCAATAAATCTTCCGGAACATGGCGACCATACTGGGAAGCTAACTGCATAATTTGTACAGCATCCGTATCATTAGAAGCAAAAATAGCTTCAACATTAGAATGTTCTTCAAAAATTCTTCTGAAAACTTGGTCTTTAACTTGGGTGGAAACATTAAAGTCCACTTCATAAGTGATCGGCTGTAAATTATGAGCGTGCATCACGTCCTCATAGGCCTGCCGGCGCCGTTGGGCCGGGGTGGCTAAATCATGAGGCCCGTTAGTATGAATAATTTTACAAGCACCATGTTCGATTAGACGTTGCGTCGCCATTTGTCCCCCGCGATAATTATCCGAAGCAACTACTGGAATATCTTGATTCATCACCCGATCAATTGCCACTACCGGTAATCCCTGATGTCGATATTGCTGAATACCTTGATTATGAGCCCCAACAATAAGGCCATCAACTTGCTTAATCAATAATTGCTGCAAATAATCCGCTTCTTTTTGGGGGTTATTCATCGAATTACCAATCAAGACCTTAAAACCCTGCTGATAGAGACGATCTTCTAAAGCCGCTGTTAATTCTCCAAAAAAAGGATTAGCAACTGTCGGCAATAAGATACCAATTAAATCAGTTTTATTCTTATATAATTGTCGAGCAACCACATTGGGATGATAATCTAATTCTTCAATAGCTTGATAAACTTTATCAATGGTCTTTTGACTCAGATATCCCCGCTTATTTAAAACACGCGAAACCGTAGTTTTGGATAAATGAGCCCGTTTTGCAACATCTTCTAGCTTTGGCACAACTTTACCTCATCAATGAATATTTATTTTATTATAACCTAATTATTCCTTGATTTGGTAATTGTTCGTTTGCGGATCTAATTGATAGATTGTGCAATCAAAAGTATTATTCTGCGCACTTGCCAATGTTATTGTCGGAGCTTGATCAAAGTAATAGCGTTCGGTCATGACAGATTCGCCGTCATTTAAAAAGATTTCTAAGGAACTTGTATCTACAAAAATCTGTACCTTCAAATCTGCACTTACTCGTAGTTGTGAAAGCCGGACATCTGAGCGATCAGAACGCCGGATAACAAAGCAATTATTAGCCTGTTGATATTCTAAAGCAATAAAGGCTTGCGTCTTAGCGTCAGTAAACTTCAGAGAAAAACCTGCACCTTGCAATTGTGTTAAGTCAGTTTGGATATTTAATTCTAATTGGGAATGTCCTTGTGTCAAAACTTGTTCTTTTTGAACTTCTAAACGAGTAGACATTAATTGCTGCTGACGTAAAGAATAAACTTCTGCTACTGGTAGTTGATAAAGCTGGTGTTGACGATAAACTAATTCCCGGGGCAAAGTTAAGGCTCCTGCCCAACCATCTTGTTGTTCAGGCATCTTGCTTTCCCACATATTCAACCAGCCAATCAATATGCGCCGACCATCAGGGGCTAACATTGTTTGAGGAGCGTAAAAGTCGTGCCCTTGGTCTAGCTCATGAAAACCACTGCGCTGAAATAATGGTTTTTGATAATCGAGGTGACCCAAGAAATAACCACTTTGATATAAATTCAAATATTTATCTACTTGTTTTTCAATGCCTTGAGGTGATGTCATTAAAACATCTTGGCCATCTAAGTGGAATAAGTCTGGGCACTCCCACATATACCCTTCAGTTGCTACTTCAGCAGAGTGTGCAATTGCTCCTAAATATTGCCAGGATTTTAAATCGGCTGATTTGTATAATAATAATCTTCCTAAGCCTTGCTGATCTTGGCTGCCAATAACCACATAGTATTTCCCATCATGTTCCCAAACCTTGGGATCTCTAAAATTCTTAGTATTATCTGCTGGTGGAGTTTTGATGATTGGATTATGTTCATATTTTGTAAAATGAATGCCATCTTCACTATAAGCTAAATTCTGATTTTGCCAGTAGTTGTCTGAATCACTATCATCATAATAATTATTACCTGTATAAATCAGATAAAGCACACCATCTTTCACAATAGCACTGCCGGAAAAACAACCGTTCTGATCTTCAGCATCTCCTGGCGTCAAAGCAAGAGGTAAAGTCTGCCAATGCAACAAGTCTTTACTGCGAGCGTGCCCCCAATGCATTGGGCCCCATTCAGCAGAATAAGGATGATATTGGTAAAAGATATGATAATAGCCTTTAAAGTAACAAAAGCCATTAGGATCATTAATCCAACCAGAAGGTGCCATCAAATGATAACCTAAACGATAGCGTTGATTAGTTAATTGAATTGGAGTTTGTGTCATTATTAAAACCTCACTTTATTTAAAATTAAGACCGAACAAAAGGATCACCATTGACATCTTGAGTATCTTTCTTTAAAACAAAGAAAGCATAAATTCCAGCAGCCAATACTGTCAAGGCAATAATATGGAACGTGCTGCTATAACCAATATGATCCCGCAGTGAACCTAATGGGTTCGAGAGAATGACTTGGCCAATTTGTGACGCCACTTGGAAACCAATCATGTATAAAGTTGCCGATAATTTCGTATCAAAATGCAAAGTGAAATAACGGAAAATAGGCAAAGAAAAGAGCGGTACTTCAAGCGAATGCAGCATTTTAATGCAAGAAATAGTTACTGGATCATGGAACAAGCCACAGCCACCAATTCTAATAAACATTACCGTTACACCCAATAAAAGGGCATTTCTTACACCAATTTTTTTCATTAGGATTGGAACTAGACTCATCATCAAAGCCTCAAAGAACACTTGAACTGAATTTAATATACCATACATATGTTGACCTAAAGCTGCGGTGGCAAATAATTTAGTATAAAAATCTGGAAACATTTGTTGATCAAAAACTGTATAAAAAGTATTCGTAAACATAATGAAAATAATAATTAACCATAAATCTCTAATTTTTAATAAGCCTAACATATCTCTTAATTTAGGCGTTTTAGATTCTTCATCAACTTCATCAGCAAGATCAGCTTTCTTTTCCGCTTTCGGAGTCCAGACCAATAGTTCAATTAATAATAAAACGCCAAAAATTGAGCCCGCCCAAAAGTTTAATTGTGGATTAATTGTAAACAAGAATCCGGCCAACAAAGCAACTGCTGCATAACCAAAGGAACCCCAAGCCCGCGCTTGACCATATTCAAAATCAAAGCGGCGGCTTAATTTTTCAGCTACTGCTTCAAAAATACCCGAAGCCGACAAAAAACCTGCTGATAAAACAAATGAGCCTGCAATTATACCAAGGAAAAAGTTATGATGTAATAACGGTGCATAAATCCACACAAAAAATGGTCCAATTAATGCATCTAATACAGCGCAAAAAATAAGTAAATAACGCTTAATAATCAATTTATCCTGTAAGGTACCATAAACAAACATCAAAATTAACGTAATAAAGGAATTGGCTGAATAAATTGTTCCAACCGCACTTCCTGATAATCCTAAACCATTTTTAGTGGACGTTAGCCACAGCTGGAAAAATGACCACCAAACACCCCAAGAAGCAAAAAACAATAAAAGTGTTAGTGAACTTTGTAAATATGAAGGATTTTTTAAAGTTTTAGATAGCTGTTTCATCTTCACTGCCTCGATTTTTAAATTTTATGCTAACCGGTTAGTACATTATTGTATTCAAACGTTTACAATTGCTATTATAGCGTTTTCTTTTTGTGTGTCAACCGGTTAGTAGAAAATAATAAGGTTATTTTAAATAAAAAAAGATAGCCATAAATTGGCCATCGCTTTTATTACAGATATTTTTTAAATAATTACTGATTTTGATAACGCATCTGACCATCAAGATAGGTAGCCTGTAAATTCATTTGCTGATCTAAAACAATAAAATCAGCTGCTCTACCTGGCAAAATAGCACCAGCTTTTTGGTCAATTCCGGCACTTTTAGCTGGTGTGGCAGTAGCCATAGTAATTGCTTGTTCAGGCGTAACAAGATTCCAAGCAACTACATTTTTCACAGCATCATTAAGTTTTAAAATACTGCCAGCCAAGTTGTGAGTTTCATCTTTCAAACGAGCTGTACCATTACCTACTACAACAGGCAATTCTCCGAGCATATAATCACCATCAGGCATCATTCCAGCAGACATACAGTCAGTCACTAAAACAATATGTTCTGGACTTTTAACCTTAATTAAAATCTTGGCTGCATAAGGATTAACGTGATGTCCGTCGCAGATTAATTCGGCATTAACGCCATCTAAACTCATAGTTGCACCCACCATACCTGGTGCTCGGTGATTCAAAGGACTCATAGCGTTATAAGTGTGAGTAAAAGTAGTCGCCCCTGCTTCTACACAAGCCTTAGCCTGTTCAAATGTAGCAGAACTATGACCCAAACATACAACTACACCTGTTTGGCTGATTGCTTGAGTAAACTCAACTGCGCCCTTACGTTCTGGAGCAATGGTAATTTGCCGCAAAAGTCCTTGTGCAGCTTCTTGCCATTCTTCAAAAGTATCAATATCAGGATCTCCAAAATACTTAGGATTTTGGGCACCCTTATGTTCTGGGGTAAAGAACGGCCCTTCAAAATTAATACCCGCAACCTTAGCCCCGGTGAAATGAGCTTGATTTTGTGCTATAGTTGCACAAATGTCTTTTAATTGTTCTTTAGAACCAGTAACTGTTGTGGGCAGCCACGAAGTCACACCACACTTCAAGAGACCCTCAGCCATGGCATTTATACCTTGTGCATCATTATCCATCACATCATGACCTAACAAGCCATGAATATGCGTATCAATTAATCCTGGTGCAATCCAACTATCTTTATAGTCTATGATTTCACCTTGGGGTTGCTGACTTTCTGGCAAGTAACATCCAAATTTGCCATCATCTGTTAACTCTAAAAATCCGCCACTCTCAGTAGTATTATGCAAAAAGAATTTAGCTGCGTGTAAGTATTTCATTAACTTGGCCTCCATAATTGGTATATTCCAATTAAATTGTACGCGCTCACGGCTTTCTTGACAATAGTTTCTCAAACAAAAAATCCAATCCTTAGACAGTAGAATTGGATTTATTATTTAATTATTTTTTCTTTTGTTCATAAAGACGCAATTTGCTTTGAACGATTTTTTCACACAAGTCTTCATAACTAATCCCAACTACTGCCGCTTCCCGCGGAATTAATGATCGAGGGGTCATTCCTGGTAAAGAATTAGCTTCCATAACATAAGCCTTATCATCAGCCACTAGAAAATCAATCCGGCCATAATTTTGCATACCTAAAGCAGTAAAAGTTCTTTTAGTTAAACTTTGCATTTGTTCTTGAACTGTAGCAGTAATTTGCGGCGGCGTAATAAAGTGAGTCACATCATTATCTTGGAACTTGTGTTCAAAGTCATACCAGCCACTAGTAACCACAATTTCTACTGGCGGTAAAACTTGGTCATCAATAATAGCAACCGAAAACTCACGGCCTTGAATGTATTCTTCAATCAAAACTTCATCATCAAAGCGTAAAGCGTCACTTAAAGCATCTGTTAATTGATCTGGGTGACGTACAATATGCGTTCCCACACTTGAACCCCCATTAGCCGGCTTTACAACTACCGGAAAATCAAAGGGAATATCACTAACTGCTATATCCGCAGCAGTAGCCACGATATATTTAGCTGTGGGAATTTGATTTTGTTGAAAAATTTCTTTTGAAAACTTTTTATTCATTGCTAGACCTGAAGCTAATGTATCACTACCAGTATAACGAATTTCAAACAAATCTAAGACAGCTTGCACTTTACCATTTTCGCCATCTTCACCATGTAATCCTAAATAAACTATATCTGCTTGCTGACAAATTTTTAAAACATTCGGACCAAATAAAGCTTTACTTGTTCCTGGACGCAGCGCATTAATCTTTTCGTCTGTAAGTACCTCGTCACTTATGCTGCTGAGATCCTCAGATTCTGACTCAGTAGTGAATAAGCTATCAATTTGTGAATCAGCAATTTCTTTACCTAGAAAAAGGTCAACTAAGGCTACTTCGTGGCCCTTAGAACGTAAAGCATTCGTAATTTTGACTCCTGAAGATAAAGAAACGTTGCGTTCAGTACTACGCCCACCGGCTAAAACTACTATCTTCATCGCTGTTCTCCTTCATTTTAAAATTCCAATTTATCCGTAATCCTAGAACCCTAAGTTTACCATAAAAGTTAAGCTCACAGTTAAGTTTACGAACTAAAAGTTAATAATTGCTTTTTTAAGTACAATTGGTTAAACTTTTCGCATCCTAATAGAGCTTTGCAGGCAGGCCTGCTATAATTAATTTAGGATGTCAACTGACAAAGGAGATCAAAAATGAAAAAACTGTTTAATGCACTAACGACTGTATTATTAGCGAGTTTAATTTTTATTATAACTTCAGTAAATGTGAAAGCTGATAGTTGGGAAACGCCTATTATGACTTTAGGTTCTTCACTCACTTTTGATCAACGCCAGGGAACAATCGATGTTTTATCAGCTAAAATCCATAATAACAATTCTCAGCAATTGACGATTAACGGGGCCACCTTAGTTAAATATCTGAACCCTGCCGGCAGCAACTTTACTAATGCATCCGGGGTTTGGTCGTCGGCCCTCATTGAAAAGACTGATCGCGGTTCCGGAATCAATGTAGAAATAGTGCCCTACAATGGTAAAAATAATATTACTACTATCACTGCTAATCAATATCGTAATGCGGCTTTAACTGCCGGCGTCACTGATGCCAATATCTACGTCACTTCGGCCATACCAATCGATGGCTCTGGTGCTCTTGCAGGGGTCTATGCGGCTTTTAATCAAAATGGCGATACTCTTAACCAAGAACAAGTTACCGCTGCACAAAATGAGATGGGTACCCTAAGTAAAATAACTCAGCAAAATGAAGGACAAAAAGGTTATAGTGATGCCCAACTAAACAATGCTGTGGCGCAAGCCAAAAGTGACATGGCCAAAGTTGGTCCTAACATAACTAACAATCAAATTACTAATATTGTCAATAATACAATTAAAGATAACAACTTACAAAATGTTCTCTCTGACAATCAAAAACAGCAAATCATTAATATTTTAATCGAAGTTCGTAATTCTGGAGCCTTAAAAAATGGCGACTTTCGCCAACAAGCTGGCAAATTAAGCGATACTATTAAAAGCAAAGCTCAAGGTATTTTTAATAAGATTAATACCCCTCAAAATCAAAACTTTTTCCAACAATTATGGAATAGTATCGTGAATTTCTTCAGTAACTTATTCCATTAAAAATAACGTTAAATTTTAACTTTTGAAATAATATTTATAAGACAAGGGAGCAAGGACCGTTAATGTCCTTGCTCCCTTAATTTATAGAGCCATAAATACTATTTTATCAATGCTTAATAATCGCTTGCCCAGCCTTATCGTAATGAGAAATATAAGGTGCGCGCTCACCGACTATTTGAACATAATTTTCATAGTCTTCAATACCCTTAGCGTCTTCCGGCCTAAAAGTTGATCTTAAAAAGGTCTGTACGATATAGAACCGACCGTATCCGTCAGCAACAATGCCCATTCCTACTTCATTAAAGTAAGGATTAAGCATGCTCTTACGATGACCTAAATTAGGATTACCTGGATCATCATAAAATTCTTCAATCGCATTCACTGCCGTTTTGTTGATATCATGTAAGTCAAAGGCCGTTTCAATATTTTCGGCAGCATAACCATAAGGGTGACTTTCAAACCACCACCCCTGATGGCTAAGATAACCCTGCTGCTGTAAATGGGCCGCCCGTTGCTGAGAAAACATATTTAATTCAGCATTCATCTTTAAAGGCGCTAAATCATTTTGCACACGTAAGCGATTCAATTCTTGTAACATAGCTTCTATTAAAGCTGTGTGATCGTGATTATCCGCAGCCGTTATTAATTGACCTGTTTGGGGGTCAAAATTAGCTCGACTTTGGTCACCACGTAGCCATTCATTAGTTGAAACTTGATACATGAGCTGATGATGGAAATTCTCTGAACCACCATCAACATAACGTACACTGCCCACGCGCCAATCACTATTAGCTAATAATAGTCGGTCGACGATACGTTCACCGTTGTTATTATACAAATAAGCATAAGGGGTTTGGGTCACGGAAACAACAGGATAATTATATGTTGCCGCTTGAGTATAATGAGCCGTCACAATCAATCCCCACGTACAAATCAAACTAGCTATAATTAATTGCCAAGGATGTTTTTTTTGCATAAATTCACTTCCCTCCTATCTTAATTTTATCATTATAATTCTTTTTACCCTAGAAAATAATTACGCTTTTACATGTGATCCATTGTTTGATTTAATAACTGATCCACAAAATTATTATTTATATCTTGGGCATGGCCTTTAGTCCAGCGATACTCTAAATGCTGAAAGACTTGTAATTCTTGATAAATTTGCTGCCACAACGCTTGATTTAACACTGGTTGACCATTTGCTTTTTTCCAGCCGCGCCGCTGCCAATTTTGCAGCCAGCCTTGCCGCAAAGCATCTAAAACATATCGTGAATCTGCCACTAAGACAATCGCCTGCTGCTCATAATGAAGCTGGTGCAGTTTTTGTAGGCCCTTTAAGACTGCCGTTAATTCCATTTGATTATTAGTTGCTCCGCGCTGCCCCGCACTCGCTTGATATTTGTGTGTGTGTGTTTGAATTAAATATGCCCAAGCTGCTTTGTCACTAGTCTTAACATGTCCGCCCGCAAAATTACCTGTATTGCGGGTACCGCCATCCGTATATAACAAAATTGCTGCAGATGCGGTCGCATTTGTACTAGAAGCAGCATTATCCTGCATAAAATTTTGCGCACTTTTTAAATCTAAAAAGCCCTTAAAAATTGCCCCTTTAAAGCCTTGGACTTGTTGTTGAGCTTGGGGCCAAGTAGGATAAATTCCTGGCCGTCGGCCTTTTTTAACAGCATAATACTTTTTCATTTTTTCACCTTGCGCTAGAATTAAAATTTGAATAATTGTATGATAACTTTTAGAACATTAAAGAGCAAGGAGCTTGAATATATGGGAATGTGGCAGCAAAAAAAATTTCGGCGGCAACACTCGGCTTATATACCCACTTCTAAACTGCCTGCTGCAGTTTCCGTTAAATCTAGTAAAGAACAAATTCCCACATTTTATGTTCATGGCTTTCGCGGAGGCGATTATACTACTCAAAAAATGGTCGCTTCCGCCCAAAATTTTACCCAATCACCAGCCTTTTTAAGGGCAACCGTTGATTGGAGCAGCAAAATTCATTATTCCGGTTATTGGACTACTTCAAAATTCCCTATCGTTCAATTAGTTTTTAAAGACCGCTGGATTCCCTCTGGAACCATTGAGCGCTGGTTTAATCAGATTTTAAGTGACTTATATCAGCGCTATCATTTTCAAACTTATAATGCTGTCGGTCATTCTTTAGGTGCTGTAGCCTTGGTTTCATTTCTGATTAATACATACAATAAACCACTGCCTAAGGTTAATCGCCTAGCTCTTGTGGCTGGCCCTTTTGATGGCATTGTTGCCTTTGGAGATTTGCCCAATATTAATCCCTTAAGCCCTGAAGGTAAACCCGCTTTCATGACTCCGAAATATCTGTGGACTTATATTAATCGCATCAAATTTCCCCATCAGGCTAAAGTGTTAAATATTTATGGCAATATTAATGATTCTTCTAATACTGACAAATACGTTTCTGTGAGCTCGGCGCGTTCCATTAAATATATTCTCAAACCTCAAGTTCAAGAGTTCATTGAATATAACGCTCTAGGCACTAGTGGTGAGCATTCGCAGCTGCATGATGACAAACACGTCTTACAGACTATTAATCAATTCGTTTATACCAACAATTAAGGAGAAGCTAATAATGGAAAAATTACGTAATTATCATCCTATTTTTACTGAAAATTATCGTTGGGAATTTTTAAGCAACCTTTCCGGCCAGGCAATACAAGATTTTTTGCAGGTAGATACTGCCACTTCAGCCAGATTTGCTATTAAAGCAATGCAAGACATTATGGCTAATGTTGGTTTAATCTGGGGAGTTACTCCTAAAAATTCTGAAAAACTAATCGGTATCATCAAACTAAGTGCAATTAGTGACGAACATATGACCATTAAACTGCAATTTTCTGACAAAGTTCCCGAAGAAATTCTATCGCGCTTGGCGTATTTTGTTAAACATCAACTTCATATCCCTAATTCTCAGATTGCTGAGAACTCCGACGCTGCTGCCCAATTAAAAAACTTTTTAAAGTAACCCTACTAAATGAAGCAGATTGCGGTAAACTAATATTATTATAAATTTTGGAGTTAGTTATGAACTGGATTATTGGAATTTTTCTCATTATTATTCTCTTAAACACCTTGGCGGCTATTATTACAGTCTTTCACAGGCAACGTAGCATTCCGACAACTTTAGCTTGGCTAATTGTTTTAATATTATTGCCAATCATCGGCTTTTTTATTTTTGCTTTTTTTGGACGAGGCATTGCACAAGAAAACTTATTTACAATTAGTCATGTGGAACATATTGGGTTAGATCACTTAAAAGACATAGTTAAAAAAGATTTAGCCCATAAGCGCCCCCATACAGATCATGAAACTACCAATTCGGTGAAACGCCAGGCGGAATTCTTTGATAGTCACGAAGATGCACCAATTACCACTCACAATAATACCCAAATCTTTACTGATGGCAAAGCTAAATTTGCTGCCCTCTTTCAAGATATTGAACAAGCACAAGAAACTATCCACATTGAATATTATTCTTTTATTAATGATAGCCTAGGAAAAAAGACCGTTAAATTACTGACTAAAAAAGCGCAAGCTGGTGTTGAAGTACGGGTAATTTATGATCGTTGGGGTTCTCCTGGTGCTAACAAAAAATTTTTTGCTCCTCTTATCGCTGCTGGCGGGCAAGTAATGCCCTTTATTACTTCTCAAAATGCAATTACTAAAAACCGCTTGAACTACCATTTACATCGCAAGATTGTAGTCATTGACGGCTGTATTGGCTGGACTGGCGGCTTTAATATTGGTGAACAATACCTTGGTTTAAAACCTAAATTTGGTTACTGGCGTGATACACACGTCCGAATCTTTGGCTATGCGGCGTTATCTTTGCAGGAACGTTTTATTTTAGATTGGAATGCTTCTGTCGATAAACATCATCAAAAGATCCTCTTTCAAGAGCGCTATTTCCCCACTACATTAAAACATTCTACCGGTATTACTCCTATTCAAATTGTTTCTGATGGACCGGATAGTGAATTTGACACCTTAAAGGGAGGCTTCATGAGCTTAGTCATGAATGCGCGTAAAAGTATCCTTATTCAAACTCCCTATCTTATTCCTGATGATTCTATGATTGACGCCTTGTTGGTAGCTGCGCGCTCAGGAGTTAAAATCAAAATTATGATTCCCCAAATGCCGGATCATCCCTTTATTTACCGTGCTACTCAATTTTATGCTAATTTACTGACTCGTCATGGTATTGAAGTTTATATTTATAATAATGGCTTCCTTCATGCCAAAACAGCAGTTTTTGATAATGCCGTAAGCTCGATTGGCTCTATGAATCAAGACTATCGTAGTTATAGCTTAAACTTTGAAGCTAATGCCTTTTTCTATGATAAAAATGTTAGCCGCCAAATGACTAAAATTTTCCAAGACGACATGCAGCAAAGTACACTTTTGACTAAAGAAATGATTGCACAACAATCCCACTGGCTCAGATTTAAGCAGCTATTTTCACGCTTGTTGTCACCAATACTGTGAAAAATTAAAAAAGCTAGAAAGAGAGTTTTTCTCCGTTTCTAGCTTTTTATTTATAATAGTTTCATCTCATATTGAATACGCTTTTCTTGCTGAGGTTTAAGAATTAAATTACCTTCTTTTTTATACCAATCAGCTGGTTTACCATAAATATCAGGAAGACCATTAAATGGCTCAATGCAGAGAAATGGTAAATCTTGATCCTCTTTAGTCCAAAGACAAACATTTTTAAAATCAGAAATCATTAAAGAAATTGAGTGTTTGCTCTTCGGTGAATGTAAAATAACTTCTGAAATATCTTGATTATTAATAATTCTCAAACCCGGAGCAAAAATATCGTGATTAAGTTTTAGTTGATGATTATTTTTGGTTGCAATTGTTTCTAAGTTACCTGTTCGATAAGGATAAGGCTTTTTAATGATTTCACAAATTTTTAGAGGTTCTTGGTTGCCAACAAATTCCACATAATAATCATCAAAGCTACCTTGCCCAGCTAAAGGAACATTAAATGCTGGATGCGAGCCTAATGCAAAAGGCATATTATCATTACTTAAATTGCTAACTATAAAACCAATTGATAGCCCACTGCTCAACAATTGATAAATTGTTTGTAACTTAAAGTCAAAAGGATATAATTTTTTAGTTTCTGAATTACTTTGTAGTTCTAAAACCAATCTATCATCTGTGTGACTAACAACCGTAAATTCTTGATCAGCAGCAAATCCATGTTGCGGCATTGTATAAATTTGACCATTTAATAAATACTGATCATCATTTGAACGGCCAATAGCAGGAAAGAGCAGAGGAGCGTGTTTAGGCCATTCCGAGCCATTCCATAAATAATTAAAATTATAATCTTTATTAATCATTTTAATTATTTGACTGCCATGTGGATCAATTTCAACCTGGTAATGATTATTTTCAATTTTAATCATGATATGATTAATCTCCTATTTTATAAAAATACTTAACAAAAGAACCATTAATAATCCCACTACTGAATTAACCAGTTCTAGCACTCCCCATGTTTTGAATGTATCTTTCATAGAAATTCCAAATGATTGTTGAAATAGTAAAAATCCACCATCATACATTAAAGTAATAGTATTACTACCGCAAGCACAGGCAAGCACCATAAGTACGGGACTAACATGAAATGCTGTAATCATAGGGGCTACTATTCCTGCTGCCGTTATAGCAGCAACAGCACCTTGTCCAGTTAAAATTCTTATTAAAACAGTGATAATCCAAGCTAAAATGAAGGGAGATACAGGAAACTTGCTTACTAATTGCACAATTGTATTTCCAATACCAGAATCAATAATAACTTGCTTCATAATTCCACCAGCTGCAATTACCATTAAAACATTTGAAATACTTTCTATTGCTGAAGTCATTTTATTTGTTATATCAGATCCCTTAATATTTCTAGCGTATCCAAATACTATCATAGCGACTAATACTGCTATAAGCATGCTAATTTCGGCACTTCCAATGAAAGAAGCAAATTTATTGATAAAACTACTTGCTGGAACCATTAATTTTATAACTGAAGAAATGATCATTAATATTGCTGGTAGAAGTGGCACTAATAAGCTTACACCGAAACTTGGTAATTCATTACTTGGCTTTTTAGGAGCAGGTTTCATGACGTTACCTAGTGGCATCTCATCTAATCCAGGTATAAAACGTCTAACTAATACACCTGAACATATAATTGTCGGTATTATAACCACAAAACCCCAAATATAAACCTGAGAAATATCTGCATTAAAGGCAGAAACTAAAGCCATAGGTCCTGGTTGAGGAGGAAATAAACTATGACCCATAGTTGCACCAGCAATAGTCGGTACTATTAATCGCATATATGGAATTTTAGCTTCTTTGGCAATGTTTATTACTAGGGGAACAGTTATAAGAAAAGCAACTTCATAGAACATAGACATACCAAAAATAGTCCCAATAATTAATAAGGCAAAAGGAAGCATTTTGGTTCCCATTTTACTAACAATAGTATCTGCAATCTGTTGTGATGCCCCAGAGTCTGTCATTAATTTACCAATGATTGCTCCAAAAATGACAATTAAAGCAAGGGTAGATAAAACTCCGCCAATCCCCTTCTGTATTGTTGGCACTATTTGTCCAATTTTCATCCCTTCAGCAAAAGCAATAAACAATCCAGAAATAATTAATGCAAGAATATTGTGCATTTTCACTTTAACTATTAAAAAGACTAACAAAGATATACCAATAAAAACCCATAGAATATCTAACATTGCCATCTGATTTCACTTCCTCTATTTATTATCTTTTGCAATTGCTTCCCATAATCCATTTAAATAAGTAATTCCTAAAGCACGGTCATAAAGGCCATAGCCTGGGCGTCCATTTTCTCCCCAAATATCACGTCCATGATCAGGACGTATATAGCCATCAAAACCAGTATCATATAAAGCTTTCATAATTTCATACATGTCTAAAGATCCTTCAGACGATAAGTGGGCAGATTCATGAAAATCACCTTCATTACCCATGAATTTAATATTGCGGGCATGGATAAAAGGTGCCCGATCCTTAGCAACAAATTCGCGGATAATTGCTGGGACGTCATTTTCTGGATTTTCTCCCAAACTACCTGTACAAATCGTAAAAGCATTATATGGTGATTCATGTAATTGCTCAATAGTTAACATATCTTCACGATTCTTGTAAATCCGTGGTAAACCAAAAAGCGGACGCGGGGGGTCATCTGGATGCATCGCCATCCGGACATCACACTCTTCACATACAGGAACAATAGCATCCAAAAAATATTTTAAATTAGCAGTTAATTTTTTTGCATCAACATCTTTATATGCAGCAAATAATTCTTTTAACTGTGCCAAACGTTCTGGCTCCCAGCCAGGCAAGATATAACCATTGGAATTCTCTTGCACCGAATTTAAAATATCTTCAGGATTGCCTTCAACTTTTTTGTGTTCGAATGCTAAATCAGTCGAACCATCTGGTAATTTAAAATGTAAATCAGTTCTTACCCAATCAAAGATTGGCATAAAGTTATAACAAATCACCTTAATACCATATTCTGCTAAGTTACGAATTGTTTGTTGATAGTTAGCAATATATTGATCGCGACTAGGTAATCCAATTTTAATATCGTCATGAATATTAACCGATTCAATAACTTCTAACTTTAAACCGGCATCTTCGACCTCTTTTTTCAAGGAAGCAATTTTTTCTTTTGGCCAAACCTCTCCTACGGGAATATCAAAAAGCGCTCCTACTACTTGTGTCGTCCCAGGAATTTGACGGATGTTTTGTAAAGTAATGGCATCATCTTTTGATCCATACCAGCGAAAACCCATGTTCTTCATTAAACAGTCTCTCCTTACTTATAGCAGCCCTTAGTAGCAACTGTGTTTTTAATAGTTTGTTTGACAGCGTTTTTATCCGTAATCATCTGCGCAAAATATTGTTCTACCTTATTACCTAAGTTAATAGCATATAAATCATTACCAAAAATTTCACTATTATTTAAAATTGGCTGTAAATGTTGATGAACATCAGTATTTTTTCCCAATTTAATATCTGCTACTCGATCTTGTAACTGTTCTAACATTGGATCAGGACTTGGTGTAAAGGTCTCACCTTGGTCATCGACACCCATTAAGTAACGGCACCAACCTGCCAAAATTAATGGAATAAATTCTAAATCATCGACACTTCGTTGAGAGTCATCAAGGTAGCTTTGAATGGTTACGCCATAACGAATAGGAATTTTTTGTGAAGTGTCACTGGCAATTCTTTGTGGAGTATCAGGAATATTCTTATTAGGTAGCCGCTTATTGATTAATTGATCAATAAAGTCCTTAGGATTAATAATCTTTGGATCTTTAACTACGGGAAGATCTTCTTGATAACCAAGATTTTTGATAAGCGCTAACAAATCTGGATTAGCAACTTCTTCAGCAATAGACTTATAGCCCAACAAGCAGCCAAAGATTGCTAAAGCAGTATGAAGTGGATTTAAACAAGCTGTAACTTTCATTTGATCTGCATCATTAACTGTCTGCCGATCAGTCATTAAAACTCCAGCTTCTTCTAATGGTGGCCGACCATTTGGAAAATCATCTTCAATGACTAAATAATGGACTTCTTCGGTATTACCAAAAGGTGCAATATTCGTATGTTTGCGCGTATGTACAATTTGATAATCTTCAAATCCATCAGCTTTCAACTTTTCAGCTACTGTTTCAGCAGGATTAGGCGTAATACGGTCAATCATGCTCCAAGGAAAAGTGACTTTTTGCCGATCTTGTAAATAATCAAGAAAACCTGATTCCACTAACCTATTGTCTTTCCAGCCTTGGGCAATTGTTAAAATAGCCTTTTTTAATCTTTCACCATTTTGAGAAAAATTATCTGTGCTGACCATGGCAATTGGCGCTTGGTTTCGTAAATAACGCGCATATAACAAATGGGCTACTGCTCCCATATTCGTTACTGGAGCTTCAGGACCATTTTTAATATCCGCTTGTGCTGCCGGTGTTAAATCACCTTGAATGTCTGTTAAAGAATAACCTTTTTCCGTAATCGAAAAAGTTGCTAACTGCAAAGTAGGATTTTCAAAAACATTAGTTAAATATTTCCAACCCGTCTCATTTTCATGATTAAAATAAACGCTGGCTCCCACACTAGCTACTAATTCCTTTTCAAAAGAGCCGTCACTTTTCATTGTGACACTTAAAATACGATTGTCATAAGCTTGATAAATTTCATCAATTACTTGTTCATCATAAGTTTCTGCAACGACAATTCCACTAGTCATGTGATTATTATTCAGTAATTGCTGAGCAATACCTGAATGAAAACACCGAAATAAGTTACCACCGCCAAAATGTACCCAGACTGGTTCTTCTTGAGCTTTTTTTGTTATGGCAGTTTGGTCATACTTAGGAAGCTTAATTTTTGACTTGGTAAATTCATTTGCCTGGTTCAAATAATCATCTGTAAGCTTAACCATATAAATCTCCTTTGTAATTTAAATTTGATACACTAATATATTAGTTTTACATTTATAATGTATTCGCTTTCTAAGTGAATGTCAAGGCTTTTTGAAATAAATTTCACTAGTATCCTGAAGAAGGTAACTCAATATTGCCCTGCTTCCCTAAAGAGCGCTATACTAAATAAATACTATAAAAGAAAAGAGTGGTCTTATTGCTCAATTCATCTATGAATCTTAATTTACAAGCCTACACTATCATATTAAAAAAAATAATTAACACTACTTATAAGCCAGGGCAAAAAATTTCTGAAAGAGACTTAATTAATGAACTAAACATTGGTCGGACACCAGTGCGTGAAGCAATTTTACATTTACGTCAAGAAGGATTAATTGAAGCCGTGCCACAATCAGGAACTTATATCACCAAAATTGATTTGCAAGTAGCTGCCAGTGCTCGTTTTGTTCGTGAAAGTATTGAAACTAGAGTTATTAAAGAAGCCGCAGCCAGCAATAATCCTTTAGCAATTAATACACTAAATACTATCGTTGCCAACCAAAAATTCTTTACTCAGCAACGTCAGTTTGAAAAATTCTTCGCAGAAGATGAGGCTTTTCATCGCGAATTCTATCAAATGACTAATCGACAGCAAGTCTGGGATTGGCTACAGACTATCAATATGCAACTAAATCGATTTCGGATGCTGCGCCTTAAAGTGGAAGAATTACCTTGGGAAGGGCTCATTAAAGAGCATATGCAAATTCTTAACGCTGTAAAAAATCATGAACCCGAAGAAGCACGCCGCCTAATTGCTAATCATTTGCATTTAATGCTCGATGAAGAAGATGATCTTTTAAAAGCCTTCCCTGATTACTTTACTAATATTCCTACAGACAAAAGAAGAAGTGAATGAACTTATTATTCGCTTCCTCAATAACATCTATAACTGTGAAATTTCAATTTCAATATTCTTAGGAATCACGCGCCTTAATTCTTTTTTCAATTCATCAACTGAACGATTAAAGGTCATTTGAATATTTTGTCGATTAGAGGTGGTAAAAACCGAAATAACCTGCGGAGAGGAATTTAGGATCTGAACTGGAATCAGCGTTACATGAGAAATTCTTTGATAATTAATCACCGTTGCAAAAAAACCATTAGTAACTAAGCGTTTGGAACCTATTCCACCAGTACCTTGCATTAGAGTGATAGTCAAAAAGGACGCTACCATAATAATATACGACCAAGAGCTAATTGGCCCAGCCCAAACCCACATCGCAAAAATAGTCGCTAAAATAACACAAGAAATTTTATATTTAGCAGGAACAATAATTTGCGCCTGCCAGTATAAATTAAAAATAAAGACTGCGATAAACATAACATCTAAGAAGATTAATAGTCCTGTCATATATTAGACCTCCACTAATTGAATTTTACCATGATTTACTTAATTTGAAGTAAAATAGTTCTTAATTCATAATAATTGCACTTTGCAATCGTTTGCTGGAAAATAGAAGTAAAGGGAGGTAGATTTATTTGGCAATACCATCATTACAAACTCTAAAGGGGTTAGATTTACCCGCTGTCGGTTTTGGCACCTATAAGCTCAACGGAGCCAGTGGTGTGAATACCATTAACAGTGCGTTAAACGTGGGCTATCGCTTAATTGATACTGCATTTAATTATGAAAATGAGGGTGCCGTTGGCGAAGCTGTGCGCCGTAGTAGTATTCCGCGGGAGCAAATTATTATTTCTTCTAAATTACCGGGACGCCACCACCATTATGATGAAGCCTTGACCACTATTCAAGAATCACTTTATCGGGCTGGTTTAGACTATTATGATCTCTATTTAATTCATTGGCCTAATCCCAAGGAAAATCTCTATGTAGAAGCTTGGCAAGCCTTAATTACAGCTCAAAAATTAGGCTTAGTAAGAGAAATTGGGGTTTCCAATTTTTTGCCGGAACACATTGATCGTTTAATCACCGAAACAGGCGTTATTCCTGCTGTTAATCAAATAGAGTTACATCCCTATTTTTCTGAACTACAACTACGTGAATATGACCAACAAAAACACATAATCACCTTGGCTTGGAGTCCCTTAGGGCGGGCAAGTTCCGTCTTAAAGGACCCAATTATTGCAGGTATTGCTGCTGAGGTTCAACGCAGTATCAGCCAAGTGATCTTGCGCTGGGAATTTCAATTAGGAGTGTTGCCAATACCTAAATCTAACCATACCGCCAGGCAAATTGAGAATCTTAACCTTTTTGATTTTGAATTATCTGAAGCACAAATGCAGACAATTACTAATTTAGATCGTCCTAATGGCCGTCTGCAAAACCAAGATCCTGCAGAATATGAGGAATTCTAAGCTTTATTTTTACAGTCACAGTAATCATCCACCAGCATAGCTGGTGGCTTTTTATTAGCCCTAGAAGGGCTTGTCCCACACAAAAAGCCCCTTCAAGGGGCCCAACAAAAGCCTACCAACCGCGACTATTCTCATTATTTTTGTGGTTTAATCTTGGAAAATGGATCAACGTACTCTCTTTTACTAATTGTATCTTGTAAGCGATCTTCTGCTTCTTGTTCTCGAATATATTTTTCAATTGTCTTTTGATTTAACCCAACGGTACTGACATAATATCCTCTGGCCCAAAAGCTACGATTGCCATATTTGTATTTCAGATGAGCATGCCGTTCATGAATTATGACGGCACTTCTTCCTTTTAAATATCCCATAAAACTGGCAACACTAATTTTTGGTGGTATCTTAACTAGCATATGAATATGGTCAGGCATGGCGTGAGCTTCGATGATTTCTACTTCTTTAAGTTCACACAATCTTCTCAGGATGCGACCAATATCTGCTCTTAATTTTCCATAAATTACTTTTCGCCGGTATTTAGGCGTAAACACGATGTGATATTTACAATTCCAGCGAGTGTGTGCTAAGCTATTATCGTCTTTTGACAGTGCAAAAACTTCCTTTCGGGTAGTTTTGGTTGGTGGCCGAAAACTATTATATCGAAAGGAAGTTTTTCTCGCTAAAGCTCTTCTGTCCCCCACAAGTAAAACTTGTGGTTTATTTAACATATTAATATAATGGGACTGGAATCAAAGTATCATTCCAGTCCCATTAAACATTTAATGAATAATCATCTTAATAAAGAAAATTTTCTTATACATACAAAAATTAGTAATAACAACGCGGTATCAGTTAAATACCATCCCGCCATCAATTAAAAGTGCCTGTCCGGTCATGTAATCAGAATCAGGACCTGCCAAATAAGAAACACAAGCAGCAACGTCTTCTGGATTGGATAAACGTCCTAAAGTAATATTCTTAGCATACTGATCCATCATCCAAGCGTCATCTTTACCCTGAACTTGAGCTTTTTTATGCGCGATATCTTTCAGCATGGGCGTCTTTACAATTCCTGGACAATAAGCATTTACTGTAATGCCATCCTTTGCTAAGTCTTTAGCGGCTACTTGGGTAATACCACGAATTGCAAATTTTGTACCACTATAAAGACCTAAATTAGGACTTCCTACTTGTCCTGCTTGAGAGGAAGCATTAATAATCTTTCCACCATGTCCTTGAGATTTAAAAGCTTTTACAGCGGCTTGAATGCCCCAATAGACACTTCCAACATTAATCTTATACACTTGAGCAAATTGTTCTGGAGTAATACTTTCAAGAGGAGTTGTTGGCCCAATGCCAGCATTGTTGACCATCACATTAAGATCTCCTAATAATTTCTGAGTCTTATCTACTGCGTCAAACACTTGCTGCCGATCTGCAACATCAACCTTTAAAGCCACAGCTTGACCAGTTTGATTAATTTCTTGGGCAATTTGTTGAGCGCCTGTAATATTTAAATCAGCCACAGCAATACTAAATCCATCTTTACTCAATCTTCTAGCTATTGCAGCCCCTATACCTTGGGCTGCTCCAGTGACAAAGGCTACTTTATTAGTCATTTTAAGATCCTCCTAGTTAAAACTAAATCTTTTAATAAAAAAGAAACGGGCCGTAATTGCCCCGCTCCTATAATCTTGTTTATTTATTTAAATAATCAACTACACAGTCAGCTGAATGCTTACCAGAATAGAATGAATAGCCAGCTTCAGTACCTGGCATATTAGGTCCGTAAGTATCACCAATCAAGTTACCTGCGGCGTCATTACCTGCAGCATACAGACCTGGAATTACGCTGCCATTAGTGTCTAAGACTTCATTGTTAGTATTAACCTTTAAGCCACCCATAGTACAAAAGGCACCCACACCTAATTCCATAGCATAATAAGGAGCTTTGTTGACTTTCAGAATGTATTTAGCTTGCTTGCCAAAGTCAGCATCTTCGCCTTTATCTGCAAATTCATTATATTTTTGAACTGTAGCTGGTAAATTAGGAGCCTTAATTTTTTCAGCCAATTCTTCAATAGTATCTGCTTTATAAATATAAGGTAATCCCTTATCCAAGGCCTCATCAATATTTTTTTGCAAATCAGTTAACTTAGTTAAATCTGTGTGCCAAGTAGACATTGGCCGTTGTAAACCATTATTCATCAAATGATCAATTGCATTTTGATCTACGATACTAAAGGTTTTATTTTGTGTGAACAAGGCGTTACCAGCATAGGCAAAATTATCAACTACTTCTTCATTTACAAAACGATTCCCGCTCTCATTAACCCAGAGTAAAGATTGTTCAGCAGCGGTACCATTTAATTGAGAATACCGATAAACAAATGCCGGGGTGAGAGGATCTTTTAAGTAACCGCCAAAAAGCATAGCCATCCCCATCCGATATTTACGAGCACCGATATCCCAAGCCAATTTTAAGCCATCGCCAGTGTTTTTACCTGAGTTTACTGGTATTAAACGTTCACTGTCATAGCCAGTTTCATTGGCAATTAATTCTTTATTATTCAAATATCCGCCTGTAGCAATAATAACAGCTTTAGTCTGAACTTCTGTATTTGAATGATCAGCTTCACTTTCTAATACAACACCTGTTATTTTACCATCTGCATCTTTTTTCAAACTTTTAGCAGATACTGAAGTGATAATTTCAACACCTAAGTCTTTTACCTTTGGTTCTAAAACACCATGAATTACTTCTTTGCCTAAACCGACAAATAAGTGCCAAGTACGCTCCCCAGATCCTAGCGGCTTAACATCAATATATTTTGCGCCTAAGTCTCCTAACCAATCAATGATTTTTCCACTTTCAGCAACATATTGTTTCCAAGTAGTTACATCAGCTTCATAATGTGAATAATCAAGCTCTTCATTGATAACATCTTCAGGATCAATATTTACGCCCTTTTCTTGTTGCAGCTTAGAATTTACTGCGAAAGCGCCTTCAATATATTCACCACTACCGCCAGTATGCCGGCCCTTTTCAACCAACAAAACTTTTTTCAAGCCACGGTGTGCTGCTTGATAAGCAGCAGTAAAACCTGCTGCACCAGCTCCAATAATCACTAAATCATAATTTGCTTCTTTAGTAATTGCCATGATAATTCTCCTTGATATTGTGAAATTATTAATAAATATTACAAAATTATTTTAGTATCACATATTGAGATTGTCAATTGCTAAAATAGCAATTTTAATTATACTTTACAGACTTTATATTAATCTAAAAAATCCAAAGAAACTCCCTATACATAGTTACTATTTTAACCAACTATGTTATCAGGAGTTAAATTGAGTTCTATTAGTTAAATGCACTTTTAATTTCACCAAGTAAAACAAATAAATTAATCAATCTATTATAATTTTTTAAAAGTAACTGTTTTCATTACTTTCATAACATTATTTTGCTTAATGAATCCAGTTTTAGTTTCCATAGCATTGGCAGTACCAGCGGCTATTGCATATTTAATTATGTCTGGATAATCAAAATTTTTATCTAGAGCATATAATAATCCACCAACTAGTGAATCACCTGATCCTTCAGTGTTTATAACTGGTACTTTAGCAAAATTAATATAGTAATAATTATTATGATGTTTAGTTACTGCTCCATCTCCTCCCAGAGATACAATTATATTATCTAAAGAATTAAACAAGGTATCTTCTAAATATTCTTTTAATCTCTTAGGATTTGTAGTAACTTTTTGATTAAGCAACTCTGCAAGTTCTATTTCATTAGGTTTAATATAATCAGGTTGTTTTGATCCCCTTAAGACGTCTTTTAAAGCAGTGCCGGAAGTATCTAAAATAATTTTTATAGACGGATTTATAGCTCTAATAATTTCCATGATACTACTATAAAATTTTACCGGTAAATTATTTGGGAAGCTACCATTGATAGAAACAACGTTTATTTTTTGTGAATTTATAATTAATCTTATTTTATCTAAAAGACGATCTAAATCGGATAGATTCATTTGTGTATTAGATTCGTTAATTTCTGTTTTTAATTTATCATTTTGAATAATAGTATAGCAATTACGCGTTTCACCA
This sequence comes from Bombilactobacillus bombi, assembly GCF_013607485.1. Classification (GTDB taxonomy): domain Bacteria; phylum Bacillota; class Bacilli; order Lactobacillales; family Lactobacillaceae; genus Bombilactobacillus; species Bombilactobacillus bombi_A. The sequence goes on from NZ_SCHP01000005.1 coordinate 47,975, forward strand.
GCGATTTGAATAAAATCAGAAATGTATTTATCATTCTTAGCTTCATTTAAAATATATTCACCATTTTGTCCTGCGAGAAAACCTGTTGCAATAGCTTTACTACCCAATTCAGACGCAACTCTTGCCGCGTTAATTCCTTTTCCACCTACCATTTTTTTTACTAAATGCACTCTATTCAAAGTTCCTACATGTAAGTGCTTTACACTGTATAAACGATCTACTGATGGATTAATTGTAATAGTTAATATCATTTAATCTTCTCCTCTAATGAATAATTTTTACATAGTGTGAATACTTTTTATAATCTATGTCATTAATGCCACTATCTGTCACAAAAAAATCAAAATTAGATAAGTCTTGAAAAGTAATAATATCTGAATGATTAAGTTTTGTATGATCTGCAACAATAACTGATGTTTGTGCGTGATCAAAGGCTATGTTCTGGATATTACCTTCGCTCATCATACTAGTAGTTACATGATTATTATTAATACCGTTAGTAGAACAAATCGCAAAATCCAAATTCAATCCTTTAAACATCGATTCGGCTTTTTTTCCTAAAAATTCTTCAGTATTGCGATGTAATTCACCGCCTGTTAGAAATATACGACAATCGCTATTAATAAGTTCCGTAAATGCAGGTAGACTATTTGTTACAAAAGTTGCCTTTTTCTTAGATAAATAAGGAACGGCTAAAAGAATGGTTGTCCCAGCTCCTAAATAAACTGTTGAATTATCAGGAATTAGTGTTGCCAAATGTTGAGCAATTTCCTTTTTTTCTGTAATATTACGTTTTAATTTTTCATTTGTGGAAAATTCAATCTGTTTATTACTTTGGGCTCCTCCATATATTCTTGTTAATTTACCATCATTTTCTAATTTCTTTAAATCACGTCTTATAGTCATCGACGAAACTTGTAAAGCTTTAGCAATGTCATTAGTAGACATAAAACCAGATTGGTCAACTAAAGCATGTATCTTACTTAGACGCTCTTCTTGTAATCCCATTTTATCACTTCTTTTATTAATATTTGTTACTTATGGTTTAAATTATAACAAAGATAAACATTTTAAGATATATTTTGTTTAACTTTGTTTACATATGGTTGACATTGTTATAAATAATGCTATACTGTAATCGTATCCAAAGAAAGGAGGGAAATTATGGAAAACAATATGTTTCAACCAAATTTGATAGATTTATCAATTGATGTTAATGAAGAGCTACAATTATTTGATTTAATAGGGAGCCGTGTAATTGAATCAAAATTTGCAAAATTGGGGTACATATCTAATTTAGCAAAACGCGAACTATCATATCCAACTGGATTAAAATTTAAAAACATTTCTTTAGCATTACCACATGTAGATAGTTTATATATCGAAAAACCATTTATATATATTGCCAGAACTCGGCATCCTTTGTCACTTAGGCAAATGGGTGATTCTATTGAAATGGACGCCAGCAATTTTTTGTTTTTAGGAATTAAAGATAGTAAAAAGCAACCCGAACTTTTAGCAAATATTATGGCGGCTTTTCAAGATGACATATTTGCTAATAAATTTTTATGCACTAATAACGAAAATGCCATGTATAAATTGGTAAAGAAAAAAATTTTAGGAGAAAAATAATGAAAACAATTCTTGTTTGTTGTGGTTCAGGTGTGGCAACGAGTCCTCAAGTAGCTAATAAAATCAACGACTATTTAAATGATAAAGATTTAAGTGATAAAGCCAAGGCAACACCAAAACCTATAGAAACTGCTAAATCAACAATAGAAAATGATCCTAGCATTATTATCTACGTTGGTATTGCTCCTGCTGATGATGAATTGCAAGAAGTATTAGACGACCATAACGTAGTAGGAATGGTAGGTTTACCTTGGCTAACAGGTATGGGGCAAGATGAAGCTAACCAAAAAGTTGCTAATATTGTTATCAAAGCTTAATATATCCATTCCTTAAACAAGTTGAGGTGATTAATTATGGATTGGAATTCAATTGTACAAGCAATTTTAGGAGTTGGTGCCCAAGTATTGATTCCTATTTTAATTATTATTTTAGGCTTAATATTTGGCATGAAACCATCAAAAGCATTTTTGTCTGGGTTATACCTTGGTACTGGATTTATTGGAATGTCCATGGCAATAAATCAACTAACCCAAACAGTTAGTCCAGCGGCCAAATCTCTAGCAAAATATACAGGTATAAATTTGCCTGCTGTGGACTTTGGATGGACAGGTGCAGCAGCAATTACTTGGGGCTGGACCTTAGCATTTGTTTTCTTTCTTGTTGAAATTGTAATTAACTTAATTATGCTTTTAACTAAATTAACAGATACTATGAATGCAGATATGTGGAACGTCTGGGGTATTGCATTAACAGCATATATGGTCTATCAAATTTCAGGAAGTCTAATTTGGGGATTCATATGTGGGGGCATTCAGGTAATTATTTGTTTGAAATTAGGGGATATGTGGAGTAAAGAAATAGCTGATATGTTGGGATATGAAGGTGTTACTGTTACTCACATTGAAGCATTTACAGCTATATTGATGTTCCCAGTCAATAAATTAATGGATTATATTCCACTTTTTAATAGAGAATGGGATGCTTCAGCTCTTAAGCGTAAAATAGGTGTCTTAAGTGAACCAGTTGTAATGGGAGCTATTATTGGTTTGATACTAGCGCTAGCTGGACGATATAACATAGGAGACGCCCTTAACCTTTCAGTCACTGTTGGAGCTGTTATGGCTATTTTCCCAGTAATGGCTAAGTTTTTTATGGATGCTTTAACACCCTTTGGTTCTACCATGAGTGATTTTATGAAAAAACATGTCAAAAATAGAACCTTTGTAATTGGATTAGATTGGCCTATTTTAGGACAAAGTACTGAATTATGGGTAACAATGGTATTAATGATTCCTATTTCAATAATTTTTGCTGCTATTCTTCCTGGAAATACGATCTTACCTATTGCTGGTGTAATCAATTATTGTATTGGCGTCGGAGGTCTTTTACTAACAGGTGGGAATTTACTAAGAATGTTAGTATTAGGAATTATCTATGAACCATTGTTCTTATATGGAGCTTCTTATTTTGCAAATATTTTTACAAAATTAGCCAAAGAATCTAAAGCTATTAAAGTGCCTCAAGGATCTCAGGTTTCCTGGAGTTCTATAGAAGCTCCTGATTTAAGATTCCTAATGGCTTGGGCAGGCAAGGGCAACATCTTAGCTATTGGTGGATTAGTTGTACTATTGGTACTCTTTTTCCTTCTTTATCGTTACTTTAAGAAAAATCCAATACCTTCAATAAAGTATAAACATCCAACTACTGAAAAAAATTAAAGAGGTTACTAATAATGAATAGTAAAACAAGATGGACTTTTATTGCATTTATAACTTTTGCTATATTCATTATTGCAATTATTAGTAAATGGTATTGGTTAAATATTTTTGTAATTATATTAGGACTTCTTATTGATCGAAAAGGAACATCTGTTTTATTTCCCAATAATAAAAAAAGAAAATAGACAAAAATTAGGAGGTATTTAAATTTATTATGAAATTTCCAGCAGGACGCATTCCATTTGAATATGAAAGAGAAGATCTAGCAAAAGTAGTTCGTGAAGTAATGGAAAGACGTGATACTAATATTGTTGGTGGCAACATTAGTATCAAAGTTCAAGATGAAACGGGCAATAATTATTATGTAATGACTCCTACTATGATGTCAGAAGCATATTTAGGACATTTAACAGCTGATCAAATTTTAGTAATTGAACCTCATACTCGCAAAGTTATCTCAGGAAATGGTAAAGTTACACGAGAGATTAACATGCATGAAGCAATTTACGATGCTAATCCAGACATTAAATGTGTATTTCACTCTCATGCTGATCGAGCTATGTTTTGGGCAACAAGTGGTTTAAACATGCCTAATGTTACCGAAGCCACACAGAAATTAAAAGAAATCAAAACTCTAGATTGGCATCCAATGTGTACTGAAGAATTAGCACAATATGTTGCAGATGAAATTAAAAAATTAGGAGATAAAGCTTTACGTAATGGCTTTTTACTGAATTCTCATGGCACCTTATTCACATCAGGCGGAAAAGATATGGACCCATTGACTGCTCTGCATAAGTCTTTAGCCGACGTTGATATTACTGAATATAATGCACAAGTAGCCTATGATCAAACCGTTTTCCAAAAAATTGGTATTTTAGATGGTTATTACTCTGAAGATACTAAGATTGGTACTTTAGAAGATGTTAGAGAAGGGAAAGCACTCTATAATCATAAAACTTCCCAAAATAAAAAAGGTGACTAACCAATATAATCACCTTCTAAAAAACTTATACAATAAGACCATATACTATTTTTTATAAAAATACAACATCTAGATAAGTTATACGCATAATATTGTCCGGAATTTTAAAAATTCCGGACAATATTTGTGTAATTAAGGAACTTTTATAAATTAATACTGTACATGTGCCTTAATTCCATTATTCATCTTGCAAATTGACTTTATTTCTCATTATTTGTGGCTGCCAATTCAAGACAAGATTTAAAATGATTGCTGCTAAAGCTGCAATCGTAATCGGGGACTTTAAAAAGTATTGCAAAAATTGTGGTGCCTGATTAATAATCTTGGCTGGTATCAATACCAAAGCAAAAGTTAAGACCATAGGAATACCAATAATATAAATTTGATTACCATCAGCTTTCGGAATAGATTTAAGGCCATTAAGCATGATAATAATACATATAATTGAAAAAATACCACCAATTACCGCACTTGGTATCGCTGCTAAAAAGGCGGATAATTTACCAACAAATCCTAATATAATAAACCAAAATCCTACTGCTAAAAACACTTTCCGACTTGCAACACCAGTAATCGACACTACACCTGCATTGGTAGAATAACCCGTCATCGGTGTACTTCCTAATAAAGCGGCGATTAAACAGCTAAGTCCTTCACCGATAAGTCCACGATCCCATTGCTTTTTAGTAATTTTTGATGCTGTAACACTGCTCATAGCAAACCACGTACCCATTGTTTCAGTAGTTAACACAATGTAAATAATAACAAAAGTTAAGATGGCACTTGCTGAAAAATTAATACCATAATGTAAAATTGTAAAATGTGGCCAAGAAAACCACGCTGCATTTTGAATACTCTTCCAACTAAACAAGTGCATACTAGCAGCAGTTAAGGTTCCGACAAACATGGCAATGACAATCGAGCTTGCTTTTAAAAACTTTTGCAAACGTGCAAAATAATTACTCAATATGATTACTAATAGAAGAGCGAACATGGTAATTCCAGCTAAAATCATATTTTGATTCACATTGCCTGAAGCTTGAAATATATTATCGTTGAGTGCTGAAGGCAATAATGAAAGTCCTACACAAGCAATAATAGTGCCGCCAACGATAGGTGGAACTAATTTATTAACAATTTTTTGATAGATTCCACTAACTCCCAAAGCCACTAATAATAATGCTCCGACAACACAAGCTCCAATTACTGTCGCCATTCCTCCATGAGCGCCGCCATTAGCTAAATAAACGCCCACTACTGCTCCCACAGGTACATACGATGGTCCTTGTGACATCGGCATTTTCATCAACAAGCCTGTTTGAATTAAAGTCCCTATTCCACAGGCCAGAAATGCCACCTGCAAAAATCCTGTTTTTTGGACGGTTCCCATTGATAATAATCCAGCAATAATTAAAGGCGGAACGTACACATCCATCGCTAAAACATGTTGTAAACCTAATAAACCTGATTCTAAAAGTGGCAAATTGTCTTCGGGACCATAAATCAAATCATTATTTGTGGTTTTCACAATATTTCTCCTTACCTATAACAATTTTTCCTTGGACTAATACTTGATCAATATTTGCTTTATCCGTTTGATACAGCAATTTTTCAAAGCGTAATTGTGGTGTTTCCGTTTGAAAAGTTTTCCAATTTTGATGTACAATCTGCAAATCTGCATAACAACCAGCTTTAATCTGGCCAGTAGGCACGTGTAAACTCAAGGCTCCACCAATTGTTGCCATGTAAAAAGCATTTTGCATTGTCAGCATAGGTGCTTTTGTACCTCGAGTTTGTGGATCTAATTGCGCATCTACCCCTTCATAACGCTGATGAGAGGAAATAATAGCTTGACGAATATTTTGATAAATACTAGGACTGAATCCTCCCGAAATATCAGTTCCTAAACCAATTTTATTATTTCTTTCTAAAATCTGTTTCGCGGGTAAAATCGCATTACCAAAGTAAACATTTGAAATAGGGCAATGGGCTAGGCTGACTTCTTGACGGTGAAACAAGTCTAAATCTGCTTCATTTAATAACGTTCCATGTGCCATTACTGCTTTATCAGTTAACAAACCAAAATGATCTAAAACAGCCGCATCTCGTTGATGGTATTGCTGAAGAGCGTACCCATTTTCCCAATCACTTTCACTACAATGTGACTGGATAGGTAAGTTATATTGTCTGGCCAACCGCCCTAATCCTGCCAAAGCCTCAGAAGTACAACTTGGTAAAAAGCGAGGTGTAATTACTGGAGTAACAGCAATACGCGCTTTTTTATTTAATTCATATACACTATTAATAAAAGTTTTGGTATCTGTTAATGCTTGAGCCGCAGATTCATCTCGATAATTAGCAGGTGTTTGCTGAGGGTTATCCATCACAACTTTACCAACAAAGCCTCGCTGTTGGTATTTCAGACAAGCTTTAACCAGTTCTAAATTACCAGCATTGTGAACTGAACCAAAATAAAGTGCTGTAGTGGTCCCCTGAGCTAGCAATTCCTGTACTAGGTCCTCATAGACTTTTTTAGCAAAATCCGAACTTTGAAATTTACTTTCTAAAGGGAACGTATAAACATTTAACCAATCTTCTAAAGGAAGATCTAAAGCTACCCCAGCATTAGGCCACTGAGGCGCATGAATATGCAGGTCAATAAATCCTGGCAGTAAGAGCTGATCATTAGATAGCTGCATTAAGTAATCAGCCTTATTGGCTGCAGTTTTAATTGCTTCATAGTCAGAATTTGACGGCTGAACAATTTGTGCAATATAGCCTTGATGATCAATACAAAGTAAAACATTTTCTTGATATTCAACCTCATCAGGACTTACAGATGTGAAATAATTCCCTTGGATAACAGTTGCAAATTCGATTATTCTTCCTCCTTTTTTAGCGAACTATATTTATAATAATTTATTTTATGTTCGTGATATTAACATTGTAACAAATTATTTCCAAGATAAAAGTAATAATTTTAATTTTTCAGTAATTTCAGTTCTTATTTTTATGTAATAATTAAAGTTCTTAGCACTAAAAAGCTATATAATAAACACTATATTTGGAGGTTATTTTATGATACTAGAACGTAATAATCTGTTTAATGTCACACAACTGGAATCTCAATTAAAAGACTCACCCTTACAAGCTCAAATCCAAGATTTAAAGCAACTAACCTACCTCTATATGCTGCGACGGGCAGCTATTAAGGAGATTGGCACCAAATTAGAAAATTTAGATGATGAATTTTCTTTGATTCATCAGCATAATCCTGTTCACCTTATTGAAGAACGGATTAAAAGTCCTGTCAGTTTATTTGAAAAATTAGAACGCAAAAACTTAGATTTTTCCATTGAAAGTATTAATAAGAATATACTTGATATCGCGGGTATTCGCGTTATTACTAACTATTTAGATGATATTTTTCAGGTGGAACAAACCTTAATCGATCAAGACGATGTTAAATTACTCAAGCGTAAAGACTATATTAACCATCCCAAAGAAAACGGCTATCGCAGTGTCCACATAGTAGTAACTGTGCCGGTCTTCTTAGCCAACAACACTCATAAAGATGTTCCTGTAGAAATACAAATTCGCACCATTGGTATGGAAATGTGGTCTAGCCTAGAACATAAATTACGCTATAAGAATTTTCAAAGTAAAGATACCGCTAACCAACATGCCGCTAAACTAAAAGATTACTCACAAAAGCTTTATGATATTGAAGTTGGTATGCAGCAAATATCTAAAGATATTGAAAAAGGAGAATAAATATAAACAAAAAATCCGTAAAGGTTATATTTCAAACCTTTACGGATTTTTTAATAGATTAAACAGTTATAAAACTTCTAATTATTCTTCGTTACCAGTTTCAATCCGCTGAGTATCGTCAACAGCTAAATGTTTGGGTGTATCATATTCTTCAACAGCTTGCAATTTTTGATTGTCATCCAATTGCGAAATGCCATTTAAATGGATCTTTTGCAATCCCACCATTGCTAACCACAATAAGGCCAAACATACTAGTGTAATTGCTATTAAGACAAGTACCGCATTCGTAAAGGTACTAGTACCTAAGCCGGACGTAATTGCCTCCCGAAAGGCCATAATTGAGTGCGTCATTGGTAGATATGGATGAATAATGTTGAAGAAGCGATTAGTAACTTCCATTGGAAAAGTACCACCAGAACCACCTAATTGTAACATCAAGAGAACCATTGCTACAAAACGTCCTGGATTATCAAAAGTCATAGATAAGAGCATAATTAAAAACATAGCACAGAAGGAGAAGGCTATCGCCGTCACAAAGAACTGAACAACATGGTCAACTTTTAACCCGCCAACCATAATTAAGCCAGCTTCAATAATTCCCATTGCTAAAGCAACAACTGCTCCGACACTAACTTTACTTAAGAACCACTGTGTTGCCGACTTACCTGTTTGTGATACTTTACGGATTGGGTAAGCAAAGTTAAAGACTAAAGCGCCAACGTATAAGGCTACTGATAGTACATATGGAGCTAACGCATGACCATAATTGGGCACATAGCTGTAATTACGATGTTGTAATTTAGTTGGTGCAGCAAACATGTCAATATTTTTGGAATTAACCTTAATACCGTTAACCTGTTGGGCACCATCATTTAAGGCTAAGCCTAATTGATCACTACCATTAGCTAATTGTTGGGCACCACCTGTTAAAGCTGCAGAATTGGCCTGCAAAGCTGAAGTACCATTAGCTAACTGTTGAATACCATTAGTTAATTGATCCCCACCAGAACTTAATTGACTAATTCCAGAAGTCAGATTTGGCACCATTTGATTCATTTGGTTTAAACCTGAGGACAATTGTTGCGCGCCACCTGCTAAACCAGGTTGAGAACTGGTACCATTAACAGCACCTTGAATATTAGCTAAACCAGAATTCAATTGATTAATAGCTTGATTAGCTCCTGGCAAAGCAACACTTGAAGCTTTAGCTAACTGAGCGACACTTGATTGTAATTGCGTAATTTGCGTATTAACTTGCTGTAATTGTGGTGCTGCTTGTTGAATTTCTTGTAAATGAGCAGCAATCTGCTGATCGGCAGCACTCGCATTCTGTAAGTTAGCGGCCACACTTTGTAAAGCCGCTGCTATATCAGTTTGATTACCTTGGCTAGCGGACTGTGCAACTGCTTGTTGAACGGTGCTGGTAATTGTTGCTTGTTGATCAGCTGTTAAAGTATCGGGACCTAAGGCATTGATAACAGCTTGGGCAATACCATTAGCCGCAGCTTGCGGATCACTTGCTGATGTTGCGCCCGCACTTTGACTGATATTTTGTAAGGTTGTACCAGCTTCTTTTAAGTTAGCACCAATAGTTTGTGCTTGGGTGCCAATGCCAGTAATTTGGCCAGTTAAATTATCTAAACCACCTAAACTGCCGCTGCTGGCTTGTAGTTGCTGATTTAATTGCTGCAGACCACTATTAATTTGTGGTAAAGCTGCTGTCAACTGTTGTAATTGCGCTTGTTGATTACCAGAATTGCTGGCAGCTAATGCTGATTGCAACTGCTGCAGACCATTGCTTAATTGATTCGAGCCATTAGCTAATTGCCCTACGCCACTTGCTAAAGGCTGAGCACCTTGTTGTAATTGCTGTAAGCCACCTACTAATGGTGATACTTTAACGCTCAATGTCTGAACGCCGTTATTAACCTGAGAAACTCCTGCAGTATATTGATTTAAACCATTATTTAATGTTAAAGTCCCATTATTTAATTGATTAGCGCCGTTCGCCGCTTGCTTCATACCGGAACCTAAAACATGCAGTTGTTCAAACATGGCACTGGCATAAGCGTTAGTCACCGCGGAACGGATTTCTTTTTCTAAACTAGTAACCCCAATTTGGCTGATAACCTCGCCAATATAGTTCAAAGAACCATTGGTTTCATATCTCAGCTGCATTTTCTTAGGATGAGGCGACAAAACTGTAGCCGCATTTTGAGAAAAGTTTTCTGGAATTGTAATTACTGTATAATATTTTTTATCTTTGAGCCCTTGAGCGGCTTTCTTTTTGGAAACAAAATGCCAATCTAACTGATTATTCTTTTTCAGTTTTTTAACTGTTTGTTCGCCAACATTGAGCTTTTTACCCTCGTAATGCACTGGCCGATCTTCATTAACAACGGCGACCGGTAAGTCTTGGGTGTTGCCGTAAGGGTCCCAAACCGATTTTAAGAAGAAAATCGAATATAAAAAGGGAATTATGGTCATGACTACAACCGAGATTAAAATCAGGCGATTGCGGCCAATGAATTTCCATTCATTTTTAATCATTGTGATACTCTCTTTCTTTGCAGTTTAGTTGGTGTTTCTACAATTTCACTTAGTTGTAAATCTAATAACTCTTCAAATTGCCGCTGGCGCGTGACTCGATCAACGGGTAAGAAGCCCATGATTTCAATAACGGTAAAGCCTAAAACGGAGCTGATAAGGGTTTGCACATATGAATCGGCTTGCATATGCCGTAAGTGCACACTAGCAACCAATTTATTCAACAAATCCAAAACCCGCGCCGTTGCTTTAAAAAAGTCACTTTGATGACTAAAATTATGGACATCATAGATTAATTCCACCATTTTACCTTGACTTTCAAAGTAGTTATGGGCAATCTCTGCATAACGTCGAAACGCTGCTTGTCCGGATAATCCTACCAAACCTTCAATTACTTGCTGATACAAATCATCCATAAAAATCGTTCCTACTTGATCAATCAAATCACTGATGTTTTTAAAATAATTATACAGCGATTGCGAACGAATTTTTAGTGCTTTGGCCAAACATTGAAAAGTTAAGGCCTGCACCCCTTGCTCAAAGATGATTTTTTGAGCTGTCTGGATAATCTGTTCTTTACTAATTCGTTGATTGCTAATGTCTTTCGCCCCCTTTGCTCTGTAATCTCAAATTTACAAGTTGTAATTTTATACCGATTAGTAGAAGTTTTCAAGTGGAACGGCTCTTTTTTTTGAAATATTTATTTAAATTAAAAACAGGATTAAGACAAAACAATAATTGTCCTAATCCTGTGCACATTATTATCGTAAAAACCAAACTAAAATTGTTCTTCTGCAAATTTGATTGCATATCGGCAAAAATCTATCCTATCGCAGAATTTTGCATCTTTTGCTTTTAATATTTTGTTCCGGCTAATGTATTGACAGTTATGTGGTAATAGCGCCGAAACAGCCAGCGAATCCCATAAGCTGCCACTGCTAAAATGATGTTAACAATTGGCGGCAGGATTGGATTAAAGGTTGGCGGCAAGATATAAGTCAACATCGAAACAGCCCAAATAGCAATTAAGGCTAGAATTGAGTAAATTATAATTTGCCAAACTGACTTGCGTTTCTTTTTATTTTCTATCATTTGCTGATTAAACCAAGCAAATAACACTCCCCAAAGGGCACAGATTACAATAGTTGTTAGGATACCCATTTGATTGTTTCGGTTAGGATGTTTCACAAAAAAGCCCATCACCCCAAAAATAACCAAAAACATGGCAAACCAAAGTAATCCACCATCAACACTCAATTTCCAAAAGTCGACATGATTTTGGGCTTCTACCTTTTTATGAAATATTGCATCCACTTTGGTAGCCACGGTACCATAAAGCTGCCGCGCTGGTATACCCTTTATTTGATTATCAATGACTTCTTGTAAGAGACTATCAACTTGTTTTTGGGCTTGTTCGGGAGTTTGTCCATTTTCAATTAAAGCCTTATGCAGTTTAAATAGATAATCTTCATTACGCTTACTTAATTTTGCGCGCAATTCTTCCGGTGTAGCTTGCGCAACTTGTTGGGCAACTTGAGCCTGTTCCCGCTTTTTAGCTGCTTTTATTTGTTGTTTATGCTGCGCCTGTTGATTTTTTTCGCGTAGATCCATCTTGTCCTCCCCTAAACATTAAATCTAAATTCGATAATATCCCCATCTTGAACTTCATACTCTTTGCCTTCTAAGCGTAAACGTCCAGCTTCGCGGACAGCCTGGACACTGCCGTATTTATCCAAATCAGCAAAAGAGATAGTTTCAGCACGAATAAATCCTCTTTCAAAATCAGAGTGAATGATGCCAGCAACTTGTGGTGCTTTCATTCCGCGCTTAAAAGTCCACGCCCGAGTTTCAGGACCGCCAGCAGTAAAGAAGGTTGCCAGACCTAACAGGTGATAACTAGCTCGAATCAAGCGGTCTAAACCGGATTCCTCTACGCCTTCAGCTTCCAAAAAGTCCTGGCGATCACTATCATCTAATTCAGCAATTTCTTCTTCCGTCTTAGCTGAAATGCCAATCACTTCTGCACCAACTTTTTCAGCATATTGTTTTACTTGCTGATAATAAGGAGAATTTTCAGGGTTAGCCATATCATCTTCAGCAATATTAGCAACATATAAAACTGGTTTGGATGTTAATAAGAAGAGATTATGGACAATTTTTTGTTCTTCTTCATTAAATTCTACATCACGGACGGCACCGCCTTGTTCTAAAACCGGCTTAATTTTCTGCAAAACGGCTAATTCCGCCTGAGCTTCTTTATCTTTAGTACGCGCCACTTTTTCGACACGAGCATAACGTTTATTGATACTGTCTAAGTCAGCAATACTCAATTCTAGGTTAATAGTTTCAATATCATCAACTGGATCAATTTTACCATTCACATGCGTGATATTATCATCCGCAAAAGCTCGTACAACATGGACAATTGCATCTACTTGCCGAATATTTTCTAAAAATTTATTACCTAAGCCTTCACCCTTGCTGGCACCCTTCACGATACCAGCAATATCAGTAAATTCAAAAGTTGTATGCACAATTTTTTTGGCGGGGATTAACTCGTCAATGCGTGCCAAGCGGGCATCGGGAACTTCAACCATCCCCACATTGGGATCAATAGTAGCAAACGGGTAATTTGCCATTTCTGCTCCAGCTTTGGTAATTGCGTTAAATAATGTTGATTTACCAACATTGGGTAATCCAACAATTCCTGCGGTTAATGCCATTGTATTCAAACTCCTTAATTAAATAATTTTGGTAATTTTAATTTTTGGGGATCTAAATAAAACTCTTCTTGATCTTGTTTAACTTCATGGGCTTGCGTGATAATTTTTTTAAAACGTTTATTAAAATAAGAACGTTTTAACATAACCGTATGTCCACAGCCAAGGCAGCAAATTTTAATATCGGCACCCAGACGTGTGATTTCCCAGCGATTTTGACTGCAGGCGTGCGGCTTTTTCATCATGACAATATCTCCCAAATTGTACATAAGCGCCTCCATTAATTTAATGATATATTTAATAATTCTAATATACGATTCAAATCCTTGGTTGAAGAAAAATCAATTTGAATTTTGCCCTTACCATTTTTGGTATCCATCACATGAACACTAGTACCGAATTTATCAATTAGCTGTTCTTCTGTTGCCTTGATAAAGGGAGACTTATGAGAGCTAGTTTTTTTATTCGGTTTAGGTTGAGGCTGTGCGCCCATTTTTTCTAATTGGCGCACAGTTAAACCTTGATCGACCACCATCTGCGCCACTTGATCAATTTTAGCAGGGTCTTTAAAGGTTAACAAAGTCCGTGCTTGCGCCATTGTGAGTTTGGATTCCATTAATAAACGCTTAGTTTTGGCGGGCAACGTCAATAAGCGTAAATAATTAGCGATATAAGGGCGACTCTTGCCCAACTTTTCAGAGATTTGTTCTTGAGTTAAATGTAATTTTTCAATCAAGGTTTGATAAGCTTGGGCTTCTTCAATAGGATTGAGGTCTTCTCGCTGCAAATTTTCTAAGACGCCAATTTCCATCATTTGACTTTCGTCTAATTCTCGGACAATCGCGGGAATAGTGGTGCGTTTAACCATTTTGCTGGCGCGAAAGCGCCGTTCTCCCATAACGATTTGATAGCCGTTGACACTTTTGCGAACTACTATCGGTTGAAAAACGCCATTTTCCTTAATGGATTGCGCCAATTCTTCCAAGGATGCTTGATCAAAGTCTTTACGAGGTTGATAGGGGTTAGGCCGAATCTCATTTAAGTTAATTTCAATGACGTTTTCGGCGTTAATTTCATCAGTTTCAAAATCAGAAAAAATAGCATCAATACCGCGACCAAGACCGCTACGTTTTTTTTCAGTCATCGTTTTTTACTACCTCCTCAGCTAATTGTAAGTAGGTTTCTGCGCCCCGGGATTTACGATCAAAGTCAATGATCGGCAGTCCATAACTCGGGGCTTCGGCTAAACGGGTATTCCGGGGAATAATAGTTTTATAGACGCGATCACCAAAATAACTCTGAACTTCATTGACTACCTGACTGCCTAAATTAGTTCGTGCGTCATACATAGTCAACAATACTCCTTCAATCGCTAAATGCGGATTAAAGTGCTTTTGAACGAGTCGAATGGTGTTTAATAACTGACTAAGTCCTTCTAAAGCGTAATATTCACTTTGGACGGGAATGATAATCGAATTACTGGCAGTAAAGGCATTTATGGATAATTGTCCTAAAGAAGGCGGACAATCAATTAAAATATAATCGTAATTATCCTTCACAGTCAAAATGGCCTCTTTTAAACGAGTTTCTCGCGCCATCATCGAAGTTAATTCCATTTCAGCACCTGCTAACTGGATAGTAGCCGGTACAATATCTAAACCTGGGCGTTTGGTCTTACGAATGGTTTGCTTTAAGGGCAATTCGTTAATAATGACATCATAAATGTCTTGAGTCACATCGACTTTTTTAATTCCGAGGCCACTAGTCGCATTACCTTGAGGATCAATATCAATCACTAGTACCTGCTTACCTAATTCTGATAAACAAGCTCCCAGATTGATTGTCGTCGTGGTTTTCCCTACACCGCCTTTTTGATTGGCCAAGGAAATGATTTTAACCATGATGTTCCTCCTTTGTGACTGTAATAATCATTTGATATTCTTGAGCAGTTTCTACCTCATTATAAGTAAACTGAGCACCGTTTTTTTGGGCTAGTTGAAGAGCTTTTTTAATGGTATTTATATTTAATTTGGCATTATTAGCTGGTAAAGCTTCCAGCGTTGTCTTAGGATTTGAACTAGCTTGCTGCAAGTTTTGAACTAATTTTTCGGTAGCTTTGACGGTCAGCTTATTAGTGGTAATTTTCGTCAAAATTTTTTGCTGTTGAGCTGGATCTAACGCTAATAAAGCACGCCCATGTCTTTGCGAAATTTTACCCGCAGCAATTGCTTTTTGAACAGGTGCTGTCAGCTTTAAAAGGCGTAATTTATTAGCTACATAAGACTGGCTTTTACCAATTTTGCGGGCTAATTCTTTTTGCGGTAATTGTTCCATTTGTTCCAGCTGTACATAAGCTTGGGCTTCTTCAATGGGATTTAAGTCTTCACGCTGTAAGTTTTCAATCAGCGCTAAAGTGGCACTTTCTTGGTTAGTATAATTACGGACAATAGCCGGAACTTTGAGCCAATTCAAATGTAAAACTGCTCGAAAGCGCCGTTCCCCCGCAATAATTTCAAACTTTTGGTCATCATTTTGCCGCACGATAATTGGCTGTAATAGTCCATTAGCCTGAATTGACTGCGCTAGTTCATTAATCTGATCTTCATCAAATGCTCGCCGCGGCTGATAAGTATTGGGAATAATTTGTGCCACAGGAATTTGTTGCACTTGAGTCTGATTGGGCAGCTTATCAGTTAATGACTTACCATCCAAAAATCTCTCAAAGATTGACATACTTTTCCTCCTATAAGGGGCTGCGTGTGGGTATACCAGGCTTACGGGGAAATTTCTTCGGAGTGGACTGAATCTTTTTGACCCAGATTAATTGGCGTTCTCCGGCATCTTCTGGTAATTCTAACTTTTCTACCCGCTCAATCTGGCCCCCCAATTTATTTAGCGCAGATTTAGCAGAATCAATTTCTGTTTGGGCGTGAGCGCCCTTTAAAGCAATAAAATATCCCCCGACTTTTACTGCTGGCAGGCAAAGCTCTAATAAAACTGGCAGATTAGCCACTGCCCGAGCAGTAACATAATCAAATTGCTGTCGATATTGGGGCTGCTGGCTAAATTTCTCAGCCCGCGCATGCACTAACTTAGTCTGCGTTAACTGCAGCTGATCAATCACCTTTTGTAAAAAATTGAGGCGTTTATTTAAAGAATCAACAAGTGTTAAGTGCAGCTTCGGATTAGCAATTTTCAAAACAATCCCCGGAAAGCCCGCTCCTGTACCAATATCAGCCAAAGTTTGCGACTGTAACAGCTGGCGATCATAAAACAGAGGTGTTAATGAATCATAAAAATGTTTCAAATAAACAGCGCCTGTTTCTGTTATCTTGGTTAAATTCATTACCTTATTAGTTTGTTCTAAAAGCTGAAAGTATTGCTGTAATTGCTGCATTTGCTCAGCTGACAAATTAATATTTTTAGTAATTAAACTTGCTTGTAATTCTTGCGGACTCATTTTACACTCCTCACGTGAAACAGTATAATGTTTCACAGTCAATCCTAACCTAAACTGGCCCACAACGCAATCATCTTCCTTTGAAAAATCGGATATTTTTCTAGATAAATTGATCGCTAAATAACCTTAATTTTTAATTATTCTGAAAGTATTACGCCAACTTTTATATAGGACAGCTAGTAATTTGCAATTTTTTGCCGCCTTAACTTGAACTTAAAAAGGAACTGAAACAATATTTTTGTTTCAGCTCCTTATGACAAAGTAATTAAATGTAGTTACGCCACGCCATTTACCAGATTGGCAACTATGCCAGACTTTTAAATGACCTTTATATCAAATTTAGAATCCTGTTCCCCAATGTATAAGCTGCGGCGTAATGAAACTTTCTATTACAGCTGCCACAGCAATTAACGGAACTACCAAAAGAATGTACTGGCCTAATACTTTACGGACTTGTAAAGAATTAGTGGCAGGTCGGCGCTGAAATAAAAACTGCCGCCAAGCCCGATTGAGCTGAGCTGACAAGGCTACAGCCAATAATAAGGCTGACATTTCAAAAATGCCATGGGGTAAAATACCAACAATAAAAGCCAAGACAGCACTTTTCATCCCCCCAGTAATGGCACTTACTCCCAAAACAAATCCCACGGAAATAGAAGTCACCCCAAAAGTCAGCCAATAAAATCCTGGTAAAGGCACTAAGGACAACAACATAATTATCAGAGCCGCCCTTTCATTATTACCTAAAATGCCCCAGAACATTTGGGTACTAGTAGTACTTGAAGGCATAATATTTTTTAAAGACTGCATAATTTGGTGAATAGCATGAGGATAATTCCGGGCTAAACTCAAAGTCAGAACGCCAAAAACAATTGAGATGACTATAAAAGCTACCCAACCCCACTTTAAATATCGTTTTAAAATTGTTTGATTATATTTAAGCATATTTTTTTCCTTAATTAATCATCTGTAGTCATATAAACAAATTGATCAGTTGAAATTTTTTCATTCAAAGCTTGCACCAAATCAGGAGATAATTTTTGCTTTTGCGCTTCTTGTTGCACAAATGAATATTCATATTGAAAAGCTGCAATTAACAATTCGCTCTCGCTGGTGGTATTAGCATCTCGACGATTTAGGCGTTGATGACGCACTTCGTAGTAATGTCGTAAAATTCTAATCTCTGCCTTATTATTGGGCTGATGCATTCGGCGTAAATATTTAATTACTGCATGATAGCCCCAATTTTCCATCCGATAGACATCTTGTTGATAGTTGTCTGATTCTTCAGGAGCGGTTTTCTTTAAGCGATAAGCTCGCCACAAAAGATGCCGCTGGTTAAATAATAAGCGTCGAACAATTTCCCAGTTTAATCTAAAACGAAGCCACGGCTTTAGAACCATCTTACGCAAATAGAACAACTGTTTTAATTCATAACGCTGGGCGCTTTCCCAACTCACTTGATTATTGCGCGCATAATCATTAACAATCGCCACTTCTAAGCTTAACGTGCGCTGAAAAAGCTGCATAATTTTTTGCGCACTAGCATATTCTCGATGTCCTCTTTGAGTATTCAAAAGATTAATCACTTGGCTTAAAGTAAGATAGTCTTCGTTGTGGTGCGATTTTAACTCTTGAATCGCATAATCGACCATTTGCGTCAAGAGATGATTAAACTGTTTAATTGTATACGTGTTTTTTTGCCGCGGCAAAATTTGCGGTAAAATGATAGTTGGTACGATTAAACTAATCACAATAATGGCTTCAGCAATGAAAATTAAATCAGTTCGAAAAGGCAGAATTTTGCGACCCACTATTAACGGTAAAGTAAAGGCCATTGCTAAAGTAATGGTTCCATGTACGCCACTTAAAGCGATAACCCAGCTGTTTTTGCGATGTTCTTGAGCTGTAGCGGCAGCCACTTTTACTAAGTCCCATTGCGCCCACAAAAACCGCATCACGGTCATAACTACGTATAAACCGACTGCTAAAATTAAGAGCACCAAAAAGTGACTATTGCTAAAATCGGCCAAATCAAGCATGTTGCGTGGTAAGGTGACACCTAATAATACAAATACAAATCCATTTAACAATTGGGACAAAATTTCCCAAGTAGTCGTTAACACTACCTGATTACCCGTGGATGTTAAGCGCAGCTGCTTATGATAAATACCGTGAATAATGCCTGCTGCTACCACGGCCAAAATCCCGGATAAATGCAGTTCTTCAGCGGCTAAATACACTAAAAAAGGTGAAAGAACGTTAATCGGTAAAGTGACTGCTGCTACACTAAACGATTGCCTTTGAAAAAACAGCTGCAATAATACTAGTAATGAGCCTAAAATAATTCCTACAATTACTCCGCCGACAAAGACCACTAAAAAACGGCCGATACTACCGGACACCGAAAATTGACCAGTACTATAAGCAACGACAGCTAGATTCAAGGCTACAATACCAGAAGCATCATTAAATAAGGACTCATTTTCTAAAGTTTCCATGACTGGTTCTGGTACTTGCACATTAGCAGTAATAGATGATACTGCTACTGCATCAGTTGGTGTTACAATAGCTGCCAATCCCATCGCTAAAGTCGTGGGCAAAGCTGGCCAAAGCCAAGAAGTCAAACCGCCAGCCACCATAATTGTTACTAAAGCTAAAACAATTGCTAAGGAAATAATAGCTTTAAAGTTATGGCGCAAAGCCCAATAAGAAGTATTTTGACCTTCATTAAACATCAATGGTGCTAAAATAATCACAAAAAACATCTCGGGCTCCAATTGAAAATGATCAAATTGCGGCAGCCACGAAAGAATAAAACCTGTTCCAATTTGATAAAAAGCTAGTGGAATGCGTGGAAAAAATGAATACATAATATTTGCACTAACAGTTGCGACAATCAGCAGTAAAACGCTAAAAAATAATTCCATTAAAGACCCCACTTTCATGGATAACATTAGTTTAATTATAAAGTAAATTTTTATTTCCGTCAGCTATCAGAACATTAACAGCCAAAAGAGGTACTAAAATGCAGAGAAGACTACAAATTATTCATTTACAATTTATTCTCAAAGGATTACTAATTGGCTGTATAGTAGGAATAGTCATCAGCGCCTTTCGCTGGTCGATTGAACACTTATTACAAATATGGCAGACAATTTATCAAACTAGTCACCAACAGCCTTTAATTTTAGGGGGAATAATTTTAATCAATTTACTATTGGGGCTCATAATTGGCGGTCTGTGCCGTCAGCAACCTCATATTATGGGTTCCGGTATTCCAGAAGTAGAAGGCCAATTAAATCACCAACTGCAATTAGCTTGGTGGCCACTGTTGTGGCGTAAGTTTGTTGCAGGTATTCTAGCCATTGGTTCCGGACTAGTCTTAGGACGGGAGGGTCCATCAATTCAACTGGGAGCTGCTATTGGCCAAGGCTGGGGCGAAAAATCCGAAACAAATCCTGCTAATCAAAAAGTTTTATTAGCTGCGGGTGCTGCCGCCGGTTTAGCAGCAGCCTTTAATGCTCCTTTAGCCAGTACCTTTTTTGTGTTAGAAGAAATCTACCATAACTTTTCACCATTAATCTGGATGAGTGCACTGGCTAGTTCCTTAAGTGCTGACTTTATTTCCATGAATATTTTTGGACTAACGCCAGTATTACATTTAGGAAAAGTCCCGAATTTCCCCTTACAGCAATATTGGCAGCTAATCATTTTGGGAATTATTATCGGACTATGCGGTTATTTATATCAAAAAATACTGTTAGCAATGCCCAGTTATTATCACCGCTTTTTAGGCCGTATTCCCCGTTATTTTCATGGCTGTTTGGCTTTGATATTGATTATTCCCTTAGGTTATTATTGCCCGCAATTATTGGGCGGCGGTAATAGTCTAATTATTCAATTAAGCTCAATAAAGTGGTCATTAGGAGCTATCTTTGGAGTTTTGATTCTACGTTTTGTTTTTTCGATGATTGATTATGGGTCTGGCCTGCCCGGGGGGATTTTTCTGCCTATTTTATCCTTAGGTGCCTTATTAGGACTTTTGGTCAGCCAATTATTAATAAGCTGGCACTGGCTTACACCGTTATTTTGCAGCAATTTTATTATTTTAGGTATGGCTAGTTATTTTGCTTGTATTGGTAAGGCGCCTTTTACGGCTATCTTGTTAATTACTGAAATGGTCGGCTCACTTAATCATCTTATGCCGCTAGCGCTGACTTCCTTAAGTGCTTATGTGGTAGTAGATTTACTAGGTGGTGCGCCTATTTACGATTCCTTATTAGCAAAAATGGAATTGGATCATACTTTAACAACTTTTAGCGATAATAACCAGTTTTTTACTCTACCAGTTTTTAATAATAGTCCTTGGGCCAACCAACAAGTTCGCGCTTTACAATGGCCGCCGCACACCTTATTAATTAAAATAGAACGGGGTGAACACCTGCTCATACCTAATGGTGACACCATTATTCAAGCTGGTGATAATTTAATTGTTTCTACTAATCAGCAAGGATATCAACAATTACAAACTTACGTAAAGGAGAAACTCTAATGTCATTAACTTACTTACGAAATGCAACTCCCCATGATTTATCGGCCATCAGTCAAATTATTAACGATGCTAAAACCTACCTCTTTAATGCCAGAATTGACCAGTGGCAAGACGCTTATCCTAATCGCCAGCAGCTTGAAGCCGACATCTTGCATCAGCAAAGTTATGTTTTAATCGTGCAAAAGCAAATTGCCGCTACTGCCGTCCTTATGTCCCAACCAGAAGCTAACTATCAGCATATTCAGGGTGCTTGGCAAAGCTCGCAGCCTTACATCACTATCCATCGAGTGGCTGTCAGTCAACAATTTAGCGGGCAACATTTAAGTAGGATTTTATTTTCTAATTTAATCTCCATTGCTTACCAAGGTGACTGGCGCAATTTTCGGATTGATACTCATCCTGATAACTACCGCATGCAGCATCTCATTACCCAAAACGGATTTCAATATCGCGGCATAATTCACTTAAATGACGCGGCTAAAAGCCAGCGTTGGGCCTATGAATTGAATCTGTAAGTATTAGTTTGATTAAGGTTAGGAAATATTTTTTATGAATTCAGATCTAAGTTAGAACAAAAAAGATCCATCAAGGTAATATTACCCAAACGGATCTCATCAGATTTTTTAGACATCCTACTCTAAAAATCTCTTCCTATATATTAACTATTAGTTAAGTGTGCCTTACATCTTACAAAATTTGAATTTGATGCTGTGCACATTGATCTAACATTGCTTGCGGCCAAGCACTCGCTTGAACTTCTCCAATATGAGCCTTGCCAAGTAATAACATACAAATTCGTGATTGACCGATACCGCCGCCAATGGTATAAGGTACTTGTGCATTTAAGACCATTTGGTGATAAGGCAGTTGCAAACGATCTTGGGCCTTGGCTTCCTTGAGCTGTGCTTGTAAAGATTGAGCATCAACGCGTATTCCCATACTTGAAATCTCTAGGGCGCACTGTAATGGCTCATACCAGAAGAGAATGTCACCATTTAATTGCCAATCATCATAATCAGGTGCCCGACCATCATGGCGTTGACCGCTTTTTAGTACTCCGCCAATCTTCATCAAAAAGACTGCCCCTAATTCTTGGCAAATTTTATTTTCACGTTGCTTCGGTGTTAATTCCGGATAGCGATCTTCTAACTCTTGCGTGGTTATAAAATGAATTTTTTCTGGCAAAGTATGCACTGCTTGAGGATACTTATACCATACCTCATGTTCCATATGTTTAATTACTTTAAAAACTTGGCGTACAGTAGCCTTTAAAGTAGCTTCATTACGTTCGTCTTGGGCAATGACCTTTTCCCAATCCCACTGATCAACATAACTTGAATGTAAATTATCAAGATCCTCATCTTTGCGAATAGCATTCATGTTCGTATAAAGGCCTTCATGCATTTTAAAGCCATATTTCTTTAAAGCCACGCGTTTCCATTTTGCCAGCGAATGAACAATCTCTAAAGTTTGACCAGGTAAATCCTGCATCGTGAATGATACTGGCTGCTCAATTCCGTTTAAGTTGTCATTCAAACCTGTTGAATGTTCTACAAACATCGGTGCAGAAAGACGGGTTAAGTTTAATTCTTGACCCAATTCATCTTGAAAAGTCTCGCGAATATAGCGAATAGCTTCTTGTGTTTGCCGTACTGTTAATTTAGGATCATAATCTTTGGGAATTGTTAAATGCATAATTTTTCCTCCTTTATCAAATAAAAAAAGCCCTTCATCCCTAATCAAGGGACGAAAGACTTCGCGGTACCACCCAAGTTGCTTGTTAAAAACAAGCCACCTCACTAGTATACAATCATATACTGCCGTAAGTAACGCTTCGGTGGCGTCTGAACCTACTAGTATTCAGCTCAGAAACTTCAAAAAGTGTTATTCAAATGATTGCTATCCATCTTGAGCTCTCACTATCCTCAAGTCACTGTTGGGGCTTATCATTTTACTAGTCTTTTTGTTCGTTTTTATTTTATTGAAATTTATCATACCACATCATTTTAATTTTTCAACTATTATTTTAATTTTTTCTCATAATATTTTTAAATGATTAAAATTATTAACATTAAGAGTCAATTATTAAATACATACTGGCGACCAAATGCAGATGTTTAACGACATCAAATTCTAACAGCAGGTACGATAAAGCAATCACTACTAATTGTACACAAATATCTTGCCAGAAGAATTGTTTCTGTCAGTAATTCCTAATAGCACAAATCTTAGCGATAAACTATAACTCTAATAATAAATTTCACGTCCTAAAAATAGACATTATAATAAATATTCACCACTAACGCATGGTGCTAGTTAATTTTTCTGATAGTATCCACAAACAAACATTGTTCTAACCGCGTTTGAAATCCCGCTAGTGAACGCGCGCGATTGCGTTCAATATCAAAAAGATTGTTCCAGCTGGAGAA
>NZ_SCHP01000060.1 GCF_013607485.1 Bombilactobacillus bombi
AAGCTGTAAAATTATATAGATTTTTCCTATCTGGTATTTTTTTATTCCCAACTAGCATTATTTACAAAAAAAGAGCCTGGAGAAATTATTTTCTCAAGCTCTTTTTTATTAGTCATAAATTTCACTAACCATAGTTTTATTGTATCTATCAACTATTACTTTTATTTTGTAATAATTGCTTAAATGCCGATTCAACATTGACTGTTTGAGTTTGTTGTAACAAATCAACGTTGCTGCCTGTAAAAGCACAATGTTTTTGATCGATTAAGATGAAATAACTTGATATCGTCTTTAGTTGTTCTAATTGATGAAGTGTCATAATTACCTTTTTGTGGCGTTCACTGACCAAATCATTAAGCATTTGTAAAATCAATGCCGCATTTTGAACATCAATTCCACTAATAGGTTCATCAAATAAATATAACTCGCGCTCTAGTAAACAGATTCCATAAATTAAAACAATTTGCCGTTCACCGCCAGACAACTGTCCCATTTTAGTAGACAGTAATGGTTGTAATTTCTGTTTAATGAAGTTCATTGTAGCTGTTTGTGCTACTATTGTCGAATCCATCGTTGAAAATAATTCGAGAGTTTGTGCAACTGTTAATGTCGGGAAAAAAGCACTTCGTTGTAATTGATACATAATCTGCTTTGGAGATGGAAAATCGAATAATTGAGAATGGCTGATTTTAGGATAAATTCCCGCAATAATATCTAACAAAGTCGTTTTTCCTGCACCATTACTCCCGATAATAACGTTAATAGCCTGATTACAAAAATCAATATTTAAATTTTGGAAAATCACCTTTTGTTGATAAGAAAAATTAAGTTGCTCAATTTTCATATTACTACCTAATTTCTTTCTAATATTGGCTGAATATTATATCTTGATATGCAGCCTATACCTACAAGTAAATAAATTATTGTTACAACTATTAAAGGGATAATTTTCGAAAGGCTGATATGATGCGTAAATAGTTGAAAACCTGCTGCTAAATATTTAACTGGATTGAATAAAAAAATAGTATTAATAAATATATTATCAGACGAAATATTTAATAAGGCAAATGCTGCAAACACTAATATCATAATAAGCGCACTCAGCGATTGTGGCTTAAGCCGTAATACCAAAAATATACAGCTAATTAAAGTTACAGGTAATGTAAATAAAACTGCTGTCAAAAGCGTAGCCTCTAAAAGAAAAAACAAAGCTCGATGTACTACCAGCATAACAGCTAGGTCAAATAGCAATAGCTCCACCACTAGAATAGAAAACTGAACTGCTAAATTACTAAATAGTAACGTCAGTTTGGATTTGGTTAAAAAGCATAAAAATTTATAATAGCCAGTTTCCCGGTAAACAACTAGGGGGTAAATTATCAAATTTAAAATTGTTACAAAAACAATATAAGAAAAATAATAGCTAACCCCCAAAAGAATGGTTCTCGGAGATATTGAAGCTTTATTAAAAAGCAATTGAAAATTATTATAAATAAACATTCCAATAGGAAAAATGATATTAAACATAAAAACCGCTTTATTACTGAGAGTATCGCGCATTAAAGTCTTGTATAGCGAGAACAATCTCATCATAAATCCCCCTATATTTTAATTTAATCATTTTATAAATGAGTTGTTTTTAATTATATAATTTATTGTTGCTATTAACAATAAATTTTTAAATATAGGCTTGACCTTCACGTTACGTCATAGTTTATAGTCATTATTGTCAGGAGGTTATTCATGAATAAATATTATACAGTAGCCCAGCTTGCTGAATTGGCTGGTATCAGCCCGCGGGCACTGCGTTATTACGATCAAATCAATTTATTAAGGCCTAGTAAAATTGATAGCAATGGTTATCGTCTATACAATAACGACCAGGTAAATCAATTACAGCAAATACTGTATTTTAAAAATTTAGGCTTTAAATTAGCCCACATTAAAGCCATTATGAAGGCTCCTGATTATAATGTAATATCTGCTTTAAAAGTTCAAAAGAAATTAGTGCAAGAGAAGCTTCAGTACCAAATTCACATTTTGCAAAGTCTTGATCAAGCTTTGCAATTTTACCAAGGAGAAAAAGTTATGACTAATACAGAAAAATTTGCCGCTCTTAAGCAAGCAGCCCTTATAAAAAATACGCAATTATATCAGGATGAAGCTATAAAAAATTATGGTAAGCCTGTTTACAACCAAGTGCAAAAAAATCTTCAAAAAATGTCACCTGCAGCCTATCAACAATTACAACAAGTAGAACAGCAATTAATTAAAAACTTGAATATCTTCCATCAGCAAAATTTACCTGTATCTTCGTCTTTGGCAGCTACAATATTCAATGACCATAAGACCTGGTTAAAATTGCTAAATCCTCATTATACTAACAAGTACCACTACAATTTAGCTCAGCTGTATCAAGCAGATGCCCGTTTTGCGGAATACTATAATACACGCACTAACTTTACTGCTGCTCCCCTACTGGCACAAATCATTGAATATTACACTGCTTACAAGAAATAGGAATTTGTATTTTATTGTATAATAAAACCCCAGGAATAAAGCATCCTGGGGTTTTTAGTTAATAATATTAAACTACTATGCAATTACTTGAGCAATAGTTGTATTAACTGACTTTTGCTCTTGACTGACTAATTGGACACGCCCTGTAATCACATCAATATCCATTTTAATTTCACGTGTCAATCCTGGGGTATTAATTTTTGGCTCAAAGAACTCCTTAAATTCTGCTAAACGTTGAGCGGTCTTAAATACTCGTGACGTTACTGTAATGTAAGTTGTAAATTCCATATCTCCACCAACAGTTTTTACTAGCCAATTCCATTGATTTCGCAGCCAATCCCAGGCCAATTGTTCACCTTGTGGGTTTGCCAACACTCCCGCAAACCATGACCGCAAGTCTTGAGGTTTAATTACATTGCTATCTTTAAATTTACTAATTAATTGTTTAAGCAGCTGTATATCCGGAACTTGCGTTAAAGCCGTACAAAGATCATGCTTATAATTGGCATCTGCACTAGTTTGATATTCTCCTAGTAGCTGCTTAAATAAAGCTAGTGTAGTGAAGTTTTTAATTTCATTTTTTAAAACATACATACGAATAGCCGCAGGTAAGTTGATTAAATGCTGACTGTTTTCTGAAAATAGCTGGTGGGCAGCTTTTTTGGATTCGGCATTCTCAGCATATATAGCTGCATCCAAAATATACGGACGCGTTAATTGATCATCATTAGATTCTTCTGCACGCGGTAGCCAACCTAACCGTTGAACTTGTGGAGTGCTCAATTTTTCGGTTAAAATCTTTAAATTATTTTCTGCCGGTGAAGTTGGATCAACAAAATATTTTAAGTTGCCAATGATTCGATATAGAACAGCATTAACAATTTGTGCTTTACTTTGTGCAAATTTTGGTAGTAATGGTACTAATTCCGCATATGAGATAGCCTTACTTTGAGCTAATAATAATAAATCTTGTAAAATTTGTAATTGTGAAATTGCATCTAAATTATCAGCATTTTTCAAAATATCTTGTAATAAGGTTTTGTCATACTGAACAATGAAATGAGATTCATTACCCACATTTAATCGCAGAGGTTGTCCCACTTTTTTCCGTAATTGCTGGTAATTACCTAAATCTAAATCGTGTGACTGCATGATTTGAGGAGCTGCTGGAATGTTAGCCTTGAGGGGTATTTGCCATTGACGATTGGCTGCTTGACCTTCACCAATAAAAAACTGCTCTTGTTCAAGGTGTAAATTACCATTATCAACACTCATTTTAACTACGGGATAACCCGGTTGCTCTAACCAAGTGTTCATTACTTGGCTAATGTTCATTTTTGAAGCTTGGCTTAAAGCAGACCACAAATCCGCCCCTGTAGCATTGCCGTATTGGTGCGCGGTAAAGTAAGCCTTTAAACCCGCACGTAAGGCTTCATCGCCAATAAGCGCCCGGACCATAACTAACATACGAGCTCCTTTGGCATAGACAATTGCTGAATCAAAGATTGAATCAATATCTGCTGGATGTTCAACTTGTACATGGACTGGCTGTACACCATCAATTGCGTCACGTTGTAAAGCCATTGGTGCTTCTGTTGTTTGGAAAGTTTCCCAAATATGCCAGTCAGGTTCTAAAGCAGCAATAGCTACATATTCCATCATATTGGCAAAACTTTCATTCAACCATAGATCGTCCCACCACTGCATAGTTACCAAATCCCCGAACCATTGATGTGCTAACTCGTGGGCAATAACGGTGGCAACTTGGCCTTTCAAATCTAAAGAAGCGTTATCAGGATCTAACAGTAAATATGCTTCCCGATAAGTTACTAAACCCCAATTTTCCATAGCTCCAGCAGAAAAATCTGGTAAAGCCAATTGATAAGAATGGGATAGAGGATAAGGTGTTTGATAAAAATCTTCATAAAATTCAATTGAACGTTTGGCAATATCTAAAGCAAAATCCAATTCTTTAGCTTGGTGCGCCTTCGTTGCAAATACACCAATTTCTACGCCGCTTTTAGTTTGCGTTAGTTTGCTTTGCAGTTCTCCAAAGGCAAAAGCGACTAAATATGTGGACATCTTTACAGTAGGTTCAAAATAATGTACGCCCTGTTCAACTCGAAGCTCAGGCATATTACTGATAATAATTTCACCAGCTTGCTCATCAAACTTGATTGCTAAAGAAAAAGTTGCTTTAGCAGCAGGCTCATCCACACATGGGAAGGCCTCTCTGGCTGCGGTGGTTTCAAATTGGGTTCCTACTAGTTGTTTTTGGACCCCATCAACTTGGTAGTAAGAAGGATAAATGCCCATCATTGAATCAGTTAAGGGAGTTGAATAAGTAATCTGTAATTGAATGTTGCCAGTTCTTTTTAAATTAATATGAATAACTTCTTGATCATTATCCAGCGTAAATGCTACTGGTTGTTCTTCAACTTGCACTTGCTCAATTTGTAGATGCCTTTGGTTAATTAAAATTTCAGCAGCCTGTGCTTCACCAGTAATGGTTGTTTGACCATGAATTTGCTTAGTTTGGCGATTGATATCTAAGTAAACATCGTAATGCTCTGGTTTAAATAATTCTAGTAGTCTTTGGGTCAAAATGTTAATCTCCTTTAATTTTAACTAATCTAATTTAATAACTTTTAATCTTGTTAGTCAACATTTAATTGTCTGCGTGTAACTCAGCTAAGGATTGTTGTAAAACTTTAATGGCTGCCTGATAATTCGCAATGCCATAATCAAGCGCAATTTTTTTAGTAGGGTTCATTCCTGATCCAACCCAATGATCATACTGACCTTGTAAATAATCTAAAAGATTTTGTTTTTGCTTAATTTCTTGGTGAATGATGCTAATAACTTCTGCTTTAGGCAACTCGTCGCCAAAGTAAAGACGCATTAAACAGTCTGACTTATAAATGTCAGCAGCTACAGGAGAATTTAAATATGCAGCAAATTCAGCTTTTCCATCAGCTGTAATCGTATAAACGTTTTTATTGGGTTTATCAGCTTGATAAACCCGTTCTTTTTTGATTTTGCCTTCTTTTTCTAGTTTTCTTAAAGTTGGATAAATCATCCCAATACTGGCATCAAAAAAATATGATAATTGTGTTTCAATAATAGTCTTAATTTCATAGCCAGTACGGCTAGTTTCATTTAACAATCCTAATACAACATCGCGCCCTTGCATGGTTATCCCGCCTTTACCTATTTATTATCAATATTAACATAGATAATACAAAAAATAAATTGACAGCCTATATTATTT
>NZ_SCHP01000061.1 GCF_013607485.1 Bombilactobacillus bombi
TTCACTACCAACAACATAAAGGGCTTTTTTAAAATGATAAGTCCGCTGCCGATACAAAGCAGCAGCCAAGTCCCGCGTAATATACAAGGTTGCTCCATCGGATTTTTTAATTAAAGCTGGCGGCAAATCTGGTCCTAAATCGACAATTTGGGCACCTTGACTTTCTTGGAGAAGCCCCTTTTGTTCCAACAAATCAACTACTTCAGTCATTTTGTCATTATAAAAAGCTTCACCATTATAAGAATCAAAACTGATTCCTAATTCATCATAAATCTTTTTAAAAACCTTTAAGGATTCAGAACGAAACCATTTCCACAGATGTGTGGCTTCAGCATCGCCATTTTCTAGTTTTTTAAACCATTCACGTGCTTCATCATCTAATTCAGGTTGTTCTTTATCTAATTGATGAAACTTAACATAATATTTTTGTAAATTGGTAATTGCATCCCTTTTAACTTCATCTTCAGAGCCCCATTTTTTGTAGGCAACCATCAATTTACCAAATTGTGTTCCCCAGTCTCCTAGATGATTAATTTTTACAGGCTGATAATCTAATTTAGCCAAAATTAAGGCAATTGAGTTGCCAATTACAGTGGAACGTAAATGCCCCATAGACATAGGCTTAGCAATATTAGGTGATGACATATCAATAACAACAGGGGCTTGGTGACCTAAATCGCTTTCTCCAAAATCAGAACCAGCCGTCAAAACCTTCTTTAAGGTCGCAGCAGCTAATGTTTCTCTCTTTAAGAAAAAGTTAACATATGGGCCTTGAGCCTTAATTTGAGCAAAAGACGTTGTATCTAGCTTATTAACTAATTCTTGTGCAATTTGCACCGGCGCTTGATGTAGTTGTTTAGCCAATTGGAATGTTGGAAAAGCAACATCTCCTAATTGGCTGTTTTTGGGAACCTCTAGTAATTTACCGATTTGGTCCTCATTGAAATTTTCAACCCCTATTTCTTTTAGTCCCTGTTCAAGAACTTGTTGAATTAATTGTTTTGTCTGTGTAATTATCAAAATACTTCTCCTTTTTATTAATTTTAATAAAAAAGTCTCTTCCAGATTAATGAAAGAGACGAGCCAGCCCGCGGTACCACTCTAGTTGATTATAAGTAATCCACTCTACAATAATATTAAACTTTAACAAAGATGCGACTGTGTCGACAATAAATCAGTTTCCACTATTCTGATTTCACTGGCTAAATTTTACGACACTTATTTCTTTGCAGAATAATTTTAACAACATTTAATTATTTTTGCAACACTTGCATCACCATAATATATGATCAACATATAAAATTATCTCTTCAAGAATAACACTATTCAATAGAACAAGGATCAAGTTAATAAGAGTAAAGAATTATCAAAAAAGTTTGAAAATATTTGTTGCTCGTTTAAGGTCTTTTAGACCAAGCACTATAAAACACCCTCAAGACAGCAAAAAAAGCGGATGACGAGAATCGAACTCGCGACGTCAGCTTGGGAAGCTGAAGTTTTGCCACTAAACTACATCCGCAATTCATATTCTATTATACACAAAAATAGGCATAATTGCTGATTTTTTTTAAAAAATTTGTCATAATATACTTATGATAAAAATAAGACAAAACCTATACATGAAAAAGATTACCCGTTTATTCAGTATTTTAGCCGGTCTAGAACTTATCGCATTAAGTGTTTCAATGTTTTTTGAACCCCATAAAATTGCTGCGGGTGGTGCCACTGGTTTAGCCATTTTAGTTAAAGAGTTGTTCAATATCCAATTATCTTGGACATTATTAGCCTTTAATTTAGTAATGTGGATTCTGACGATTATTTTTTTGGACAAAGTTAAAGCTGCCAGAATCACTTTTGGCAGCTTAGTGTTACCCATTTTCTTAGCTATTACACCGAATATTATGGTCATTAAAGATCCATTATTATCTGATGTTATCGGTAGTATTTTATTTGGTTTGGGACTTTCAATTATTTATCGCTTTGGCTCTTCAGCGGGTGGAACAACAGTTCCCCCAATGATTTTAAATAAATATTTTCGCATTCGCAATGCAGACAGTCTGTTTGTGATTGATGGCATTGTCTGTTTAGGAAATATTCTTGTCTCTGGTTGGGAGCAATTCTTTTTAGCAATTCTTTCCGTCGGTATTTCTACTATTGTTTTAAACTATGTCCAAACTGGGATAGACAAAAAGTTAGTTGTCTATATCATGAGTGAGAAGCATTTAGAACCTATTAAAAGTCAATTGGCTGAAAATCTGAAAGCTGGCAGCACCGTCTTTGAAGTCCGTGGTGGGCATTCTAATCAACCTAAAGAAATGTTAATGTTGGTAACAGACACCCAAAATTATGGAAATATTTTAGACATAGTTTTTGCCTTAGATCCAGAAGCTTTTATTCTGGCTGATAGTATTGCTGAAGTGCATAATGGCCACCTTAAAAGCGCCAATTATTAAAAAATAAAAGTGAGTCAGAAAATTATCTGTACTCACTTTTTTATTTTAATTATTTAATTGGCGTTGAGCCTTTTGTGCTGCTACATTAATTATATTCCAAGGGCGATCATAACCTGGCTGGAAGAAGAAATCAGTATAAGCTAAATCTGCTACAGTTAAATGTTGCTGTATTGCTAAAGAAATGGCATTAATATTAGCTGTCACATCTACTGTTGACATAATTTGAGCGCCTAATACTCGACCATCTTTTGGTGAATAAGTTAACTTAAACTGGACTTTGGCATTGTGTGTTTGTGGCACAAATGCTGGACGATAATTATCTTCCAAATATATTGATGCTACTTCTGTTTGATAATTCTTGGCTGTAGCATCTTTAATACCTGTGGAAGCAAAATGATAGTCAAAAACTGATAAGGCTGAAGAACCCGAAACGCCAGGAGTTGGATATTGGGCCTTTTCTAAGTTTTTAACTGCATAACGACCTTGACGTCGACTATTTGTAGCCAACGCGATTTTGGCAGGTTTGCCTGTTGGTGCAAAAGTAACCCAGGTAGCATCCCCCACCGCAAAAATATCAGGTTGGCTGGTACGCTGATAGGCGTCAGTTTTAATTGTTTTATCAGGATTTAATTCCAAAACATCAGCTAACCACTCTGTATTAGGCTTAATTCCTGCAGCTTCAATGACTAAATCAGCATCATAACTGCCTTGATCGGTAATTACCTGTTGTACTTTTTGATTTTGGCCTACAAACTTTTGAACATTTTGACCTAAAGCCAGCGTAATCTTTCGTTGCTTTAAGTCATGCTCTAAAATATCAGTAAATTCTTTATCTAAATAAGTACCTAAAATCCGCGGTAAGATATCTATAATTGTTACATTTTTACCAGCCTTAGCAAATACTTCTGCAGCTTCAATTCCAATATAACCAGAACCAATAACTACAACATTTTTAATATCTGGTTCAACACTTGCACGTTTTAATTTTATAGCCCAATCACGGCCACGCATGAAATAAATATTATCTAAATCTTTACCAGGTACAGGCAATTGTGCTGGAATTGCTCCCGGACTAATAATAAGTTTATCATAAGCTTCTGTTCTTGTAGTGTCATCTACCAAATTATGAATATCTACTTGATGATCTTGCGGCTTAATTGCTGTAACTTCTTGCTGAACAAAAACATGAACCCCTTGCTGCTCCATTTTGGACTTAGTAGCATAACGAACACTGTTTACATCCTTGACAATACCTTCAAGATAAAGCTGCATTCCACAAGAAAGAAAAGAAATAAAGTCGCCCTTTTCATACCATTGAATCTCTGCTTGGGGATAATCTTGCAATAATTCTTGAACTGCCTCAAAGCCACCATGCGATGAACCAACTACAATAACTTTCATAAACTAAATTCCTCCTTCTTAACTTCTAACTACATTATAATGATTCTAATTTAGAATGCAATAGAGTTTCACAAATCTAGTTTATTATTCTGCACAATTGGAATGCGCAAATAAATTCATGGTTTGAGGAATCTGTTGTACCAACATAGATGGTAAAACTACATAATTAGTAGCTGCTAGCTGTTCAGCAATATAACTATGCAAAAAAGCAGCCGCCAAAATAGCCTGAGACTTTTGCGCAAATTGCGCCAAAAATCCAGCTAAAATACCAGTTAATGTATCACCCATCCCGCCAGTAGCCATTGCTGGTGTACCCAAAGTGTTTTCAAAAACTTCTTCAGTATCATTAAAATAAATATGTGAAGGGGATCCCTTTAAAATTAACGCCGCATTTGACGGTGCTAACCTTCTTAGGCATTGGTGATTATTTAATATGGTTTGTTCTGATAGTGCTAAACCGCTCAATCGCTGCCATTCAACCTGATGAGGAGTTAAAATAATTTGGGCAGAACAATTCTTCAGATTTATTTGCTTTTGTGAAATTAGTGTCAACGCTGAAGCATCAATGATTAAAGATTGTTGTGTGCTTACTTGTTGGAGGACTAGCCAAATTAAGTGGGACATCTCATCCGTTAATTCTAAACCAGGACCAATGGCAACGACGTTAACAGTTTTTAATAGTGACAATATTGGGTTAATATCGTGTAAATCAACAACCATTGCTTCTGGTAATCGCGAATGCAAGCTCGTAAAATTCATGATATCAGTTGCAACGCTTACTAAACCTGCTCCGGAATATACAGCAGCAGTAGTTGCCATAATTGCGGCTCCTCCAAAATTTTGGCTGCCAGCTATTAATAAAACCTTGCCGAAGGTTCCTTTATAAGACTGTTGCGGACGTGGAACAATTACTTGATTTAAAATTTTTTTTGAAAGTTTTTGCATAATTTTTATTTTCCTAGTTACTTTTTGAGTAAAGTTTGTTAAAATTAATATTTGTAAAGCCGCTGTGGCGGAATTGGCAGACGCGCAGCGTTCAGGTCGCTGTATGGTTATCCATGTACAGGTTCGACTCCTGCCAGCGGCATACAATAGAACTTCAAAGTGTTGATATGACAGCATTTTTAGATTTGTTTGTTCACTAATTGTTCAACATAAGAACCTTTTCCAGAGGTTCTTTTTTTATGACTTTACGTTATTAAGTATAACCCATTATTGTCTAAAATAAAAAAGTCATCAGTCAATTAAGACTGTGGCTTATTTTTTTACCCTTGATATTGTCGTTCATGAATTTGAACTCCAGATCTTTTAAAAGCGCCTATTCTCTCATTCAGTCATTTTAATAACTCAAATAAATATTCTTTTGCATCTAATTTTAAAATGAATTTTTTAGCGGTGGAAAAGTTCCCTATATACCTCTTTATGTGCAGCAAGCGGCGCTCCAATGTCTATTGCTAGTGTTTTTGTATCTAATATCATACAATAAACCTCCAAATTTTATTGTAACGTAAAAGAAGCGGCTGCTCTCTTTTAAACTTGCTCAATTTCATCGTTACAGGATATTTTCAATATCATAATATGCAACAGCATAGTATAGCCTTAAAGTTTAAAATAACACTATTATAGTTTTATAATATGGACATTTTCCAAAAGTTATTTTTGTGACTTTACAACTACAATGGTAATTAGCATAGAAACCTTAAATAAGAGGTTTAATTTAAAATATTAATTAAAAACA
>NZ_SCHP01000062.1 GCF_013607485.1 Bombilactobacillus bombi
ATCTTTTACCATCCTAACGTTTTTACATCTTGGACTAAATATTTTTGCAAGCAAGTATTTAATTTTAAAAGTGTTAAAGACAAACCAGTCATATCTATGGAAGTAACAAGATTTCCCACTTTACTAAAAGTAATCTTAATATCTCGCTTTGATAATTCTTCTAAAACATTATTCATAAAAACATATTGTTCCATTAATGGCGTTGATCCCATTCCATTAACTAAAACCGCAAATTCTGCTTTAGTAGGAGCTTCATATTCATTTAAAATTTTCCCTACCAATTCTTGTGCCAATTTTTGGGAAGATTGTAATTTTTGAGTAGCATAACCACGTTCATTGTGAATGCCCACACCATATTCAATTTCATCATCTGCCAACTCAAAACCAGGATGGCCTACTGCAGGAACAGTAGCCGCATGTAAAGCAATACCTAAAGTTTTAGTGTTAGCGATTACTTCTTGTCCCAATTGCTGCAATTGTTCCAATGTTTGTTGTTGCTGGGCACCAGCCCCAATAATTTTTTCAACAAGGACAGTTCCCGCTACTCCACGCCTTCCTTGCTGACTATCTTTAATAGCAATATCGTCATCAACAATAATTTTTGCAACTTTAATTCCGTCTGCAGCAGCCATTTCTTGAGCCATATCAAAATTCATGACATCACCGGAATAATTTTTAACAATTAATAATACTCCTTGACCACAATCAGCTGCTTTTATGGCCTCATAGATTTGATCAGGAGTAGGTGAAGTAAATATTTCACCACAAACTGCAGCAGTTAACATACCTGGACCTACAAATCCAGCATGTAAGGGCTCATGTCCACTCCCGCCGCCAGAAACTATTCCTACCTGTTTATTTTGTTTAAACTGTTCATCATTACGAATAACAGCCTGTGTGCCCGGAATTTGACGTAATAATCCATTACTAGATTTTACTAGTCCCTGTACCATTTCTGGAACAATATCAGCAACTTGATTAATAATTTTTTTCAAAGTAAAAACCTCCTCTATACTTTCTTGCAACTTCATTATAGGCCATTACCACTATTTAAAATAGTAAAGGTGGTTATCTAATTTAATACACACTTGACTAATCGTAGGAAAAGAGCTGAGACACATTTTTATCTCAGCTCTTTTATTTACTTATTGAAAGCAAGTACTATTAATAATCATTATTTTTATAACCAATTTTTTCTTCAATCCACTCCCAAACATTTTCCTGTCCCCATTTGGTTTGTGAACTAAATAGTTGTAGTTGATCCACTTGATTAAGATTTAAGGTTTTCACAACCAAACTCTCAGTTTTATTCCATTGATTTTTTTTAACTTTATCCATTTTAGTTGCTACAATTAAGGTCGGCAAATGATAGTAATTAACATATTGATACATCGATACATCATCAGCGGTTGGTGCGCGTCGGCCATCAATCAAAATAATTACTCCCTGCAGAGTTTTGCGGGTGGTTAAATATTCCTCAATCATGGCTCCAAATTGAGCCCGTTGTTGTTTAGAGACACGTGCATACCCATATCCGGGGACATCTACCAAATAAAAAGCTTGATTAATTTGATAAAAATTTAAAGTCTGAGTCTTTCCTGGTGTACTAGAAGTTCGAGCAAAATTTTTGCGCTGCAATAAAGTATTAATTAAAGAAGACTTTCCCACATTAGACCGTCCGAGTAAAGCAATTTCCGGACATCCATCAGTGGGATATTGCGCTTTACTAACAGCACTTAAATCCATTTTTAAATCAGTAATCTGCATCATTAAGCAACCTTGCCATCTTCAGAATAAAGTTGAGGCCGCTGCTGTCCTTCCACGGCTTTTTTGGTTACTACAACACGCTTAATATCATCACGGCTAGGAACTTCATACATCGTGTCCATTAAGGTCGCTTCAATAATTGAACGCAAACCACGTGCCCCAGTATTACGCTTAATAGCTAAGTCAGCCATCGCCTCAAGTGCATTTTTATTAAATTCTAATTTAACTTTATTCAATTCAAATAATTGTTGATACTGTTTAACTAAGGCATTCTTTGGCTGCGTTAAAATAGCAACTAAATCTTGCTGAGTTAATTGATTAAGAGTTGTAATAACCGGAATCCGGCCAATAAATTCAGGAATAATGCCAAATTTCATTAAGTCCTCTGGAATTACCTGTTGCATTAAGGCATCGTGATCATTAATTTCTATGGCTTGCGTATTATCAATTCCAAAACCAATAGTCTTTTCACCTAAACGTGCTTTAATGATTTCACTTAGTCCATCAAAGGCTCCACCCACAATAAACAAGATATTCGTTGTATCCATTTGAATCATTTCTTGTTGAGGGTGTTTACGACCACCCTGTGGCGGAATATTAGCAATTGTACCCTCTAAAATTTTCAATAGTGCTTGTTGAACACCTTCACCGGAAACATCACGTGTGATTGAGACATTTTCACTTTTTTTAGAGATTTTATCAATTTCATCAATATAAATAATACCATGTTGAGCTTTTTGGACATCATAGTCAGCATTTTGTAGCAGCTTCAATAGAATATTTTCTACATCTTCACCAACGTAACCTGCTTCAGTAAGCGTAGTTGCATCGGCAATTGCAAAAGGTACCTTTAAAATTTTAGCAAGAGTTTGCGCCAAGTAAGTTTTTCCAGAACCGGTAGGTCCAATCAAAGCAATATTACTTTTTTGCATTTCTACGGTTTGATCATCTTGTTCATGCAACTGATTATTAATTCTTAAATAGTGATTATAGACTGCTACGGCTAAATTTTTCTTAGCCTGTTTTTGACCAATAACATATTGATCTAAGGTTTTCATAATTTCAGCAGGTGCAGGTAATTTATTAACTGAAAAATCTTCTGCAGTTTTATTGCCTTCATCAGCAATTATTTGTTGGCAAAGCTCAACACATTCATTACAGATGTAAACTCCAGGACCGGCAACTATTTGTTTAACTTGATCTTGGCTTTTGCCACAAAAGGAACATACAATTGCTCCACCATCATTTGTGTTATCAAACATAATTTTTTCCTCCAAAAATGGATTTTATACTACCAAATTTGCAATAAAAAGGTTAGCATATACTCATATAAAAGTAAAAATTTTAATCTTACTTTTATAATTTAAACTAGAAGGGACATAAGGATATGAATAAAGTAGGAATTATTGGTTTAGGACACGTAGGCGCAACGGCTGCCTTAGTTATGGCTCAAAGAGGTAAAGTTGGTAAAATTGTGCTAGTCGACAAAAATCATGAAAAAGCCCGCGCCGAACAGATGGATTTGCAAGACCAAATCACACTATTAGATACTGACACTGAAGTAACAGTTCAAGATTTTGAAGCTAGCAAGTGGGATGAATTAACGGACTTAGATGTTCTAATTTTTTGTGCTGGTAAAATATCAGCGCTGAAAGAGCATGGTGGTCAACGCGATTACGAACTACATCTCACCAGCAAAATTGTAGCGGAAGTTGCTCCAAAAATCAAAGAATCTGGATTTAATGGAGTAATTATTAATATCACTAATCCATGTGATGTTATTGCACGACTACTTCAAGAACAGACTGGCTTGCCGACTAATCAAGTTTTAGGAACTGGTACAGGTCTAGAAACTGCACGGATGCATCATGCAGTAGCAGAAGCTACACAGCATAATTACCATGATGTCACAGGCTATGTTTTTGGAGAACACGGAGATACAATGTTTCCAGTCTGGTCTAGTGTTAAAGTTGCTGGTCAACCAATTAGTGCTTGGAACTTAGACTTAGATCAATTAACTCAAAAAATTGTTACCGGCGGTTATACAATTTTTTCAGGAAAAGAATATACCAATAATGGGATTGCTACGTGTGTCAATCTTATCACAGAGGCAGTATTAAGTAATGCTAATCGCGCTTTGCCGGTAACTGCTTACGACGCTGATTTGAAATTATATATTGGTCAGCTTGCAGTTGTCAATCAAAAGGGAATTAAAGCTGTTGCTCAAGTACCATTAACTGAAGCTGAACAAAAGCAATATCAACATTCTGCTCAAGCAATAGCTGCTAATTATCAAAAGGTTAATAAGTAAAAAAATAAGCCTGCCGGGCTAAAATCGCATGATTTAAAGTCATGCGGCATTAGCTTAAGCAAGGCTTATTATTTTTGTACTGCAGAATCTGTAATCATTTCTACGGCTTTTTTAATAGCAATATCGTGATCAAGCATTTCATCATTTAAAGCACCACGAACAGCTTTTTCTTCCATGCCATATTCTGAAGCCAAATCTTTAACTTCTTGATCGCGCTCTTCTTTAGTTACTTTAATATCTTCTTGCTTAACAATTGCTTCTAACAATAGATTAGTTTTAACTCGTTTTTCTGAATCTTTAGCAAAACGCTTTTTAATATCTTCTTCGGTAGTACCAGTCATTTGGTAATACATTTGTGGATTAATTCCTTGTCGCTGCATTGTTCCCAAAAATTGATCAACTTGATTTTGAACATCTTGGTCAATCATTGCTTGAGGAATTTTTTCAAATGTAGCATTTTCAATAGCTTTATTAACTGCCTCTTCTTCAACAGCATCTTCAGCTTTTTGCTTGCGTTGATCTTCTAAACGTTGACGAATCTTTGTTTTCAACTCATCTAAAGTATCCACATCTTCATCGACATCTTTAGCAAAGTCATCATCTAATTTTGGTAATTCCTTAGCTTTAATTTCGTGAATTTTGGTTTGGAAATGAGCTTCTTTTCCAGCTAATTCCTTGCTTTGATAGTTTTCAGGGAAGGTAACTTTAACATCAACATCATCGCCACTTTGGTGACCAATTAATTGATCCTCAAAACCTGGAATAAAGGCATTAGATCCTAATTCTAAAGAATAATTTTCAGCACTGCCACCGTCAAATTCTTTGCCATCAATAGTTCCTTGATAATCGATAACAACAGTGTCACCTTTTTCAGATTTGCCTTCTTCTTTTAATACTAATTCTGCCTGCTGTTTCTGTAATTTTTGTAATTCATCTTCGACATCTTGATCACTGACAGAAGTATCTTGCTTTTTAACTTCCAATTTTTGGAATTGTCCTAATTGAACTTCTGGTTCAACTGCAACTGTAGCTTTAATTGCCCACGGTTGATCTTCTTCCATGCTTTCCACAGAAATTTGTGGTTGGCCTACTGGCTTAATATCAGCTTCTTTTACAGCATTAGAATAAGCTTCTGGTAAGACATCATTTAATGCATCTTGGTATAAAGCTGCTTCTCCGTACATCTGATCAAAAACAACACGTGGAACTTTACCCTTACGAAAGCCAGGCACATTTAAAGTTTTACGAACCCGTTGAAAGGCCGTATTTAAACCTTTTTTAATTGTATCTTGATCGATTTCAAAACTTAATTCGCCGTCTTGATCTTTTTTCTTATTCCATTTAGCTTTAGCAGCCATATTATCCCTCCGGTACTCATTATCTACAT
>NZ_SCHP01000063.1 GCF_013607485.1 Bombilactobacillus bombi
TAAAATTATTGATTATTATTAAAAATTAGAATTCTAGCTTATTAATTAATTATTCCACTGTTACACTTTTTGCTAAATTACGTGGTTGATCCACATCATTTCCCCGCTCCACTGCAGCATAATAAGCAAATAATTGTGCTGGAACTACAGCTAAAATTGGCATTAAACGTTCATCAATATCTGCCAAAACCAATTGATCGTGAGAATCAGCCAAGCTGTTTTTGCTGATAATTAAAGGATGTGCACCACGGCTTAAAACTTCCTTAACATTGCTTCTGGTGTGAGCAGCTGTTTGGGATTCCAAGATAAAAGCTACTACCGGCGTATTATCTTCAATTAAAGCAATTGTTCCATGCTTTAATTCTCCAGCAGCAAAGCCTTCCGCATGAATATAAGAAACTTCTTTTAATTTTAAGGCTGCCTCTAAAGCGGTAGCATAACCATTACCTCGGCCAATGAAAAAGGCAGCATGTTGATGTGCAAAATATTCACTCGCTAATTGTTGCAAGTAATCTTTTTGATCAACAATTGTTTGAATAGCGTTGGCCGCAAGACTTAATTGCTGGACAATATCAAAATCTTGAGCTGCTGGAAGCTGTTTTTGGCGGCCCAATGCTTGTGCCAAGATAGCTTGAACTGCAATCTGTGCTACATAAGCTTTTGTTGAAGCAACCGCGATTTCTGGACCTGCGCATAATGGCAACGAATAAGTCGCCTCGCGAGCTAAAGTTGAATTAGGAACATTAGTAATTGTCAAAGTCGGATAATTTAGTTTGCGGACTTTATCTAAGACCTGTCGACTATCAGCTGTTTCGCCACTTTGACTTAAGAAAATGAAAAATGGTCGTGCTGATAACTTTGGTAAGTGATAGCCAAATTCACTAGCAATATGCACTTCAACCGGAACATCTGCTAAATCCTCTATCAGCTGTCTGCCGACTAATCCGGCATGATAGCTAGTCCCAGCTGCGACAATATAAAGACGATCAGCATTTTGTAAAGCAGTTAACAACGATTCACTTAATTGAGATTGAGCACTTTGAAAATACTGGGAAGCAATCCGCCGCAAAACCACTGGCTGTTCATCAATTTCTTTGAGCATATAGTTATCATAAGTGCCCTTAGAGACATCATTAGCATCCATTTGTACCTGATACGGCTGTCGGCTAACTGGCTGTCCGTTATGATCAGTCAATTCCACGGAATTGTTAGTAATTACTCCTAATTCGCCATCATGAATCTCCATAAAAGTATGAGTTTGATCTAACATTGCAATGGCATCAGAGCAAACAACGTTGTAACCATCAGCTAGTCCAATTAAGAGTGGACTTTTGTTTTTAGCAATGAAAATTTTATCTGGTTCCTGGCGATCCATTAAAGCAAAAGCATAAGAACCTTCTAATAATTGCACCGTTTTTTGAAGTGCTTGTTGTGCGTTTAAATGTTCCGTTAAAGCAAAATAATCAATTAACTGCACTGCCACTTCAGTATCGGTATCACTCCTAAATTCTACACCCGTAAGATATTTTTGCTTTAATTCAGCAAAATTAGTAATGACACCATTATGCACTAAATAAAAACGTTGATCCTGAGAAAAATGCGGGTGCGCATTATCTTGCGTTGGCTCTCCATGAGTTGCCCAACGAGTGTGGCCAATGCCAGCTTGGCCTTGATCTTGGGGTGTGAGAGCCTTTTGTAAATTGATAATTTTACCTACTCGTTTAATTAGGACATCATGGCCCTGCTGATCATTAAGATAAACTCCCGCGGAATCATAACCGCGATATTCCAGTTTTTTTAATCCTGATATTAAAATGTCAGTGGTTTGAGAGTTTCCAACCACACCTACAATTCCACACATATGTCTCTCTCCTATAATTGGTATAGTCCTAAATCTTCAGGACTTAGCTTACTTAACAATTGACATACTAGCAATTACTATCTAAAATGTCAACTATTATTCAAAATTGGTCTAGCTAAACAAGTGGAAACGCTAGGTTTTTCTTAACCAACTAACATTTAAGTAATCAAAAATAAATTTTGCTTGTATTATAATATCATTATGATATTATAAGGCTATGAAAGAAGATGATTGCTGTGAAAACTGTTATGACTACAATTCGCTTTCCAGATGAACTTTACCAACAAATAAAAGCGGCCGCTAAAAATCAACATACTAGTATTAATCAGCTTGTTGTTCAAAGCGTTCAACAGTCTTTAAGAGGAGTTGGGACAGCTTCACTTGAAAATCAACTAGTCATTAATCAGATTATTCAACCAGCAGCCATTCTTCCTAAAAGCGGTTTAATCAAGGTAAATGGAATTTATTATCGTTATCTCACAGAAAATAACGATCCCATTCTAGATGATACCGCCTATGTAGTAATAGCTGCTACAGGTAATATACTCACAATTAGAGCAATTAAGAAATGAGGAAAAAAACATGCCTTTAGGAATTAAAGTAGTACCCCAAAATTGCCAAGGATTGGTAGAACTGTTTGGTAAATACAAACACAGCGTAGAATCGGGATTACATTTTTATATTCCCCTTGCCCAACATATTCGTATTGTTAGTTTAGCAATGCAGCCTATTGAGTTACCGCATTATTCTATTATTACTAAAGATAATGCTGAAGTTTCCACTTCTATTACCTTAAATTATCACGTTACAGATGCTGTAAAGTATGAATACAATAACACTGACTCTGTGGAATCAATGGCCCAATTAGTTCGGGGACACTTGCGCGATATTATAGGTCGAATGGAATTAAATGATGCTTTAGGTTCAACAGCTAAAATTAATGCGGACTTATCTATCGCAATTGGAGATTTAACGAACACTTATGGTATCAATGTTGATCGGATTAATATTGATGAACTGTTGCCTTCTGAAGAAATTCAGCGTGCTATGGATAAACAATTAACCGCTGATCGTCAGCGTATCGCCACTATTGCCCAAGCTGAAGGTGAGGCTGAATCAATTCGTCTAACTAATGAAGCCAAAAATAACGCTCTAATGGCCACTGCTAAAGCCCAAGCTGAAGCTACACGTACCCGTGCTGATGCTGAACGATATCGGATTGATACTGTGCAAGCCGGTTTAGCTCATGCTGATGACAAATATTTTAAAAATCAATCTATCAATGCCTACAGCAAATTAGCCGATTCACCAGCTAATGTTGTTATTATTCCTAATGATGACA
The DNA here is from genome assembly GCF_013607485.1 of Bombilactobacillus bombi. Classification (GTDB taxonomy): domain Bacteria; phylum Bacillota; class Bacilli; order Lactobacillales; family Lactobacillaceae; genus Bombilactobacillus; species Bombilactobacillus bombi_A. The sequence goes on from NZ_SCHP01000063.1 coordinate 3,204, forward strand.
GCAGCAACTATGGCCAAGCTGCACTTTTAGCTCAAGCCCTTAACCGCCAACAACCTAATACTGAACAGACAACCGTACCTTTCCAGCAGGAGTCTAAACAATGACACTTTTAAAAATAATCAAATGGCTGGTCATTATTTTAGTACTATTAGGTATCTTTGAGGAGCTTTATAAGTTATTTAATCGTCAATTTAATAAAAATACCTCTACTGCTCAAACTCATTCCGGAGTATTAATGAATACTAAACATTATCGCGTTTCCCATTTTGTGAAAACACAAAAGCATATTGACAGTAAAAATTCGAAAAAATCAAAATCTAAAAAAGAACAATCTCAACGACTATTGCCAAAAATAAAGTATCAAGCAAATCAAACCAAAAAATCTGATAATAGCCATTGACTTTTTGGGTAGTTAAACGCAAACGGGAGCAAATAAAACATCTGTTTCATTATTGTCATTTGTTATTTAATTTAATAAATGTTTTCCTTGAAATAATCCATTTTAATATGTAATAAGGGGCTGAGACAATCATTTGTCTCAGCCCCTTATTACATATTAAAATCATTTGATTATTATAAGCCCATTTTTTCTTGAACAACACGGGCAATCTGTTCTGTATATTGGTTAGCCCTTTCTTCCGTTGCGGCTTCAACCATAATCCTAAGTAATGGTTCGGTTCCACTAGGACGCACTAAGACACGTCCATCACCATTCATCTCTTTTTCAACAGTATCAATTTCTTCTTGAATTTCCGGATATTGCTGCCAATTTTGCTTATCAGCAACCTTAATATTAACTAACTTTTGAGGATAAGTCTTCACTGGGGCAGCTAACTCTGACAACTTTTTGCCTGTCTGTTTCATTACATTTAATAGTTGGATCCCGGTTAACATGCCATCGCCAGTATTATGAATGTCAAAAATGATTATATGCCCCGATTGTTCGCCACCAAGATTATAACCATTTTTGACAATTTCTTCTGCCACATGGCGATCACCTACGGCAGTTTGCACAGACTTCATATTATTAGCCTCAATTGCCTTATAGAGTCCTAAATTGCTCATTACGGTTGTTACAATAGTATCTTTTTTGAGACGTCCCCGTTCTTTAAAGTAGCTTCCCAAAATATACATAATTTTATCACCGTCAACAATATTACCTTTTTCATCAACAGCAATACAGCGGTCACCATCACCATCAAACGCCAAACCAGCTTGAGCGTTGCGCGCTACTACTTCACGTGCTAATTTTTCTGGATGGGTAGAGCCGACACCATTATTAATATTGATACCATCTGGATTAGTAGCAATAGTCGTAAAATCAACATTTAGATCTGCATATAATTTAGTAAGCAATTTACTTGTAGAACCATTAGCACCATCTAAAACAATTTTTAAACCTGATAAATCATCAGAAATACTTTGACGTAAAAATTCCAAGTACTTTAAAGAGCCTTCTTTATAGCTTTCTAGAGTTCCTAAACCCTCTGCTGCCGGACGAGGTAACATGTCCACCTCTTGATCTAAAAAGTGTTCAATTTCTTCTTCAGTGGAATCTTTTAATTTATAGCCATCAGGTCCAAAAAATTTAATTCCATTATCGCTTGCTGGATTATGAGATGCCGAAATCATGATACCCGCATCAGCATCCTGAACCTTAACTAAATAGGCCACTGCCGGAGTAGTAATGACTCCTAAATCTAATACTTCAATTCCGACTGATAATAATCCTGCAATCAAAGCCATTTCTAGCATTTGCCCAGATTTACGAGTATCACGAGCTACCAAGACTGTAGGCCGATCTTCAGAACTCTCTTTTTGTTGGGAGAGCACATAACCTCCAGTACGTCCCAATTTAAATGCCAATTCTGGAGTTAGTTCCTTGTTAGCAACGCCACGCACACCATCAGTTCCAAAATATTTAACCATTTTTCAACCTCTTAACTTACTATTTTATTAAATTTAATCTCATCACTAATTATTTACGCCGCCAATCTCACCATTATTGTAGTTTACTTGATCACTGGCAGCTCCGCGATGCACATAAACTTTAATGGTACGAGGGTTTGAATCTATAATATCAGATTTAATCTGATTAAGGGTTATAATTTCATAATTCTTCTTACCTAGTTTCGTAACATCAATTGGTATTTCAATTTCATCAGTTTTATCT
>NZ_SCHP01000064.1 GCF_013607485.1 Bombilactobacillus bombi
CATCAGTAATTTTATCCAAAAAATAGCGATCATGAGAAACGGCCACCATTGTACCTTCAAAATCTAATAAATAATCTTCTAAAATAGTCATCGTTTCAATATCCAAATTATTAGTAGGTTCATCTAGCAGGAGCACATTAGGTCTTCTAATTAAAATTGCCAATAAGTATAAGCGCCTTTTTTCGCCCCCAGAAAGATCACGAATAAAAGCTCCTTGCTGCTGCGGTGAAAATAGAAAACGCTCTAGTAACTGTGAAGCCGATAGTTGGCCACCTGCTGAACTTTCTACATTTTGGCCGAGATTCTCTAAATAAGTAATCACACGCACATTAGGATCCATTGCCTCTACATGTTGAGTATAATAGCCAATTTTAACTGTTTGCCCAACCTCTAGTTGCCCGGAACTTAATTTTTGGCGTTGGGCTAAAATATTCAAAAATGTAGTTTTCCCAGCACCGTTAGCTCCAATAATGCCTAAGTGTTCACCCGAATTGATGCGTAAATTTAAATTTTTCAATAGAGTCTGCGAACCAAAATTTAAAACGGCATTTTGGACATTAAAAACATCCTTGCCTAATCGTTGCTGCTTAATATCAATTGTTAATTGATCTGATTTTAAATCGGACTGCTGTCGTACTTGTTGACTTAATTGTTTGAAACGTTCAACTCGGGCAACTTGTTTGGTTCCCCGGGCTTGTACGCCGGCTCTCATCCATTTTAATTCGTGGCGATATAAATTACGTTGATGGCGTCTAGTAGCAGCCCAGGTAGCCTCATTTTGGGCTTTTTGAGATACATAAGCTTCATAATTACCCGCATATTCAGTAATTTTTTGCTGATCAATTTCCAAAATGCGATTAGCAACCGAATTTAAAAAATAGCGATCATGCGTTACAAAGATTACTGCACCTTGATAATTATTCAAAAAAGTTTCCAGCCAACTAATTGCTGTTTCATCTAAGTGATTAGTTGGTTCATCTAAAATTAACAAATCGGCGGTAGATACTAAAACTTGTGCCAAAGCTACACGACGTTGTTGACCACCAGACAATTGTGCCATAGTCTGATTAAATTTAGTAATACCTAATTTTGTCAAAATAGTTTCTACGGTAGACTGAAATTCCCAGCCATCAATTTGATCCATTTGTTCTTGAGCCTGGAAAAAGCGCTTTGCTATTTGTTGGTCATTAGGATTACGCGAATATTGATTTAAAACTTGTTCATAATTACGCACTGTTACATATAAAGGCTCTTCTCCCTGCAAAATAGCTTCCAATACAGTTAAATCACCAGCAAATTGCGGGGTTTGACGTAAATAGCTAATTTGGTAATCGTGAGGATGCTCAATTGTTTTATTTTTTAAGAGACTTTTATCTACCAAACTATTTAGTAAGGTAGTCTTACCCACACCATTGAGACCCACCAAACCTATACGATCAGGGGTAGTAATTTTAAAAGAAACATCTGTATATAAAGTTCGTGCTCCTACAGTCTGATTTAAATGATTAATACTTAATGTTTTCATGTGTACTCAATCTTCTCTTAATATTTTTGTTTTAAAAATTGGATAATAGCTGGTGCAGTATTGTCTAAATTTCCCGCCACAATAGCTTTTTGGACTTGCTGCAAGTCAGCACCAATTTGCGGTCCTGGATTAATTTTTAAAGCCGCCATAATTTGCTGGCCGTCAATCGCTAATTGGTGAGCAGATTTTAAGGGTAAAGATTTATATTGTTGAAGCATACTTTGACTTCTATATATTTGTTGGACTATCTTCAAAACTTCAGCAGCAATTTGAACTGCTTGACTGCCAGCTTGGTATAGACACCAGTTATCACCATTATAAGTAGCAAGCAGTTCAACCGACCTTTGCGCTAGTTTTGCCGGTCGATTAGCAACTTTCCAGGACTTTAAAAATTTTTTAAATTCCACTTTATCAAGCTTTCCAATATAGCCTAGTAAACTCCACACTGCAGCTTCAGATTCGATTTTACCCATGTTATAACGTAATAAATCTTCCAAGTTATAATCTTTTAAGCTAGGGCAATATTGATATAAATGTGTATAGTATAACGACTGTAAACCAGCTTGACGGTTAGTTCCTTGCATTAGTTTAAGAAATTCTTCGCGAATGCGTTCAATCGCAATATGCTGTAATAAGCTAGCATTATTCTTAATTCCCTTAAGAGTTTGCTCTTCAATTTTAAAATTAAGCTGAGCTTGAAAGCGTACTGCCCGTAACATCCTTAAAGCATCTTCATGAAAACGCTCATTAGCGTAACCGACTGCGCGAATTTGACAGTTCTTTAAATCTGCTAATCCCGAAAATAAGTCGATAACTTCGCCATTAGCATTCATTGCTAAGGCATTAATTGTAAAATCACGCCGCTGTAAATCTTCTTGTAAAGAACGTACAAATTTAACCACATCGGGACGTCGAAAATCTTGATAGCCTGATTCTGTTCTAAAAGTCGTTATTTCATAAGTATGATCACCATAAATCACTGTGACGGTTCCATGTTTGATACCTGTATCGATTGTTTTAGAAAAAACTTGCTTAATTTCTTGAGGATAAGCACTAGTTGCTAAATCAACATCATGCAAAGCTCGACTTAAAAGTGTATCACGTACGCATCCACCTACAAAATATGCTTCAAAACCAGCTTGATTAAGCTGACGTAAAACCGGTAAGGCCTTCATTAATGGTTGGGGTAATTTAGTTATTTTCACTGTTATCACCTAGTTGCTGCTGTAATTCAATCATTTGTTCATCATCTGGTACTAATTGTAAATAGTTGTCAACGGCAGTTTTTAATAATTGCGGCTGTTCTAATTGCTGTAAGATATTAATTAAATCTTTTAAATAAGTGGCATTTTGCCGATATTGTTGATAAACACTTAACATTTCTTTTAAAGCAATATTTTCTTCACCTAAAGCTGCCTGAGAACGTGCATAATTCCAATGCCACCGCGGTTCATCAATTAGGTCATCTTGATATTGTTCAAGCAAGGTTAAATTATCTTGATATTGTTGCTGCTGTAAATAGAGATCACTTAAAGCAATAATCAAATCATTATTTTCCGCCACTTGCTGAATACCTTTCTGCAAGAGCTTTTGCGCCTTTTGATAATCACCCAAACGCATTGCAGCCTGACTGCCTCCATGGTATAAATCAGCATTGAAGGGGTCATAACCTAAGCCAATTTGAGCCTGCTTTAAAGCTGTTTGATAGTCACGCTGCTGATTAGCGGCTTTAACAGCTAATTTATAACCAGCAGAATAATCAGGATTAGAAGTTAATAAATTATCTAAGATTTTTTGAGCAGCAGAATAGTGCTTTAATTCAATCTCTAAGGCCGCAAAATTAGCCTGACTATCAGCATTTAAAGATAGTAGAGGCAATTTTTTATATTCAGCAACAGCTTTTTCATAGTCGCCTTCACCAGCATAGGCTGCTGCTACCCGTTGAATTAAGGAAATACCTGAAAAATCCTTATGCCCTTGTTCAATTAACTTTTCATAAAAAATTACTGCTTGACTAAACTTGTTTTCAGTAAAATATAATTCTGCTAAGGCAAACTGAATTACGGGCTCCTTCGTATTTAATTTTAATGCTTCTTGTAATTTTTGCTCACTGACCTCATATAAACCAATAGTTTGATATAAGTCTGCGCCAACTAATAATGATGATAAATATGCATTAGAATTTGATTTTACCTGTGCTAGTAAAGAAGTCGCCCGATCAATTTCATCATTCGAAATTAAAATCTCTGCTAGGTTAACTTTTAATATATCTTCTTGGGGATAATCTTTTAATAGTTTTTCATAAATTAATAAGGCTTGATCACTTATTCCTAAAGCAGCTAAATTTTCTGCTAAATCAAATAGTGTGTCTGCATCATCTGTTTTTAAGGCGCTTTGAACTAATTTTTGAGCTTGGTTGATATCACCACTGCTAAATGCATCTAAAGCTTGATTTGAAAATGACATATTTGAAGCTCCCTTTTGGTTTAAATTTACCTTAACATATTTTTTACTTTCCGACACATTTTGTGCCATATTCTGTTTACCTGCATTAAATCTTCAAATAGTTCTAAGAAATGGAATAAAAAAATGGAAACAACGTAATTAGTTGTTTCCATTCAGATAAATAAATCTTTTAAAAAAATTATTTAACTGCATCCTTCAATGTTTTACCTGGTTTAAATGCCGGTACCTTACTTGCAGGGATGGTAATCTCTGCATTAGTTTGAGGATTACGGCCCTTGCGAGCAGCACGATGACGCACTTCAAAGTTACCAAAGCCAATTAATTGAACTTTTTCACCTTTAACTAAGTCTTCTTGAATAGTACTAAACACAGCATCAACAGCAGCAGTAGAATCCTTCTTAGTTAAGCCGGTTTTTTCTGCAACGCTTTGAATTAATTCTGCTTTATTTGCCAATAAATTCACCTCCGCGGAGTAACAAAAATTAATTCACTACTCAAATTACTAATGACGACTACCACACCATCATCCTTTTCCAAATTATCATAAGATTAGCAGTAGGGCAAGGATTATCACTATTTTTTTAAATCTTTTTGCTAATTCTTAAGAAAATCCTTATTTGCGCTTTCGAGCGATAATTCGAATCGGAGTTCCTGTAAAATCAAAGGTTGTTCTAAGTTGATTAATGATAAAACGTTCATAAGAGAAATGAAACAAGTCTGTATCATTTACAAATACCACAAAAGTCGGTGGAGTAGTAGCAACTTGAGTAAGATAATATAAACGTAATCGCTTATTTTTCACAGTCGGTGCTGGAGCTATAGCGGTGGCTTTTAATAACAAGTCATTTAATAAAGCTGACTGAATACGGCGATTTTGATTGATATTAATATTATTCACTAAAGCAACAATTTGTTCCAAACGCTGGTGTTTTAAGGCCGAAACAAAGACAATTGGCGCATAACTTAAATACCGAAATTCATTGTGAATATAATCAACAAATTCTTGCATAGTTCTTTGATCTTTATGGGCAACTGCATCCCATTTGTTTACAGCAATAATGACTCCGCGTCCCGCTTCATGGGCCAAACCAGCAACACGCTTATCTTGTTCACGAATCCCCTGTTCGCCATCCAAAACCACCACAACAACATCGCTGCGATCAATTGAACGCATTGCTCGCATAACAGAATATTTTTCAGTATTTTCATAGACTTTACCGCGTTTACGTATTCCTGCAGTATCAATCATTGTATAAATTTTTTGAGTGTCTTGATCTATAAATTGGGTATCAATAGAATCTCTTGTGGTTCCTTCCATTTGAGAGACAATTACGCGTTTTTCGCCTAAAATTGCATTAACCAATGATGATTTTC
>NZ_SCHP01000065.1 GCF_013607485.1 Bombilactobacillus bombi
ATTGGTAATAATAACGATTTTTAACACGCGCAACTGTGGGTTGGGTTGGCCCTAACAATTGTTCTGAAGAAGTTAAGACAGGCTTAATCTGCTTAGCTATATTATAAGCCATCTTAAACGCTTGTGCCTGAGAACGATGAGAAATTGTTACCTTAATTAAATAAAAATATGGTGGATAACCGGCCTGATGGCGAAAACGCATTTCCTGCTGATAAAAATGTTCATAATCTTGACGGGCAGCCAATTGGATAGCATAGTGCTGTGGATTATATGTTTGAATATAAACTCGTCCTTCCTTTTGCGCTCGGCCGGCACGACCGCTAACCTGCGTTAATAGCTGAAAAGTGCGTTCGCTTGCTCGAAAGTCATTCGTAATCAAACCAGTATCTGCATTAATAACTCCCACCAAAGTAACGTTGGGAAAATCTAACCCTTTAGCAATCATTTGGGTTCCTAATAAGATATCCCCCGCTGTTTCAAACTGCTTTAATAGTTGACTATGAGCATTTTTACGACTCGTTGTATCATTATCCATGCGAATAATACGGGCTGTGGGCAAAATTGCTTGAAGCTGTTGTTCAACCTTTTGCGTCCCTGTACCACTGAAACGTAATTTAGCACTGCTACAGTGGGGACAAATCTTCATAATCGGTTCTTTATAGCCACAATAATGACACATTAAATAATGTTCTTGCAAATGGACTGTTAAAGAAATATCGCAATGCGGGCACTGAGGGACATAGCCGCATTCACGACACATTAAATAAGAAGCAAACCCCCGCCGATTAAGCAATAAAATTGCTTGTTCTTGTTGTTTTAGACATTGCTGTAGTGCGGAAACTAATGGCTTTGATAAATCAGGTTGAGCAGTTAAATTATCTTGGTTGCGCAAATCAACAATATCTACTTGTGGCAAAGGATGCTGATTGACCCGCTGGGATAATTTTACTAACTGATACACTTTCTTTTGACCGCGGGCACGAGATTCTAAACTGGGAGTAGCACTGCCTAAGATTACAGGGCAATGATGATACTGCCCCCGCCATAAGGCAACATCGCGTGCATGATAGCGAGGGTTATCTTCTTGCTTATAGCTAGCTTCATGTTCCTCATCAATAATAATAATACCGAGATTTTTTAAAGGGGCAAACACCGCTGAACGTGCTCCTACTACTACTGTGGCTTGACCAGTTTCTATACGGCGCCACTCGTCATATCTTTCTCCAGCCGATAAACCGCTATGCAATACGGCCACTAATTTACCAAATCGTCCTTGCACCTGTGCCACCATTTGAGGAGTAAGAGCAATTTCCGGTACAAGCATTAAAGCTGTTTTATTTTTCTGCAAAAAATATTTAATAGACTGCAAATACACTTCAGTTTTACCGCTGCCAGTTACACCTTCTAAAAGTACTACTTGATCTTTTGCTTGAGTAATTTTTTGATAGGCTGCTTGCTGAAGTAAAGTTAATTTTAAATCTGTAGTTGCTTCTACTGGCTGTGATGCAGGTTGGCGCCAGACGACTTGCTTGTTTTTAGCTAACCAACCCTTTTTAACTATCGCGTTGATAGTTGCCGCGGTAAAATGATATTTATTTAATAGTTCTTTTAAACTAATAGATTTTAATTTCGGATTATCAATAAATAATTGAAGTAATTGGCGTTGCTTTTTAGCTTGGGGTTTTATTTGAGACAAAAGTGTTGAATAGTCATAACTTTGACGTTGAATAAACCACTGCTCTAATTGCTTAGCTTGGTTCTTAACCAAATACTTAATTTCTACTAATCCATTTTTTTGCCATAATGACAATTGTTTTTGCATTTGTGTACTTAATTGATTATCTAGGATTTTCATTATTTGTCCTTGAAATAAATCTTGTTTTTGAAGATTTTTATCCAAAGCAATAACTGCTTTTTGGTATTTGGCTCGCATAACACTAGGCAGCATAGTCTGCATACATGAAATCCAAAAACTAAAGGTTTGTTGCGCCAACCAGTAAGATAATTGTAATAATTCTGCATTTAAAACCGGACGTAAATCAATAAGATGATCAATGGGTTTTAATTTTCCGGAAAATTTTGATGTTGCACTAATCCCAACTACGAAACCTTGAACTAATCGCTGGCTGCGCCCAAAGGGAACGGCAACTCGCATTCCTGGTTGAATCACTGGGGTCAAATCTGAAGGTATCAAATAATCAAAACTATGATTAGTTTGTTGTGTAGGGACATCGACCACAATTTGTGCGTACAAATTATCCTCCTCAATTCATAAAAAAACTCCATCAGTTAACTACACTTGATGGAGAAGTTCTTAATCCTTTTTATGTTCTAAATCTTCTTGATGCTCTAATTTAGCTTCTTCAATCCGCTCAATCTTTTCTGCTTTCCGCTCTGTCATAATTGAGTTAGGATCGATTTTAATTTTTCCAGAAGCAATTTCTTCAAGTGCCTGCCCTACGGAACGAGGAGACTTATATTCAGGTAACATCTTTTCATCACCATCATCAATCTCATGAGCACGCATGGCTGACAAAATGGATAAAGAATAACGTGAATTAACTTGCTCTAATAACTTATCAATCGAAGGATACGAAATCATAATCACAAATCTCCAATCATTTTTCGATAACTATCAATTACTCGTGGCACACGCAGGTGTTCACTCGTGACTATTTGTTCTATCCGTTTTACTGCCCGGGGAACTTCATCATTGACCACTGCATAATCATAGTTTGACATCATTTTTATTTCTTGTCGAGCTTTTTCCATCCGTTTATTAATCGTAGTCAAATCTTCCGAACCACGATGGGTAATGCGGCTGCGTAAGCTCGATAAATCTGGCGGAGTTAAAAATATAAAAACACCATCGGGCATTTTTTCACGAACTTGCATTGCACCATTAACTTCGATTTCTAATAAGACATCCTTACCAGAATCCAAGGTATCTTGCACATACTGCAATGGCGTTCCATAATAATTATCTACATAACGAGCATATTCAAGCATCTGTCCTTGCTGAATTTTTTTTTCAAATTCTGCTTTACTACAAAAGAAATAATCTACCCCATTCTTTTCACCCGGGCGCATTTTCCGCGTAGTCATAGAAACCGAATACTTAAATTGATTAACAGAATCTTTGAGCATTGCCCCTCTAACAGTCCCCTTGCCTACACCGGACGGACCCGACAAAACAATTAGCATTCCTTTTGCCAACAACATCACTAACCTTTTATAAAATATTAACTTCTATATTGCACTAATTAGCCAATTTTTTCAAGTTTTGCCGGCCACATTTTCTAATTATGAACATCTCATACTAGGATTTATGGGCTAACTGTAACAATTCTTGTGCATGCTGGCGGGTAATAGATGTTACCCGTGTTCCCTCAAGCATTTGAGCAATCACTTCAATTCTTTGAGTGGTAGTTAAGGTTTCAATTAATGTAGAAGTTTGTTGGTGCGCGATGTGTTTCTTAACAAGATATTGCTGATCGCTTACTGCAGCAACCTGTGGTAAATGGGTAATGCATAATACCTGTACATGCTGGGCAATTTGAGCCATTTTTTCCCCAATTGCCTGGGCTACACGCCCACTAACACCTGTATCAATCTCATCAAAAACTAAAGTTCCGATAGGCTGGTATTGAGCAAAAACAGTTTTTAAAGCGAGCATAATCCGAGCCAATTCCCCACCCGACGCAATCTTAGCTAAAGGTTTAGGTGTTTCACCAGGATTAGTCTGCAAATAAAATTCTACCACTTCATTACCTTGCAGAGAATAATCTTGCTTAGTAAAACGTACTTCAAAGCTTGTTTTATCCATATACATTGATTTTAGCTGTTGAGATATTTCCCTAGTCAATTCTTGGGCAGCTTGGTGACGCACCTGGTTAAGTTGGACAGCTTTTTGTTCTAAAAGCTCAGTTTGTTGTTTTAATTGAGCTTGTAATTGTTGAGGGTCTTGTTGTTCTTGCTGTAAATTTTGCAGTTGCGTTTGTGCTTTTTCACCAAAAGCTATAACTTCTGCCACATTTCGACCATATTTTTTTTCTAAATCACGCAATAGCTGTAAGCGCTGTTCAATTGCGTTGAGACGGTTGGGATCATAATCCTGCAAATCTAGTTGTTGGACTAAACGATCTTGGCTATCTTGTAACTCATAATAAGCACTTTCAAGTTCTTGAGTAATTTGCTTGTATTCATCTTGATATTCGCCAATGGCTTGCATTGCTTTGACTATCGGTCCCATTTGGTCGATAATTCCGGTGGTGTTTTGCGCCAACACCTCGTACGTAGTTTGTAAATTTTCGTGTATTTTTTCAAAATTAGCTAATTGCCTTTGTTCAGCCAATAATTGCTCTTCTTCCTCGGGAAGCAAATTAGCACTTTTAATTTCTCTTACTTGAAATTGCAGCATATCCAACTGCTGAGCACGCTGCTGTTGATTATTTTGTAAATTTGTGAGGCGTTTTTGTAATTGGTGGTATAAACGATATTCTTGCTGATAAGCACTTAAAGGCTTCTTAATTCGTGTAGAAGTAAATTGATCAAGTAAATGAACATGATTATTAGAATCTAATAAACTTTGGCTTTGATTTTGACCGCTAATATCTACTAAATATTGTCCTAACTGTTTTAAAGCCGCAACTGGTACTAATTGCGTATTAATCCGACAGACATTGCGGCCATTTTCTTGGAGTTCACGCTGAATAATCAGACTTTGATCACTAAAGTCAATACCATGATTCTGACAAAAATCTTGGATAAAATCACGATTAAAGTCCTCTAACGAAAACAAACCTTGCACTCGAGCTTTTTTGCATCCAGATCGTACATATTCACTGAAACCACGGTTACCCAATAACAAACCTAAGGCATCTAAAATAATGGATTTTCCCGCTCCCGTTTCCCCAGTTAAGGCAGTTAATCCCTTAGTAAATTTAACATCAATTTTTTTAATAATCGCAAAATCTTGAATAACTAACTCTTGTAGCATTTAATCTACCTCATTACTTTTGCGTTAGATGTGCATAAGCATTTGCTAAAACAGTTGGAATACTTACGGCAGATGATAATTGCCCCAGCTGGTCACTTAAACGTATGTGAAGCAAAAATTCAATATTCCCTTCTCCGCCAGTTATTGGCGAAAAATCTAATCCCAGCACATCATAATTATGTTTTAAAGCAAATTCAATAATTTCTTCTAAAACAGTCTCATGAACATGATGATCGCGCACAACGCCATGCTTGCCCACATTTTGGGGACCAGCTTCAAATTGGGGTTTAATTAAGCACACC
>NZ_SCHP01000066.1 GCF_013607485.1 Bombilactobacillus bombi
GATAATAACTCAGGAGGAAACTATGGCACATATTAAATTTGATGCATCAAAATTAGGTAAATTTGTTCATGAAAATGAGTTGCAAGAGATGCAACCGCTTGTTACTGCAGCTGATGAAGAACTGCGAGCAGGTACTGGTGCTGGGAATGATTTTCGCGGCTTTATTGATTTGCCGGTTAATTATGACAAAGATGAATTTGCTCGCATTAAAAAGGCTGCCAAAAAGATTCAAGCTAATTCTGAAGTTTTTGTTGGTATTGGTATCGGTGGTTCTTATTTAGGAGCACGGGCTGCGATCGATTTCTTAAGCAGCAGCTTTTATAACGTTCATAATGATCGCCACGTTCCAGAAGTTTATTTCTGCGGTAATTCAATTAGTCCTAATTATTTAGCCGACTTATTAGCGGTGATTGGTGACCGTGATTTTAGTATTAATGTAATTTCTAAATCAGGTACTACGACGGAACCATCAATTGCCTTTCGTATTTTAAAGGCAAAATTAATTGAGAAGTACGGTGAAGAAGCTGCTAAAGAGCGTATCTTTGCGACGACTGATCGTGCTAAAGGAGCTTTAAAGACTGAAGCAGATGCAGAAGGCTATGAAGAATTCGTAGTGCCTGATGATATTGGTGGTCGGTTCTCTGTTTTATCAGCTGTCGGATTATTACCAATTGCTGTAGCGGGAATTGACATCGACCAGTTAATGCAAGGTGCAGCTTCAGCTCGGAGTGCTTATAATGATGCTGATTTAAACAATAATGAAGCTTATCAATATGCTGCTTTGCGTAATATTTTATATCGTAAAGGCTATACAACTGAGTTATTAGAAAATTATGAACCTAATTTGCAGTATTTTGGTGAATGGTGGAAGCAATTAATGGGTGAATCTGAAGGTAAAGATCAAAAGGGTATTTTCCCAGCTTCAGCTAACTTCTCTACTGACTTACACTCTTTAGGACAATATATTCAAGAAGGTCGCCGCAACTTAATGGAGACTGTTGTGATGATTGATAACCCACGCCATGATGTTGTTATTCCTAAAGAAGCTGATAATTTAGATGGTTTGCAGTATTTAGAAGGCAAATCCATGGATTATGTTAATAAAAAAGCTTATGAAGGGGTAGTATTAGCACATACTGATGGCGGAGTTCCTGTCATGAGTGTGCACATTCCAGAACAAGATGCGTATACTTTAGGTTATCTCATTTATTTCTTTGAAATTGCGGTTGCTATTTCGGGTTACTTAAATGGTATTAATCCATTCAATCAGCCGGGAGTGGAAGCCTATAAGAAGAATATGTTTGCTCTTTTAGGACGTCCAGGCTATGAAGAATTAGGCGAAGAATTAAATAAAAGATTATAATTGCTATTGTGAAAATGATTGAGGTTGGGATGAAACTTTTTTCCTAACCTCATTTTTGTATTTTTTGTTTGCCCATGTGGCAATTTTTTAGGGAATCAAGATAAAATTACTATTGTGAAAGCTTTAGCTTTAAAATATAATGTATTTAAACATCAAAGGGGGATACTATCATGGAAAAAGACAAGTACAAATTGGCGGTAGCTCCTTCTAATCTAAGAATTAGGTCAGCGGCCTTATTTCCTGAATCCAAGCCATTATTAGTTAAGGTTGATGAACAAACTGGTGAGGTTAAATTTTATTTAGATCCCAGTGATTTAGAAAAAATTCAAAATTCTCCGATAACAAAAAAACTTCGCGATTAAATTAACCGCGAAGTTTTTTAAGATCTCAATTAAACAATAGTTTATTTAGTGTGAGCGGGGCATCCTTAATTTGGTCACAACTAGATTAATTACGCTGATAGGCTTGAGATAGAGCTGTTTTTATTTCTTTTCTTTAATAATATAAATTGGACGCTTTTTAACTTCTAAGAAGATTTTGCCAATATAATTGCCAATAATTCCCAGAAAAAATAACTGCATTCCGCCCAAGAATAAAATAATCGAAATCGTCGACGACCAGCCTTTAGTAGGATTACCATATAAAAGAGAGCGGACAACGATGAAAATTAAGCCAGCAAAGGCCACAAACATTACTAGTAAACCTAGCCAAACCGCAATAATTAAAGGAACAGTGGAAAAATCAGTAATTCCTTCAATGGAGTATTTGAATAAGCTCCAAAAATTCCAACTCGTAGTACCGGCTACTCTCGCTACATTTTTATAAGGAAGATATTTAGTCTTAAAACCTACCCAAGAAAAAATCCCTTTCGAAAAACGGTTATACTCGCTCATTTCAATAATTGCATTGACCATGTCCCGACGCATTAAGCGAAAATCACGTGCTCCAGGAACAATTTGAGTATCTGAAATTCGATTAATAATTTTATAAAACATATTGGAAAAAAATGACCTGAGCTTTGGTTCACCACTGCGATCAGTGCGAGCAGTTCCAATACAGTCGTAATCCGTAGTTTCTAAAAGATGAATCATTTCAATTAACATTTCAGGGGGGTCTTGTAAATCTGCATCCATAATCGTTACCAAATCGCCGTCAGCATGTTTTAATCCAGCATAAATGCCCGCTTCTTTGCCGAATTGTCGGGAAAAAGAAATAAAATGAGTATCAAAATCAGCCATACTTACCAGCTGTCGTAATTTATTTAAGGTGCCATCAGTTGATCCATCATTAATGAATAAAATTGAGGGCCGATAATCGGGCAATTGTTGAAAAGTTTTTTTAATTGCTTCATAAAATAGCGTCACTGTTTCCTCTTCATTATAGCAAGGAACAATAATACTTACTTTTTGACTCATTATGCGTTAACCTCTTTATTTAATAAAATAATCATAACCTTAATCAAGTTAAATTTCTAGTCATGTAATTAATTAGAAAGTAGGAAAATTATGCAATTATATTTACAAGCAATGACTACCAAACATTTTAGTGAGTTTTTGCACTCCCAAATTCAAGAGTATGCCCATCAAAAAGTGCTTAATCATCTTTGGCCAGCTGAACAAGCCCAACAGCGTGCCCAAGAAGATTTTCAAATGTTACTGCCTGATGGTTTAAATACTTATCACAATTATTTTTATGTTATCAGTGCATCAAATGAAATTGTTTATGGCTATGTTTGGTTAGCGGAAGTGATGGATAGTGATCAACCAAATGCTCCTTATTTATTTATTAATGATTACGCTATTTTACCTGCTTATCAAGATCAAGGCTACGGACAGCAAGGATTAAAATTAGTTTTTCAAGAAGCCCGTAGACTGGGTTATCATCAGTTAGGCTTACATGTTTTTGGCGAAAATCAGCGTGCCCAGCACTTATATCAAAAAATGGGATTTTTTCCAACCGATATTGTTATGAAAAAGACACTTTGAGAATAGTTCATGCATCCTTAATAATTTGTGTTATGCTTATTTTATAATCATTATAAAATAAAAAGAAGGATTATAAATGGCTAAAAGAGAAGTTTATACAGATTATTTTTATGATGAAAATGTCTATGATTTTCATGATGGCGGGTATGTACCACTGGTAATGCCTAATGTACCAGAAAAAAAGCTTCTCATTCCTGAAGTGCTACAGCCCGATCGAGTTCAAGGTGATGAAATTTGGTATACTATTGTGGCACAAAAAGGGGAAACAGCAATTTTACCAGGACTAAAAACCAAAACTTGGGGTTATGGCATGTCCATTTTAGGCAAAACGGTGATTTTAGAAGATGGTAAACATTATCATGTTCATATTGTTAATAACTTGGATGAAATCACGACTTTGCATTGGCATGGTTTAAATATTCCCGGCCCGATTACTGATGGTGGACCCCATGCACCTATTTATCCGGGTGGAAGTCGGGATATTGAATTTACCTTGCATCAAGAAGGAGCCCAAACGGATTGGATGCACGCTCATCCTTGTCCCAATACGGCTCGCCAAGTTTGGAATGGCTTAGCAGCATTTGTTATTGTGACTGATGAGCAGGCTCGCACTTTACCATTGCCGCAAACTTATGGGGTAGACGATATACCCTTAGTATTACAGGATCGAACTTATCATAATAATCAGCTAGATTACCACAAAGACTATGATGTTGATGGAACATTAGGACGCTATCCGTTAATTAATGGCACTATTAATGGTGTCTTTCATGTGACAACACCTAAATTACGTTTGCGGCTGTTGAATGGTGCCAATCGGCGCGAATTTCGCTTGCATTTTGCTGATAATCGGCCCTTTACGCAAATAGCTTCTGATTGTGGCTTTTTGGATCCTGTGATTGATTTAACTAAGTTAATGTTAACTCCAGCTGAAAGAGCGGAAGTAGTCGTTAATTTTAGTGATTGCCAGCCAGGCGAGCGTGTAGTGTTAATGTCCGATGATACGCCATTAGTGAACTTTGATATTGGTAATTTTTCTCCGAATAAACAACCAATTGCTGATCATTTAGTAACAATACCGCAGTGGCAAGCTGATACGGATGGTCAGCTGCAAACTACTGTAATGTCTGGTATGGATGAAAATGTCCGCTTAGATGGTCAATTATTCGACATGACTCGTATCGATCGCCAGCAGCAGCTGGGAAAAACTGTAGATTGGGATGTTAAAAATACTAATAATCCTGATGGTGGCATGATTCATCCCTTCCATATGCATGGTTGCCATTTTCAAGTAATTTCACGCAATGGACATGCTCCTTATCCTAATGAAACGGGATTTAAAGATACAATTGGTGTAAATAGCGGTGAGACTGTCCGAATTCGAGTACGTTTTGATGTCTTAGGAGTCTTTATGTATCACTGTCATATTTTGGAGCATGAAGATACCGGAATGATGGCCCAAATTAAAATTTTTGATCCGCAGAATCCGCAAAATTATCACTTAAAAAGTATGACTGAAATTATGAATCATTATCCTTCTAAAAAAGAGTGACAGTTGCATAAAAATTTATTTAGCCGCAATTTCTTTATTGTAAAAATACCGGGACTAATATTGTTCCTGGTTATTTTTTTGGTTAGATAGTATTAAAAAAATTGATTTTTAGTAATAAATATATTAATTTTCATAAAATCTGCTTCAGCAATTGACAAATCGATCTTTTTGTTAGAAAATATTAATCAACTTTTAATATTTTTCGAAGAGAAAATGGGGGAATAAGGTTTGACTAAATTATTAAAGCGAATAT
>NZ_SCHP01000067.1 GCF_013607485.1 Bombilactobacillus bombi
GATTAAGGCTATCCAAAAGCAAGGAACAATTTTAGGTTTAATAATGGGAGTAGCTCGAATTATTCGTTGCAATCCTTTTAATCGAGGCGGATTTGATCCAGTACCGGATAAGTTTTCTTTATTACGAAATGCTCATCCAGAAAAATATGAAGATGAGATTATTGCAAAAAAATTTCATTCTGATAAAACGAAAGGAAATTCATGAGTAAAAAAGAGCGAAATTTTAATGTGGAATTACAGGAAGTTTCAGATATTAATTGGAATGTGGTAGTTGTTGTCAGAAAGCATCCTCAAATCGTGGCTCATATTACCAAATTAGATGATAATCATTATGAGGTTAATCAAGTTTCAGATAATGTTGCACCCAAAGTAGTAGTTAATAACATTGAACAAGCTTTAAATAGTGCTTTGATGCAGTTTAATTTGCACTTACATTAGGAGCTAGTATGGAATTAAAAAGAAAAAAAACACAAACTGATGATGAAAATTCACGCATCGATTATGGCATCATCTTTTCTGTGATGGTTCTAGCGTTAATTGGCTTATTGTCTATTTATGTGGCTGCAAGTCATGATAATGGGACAGTAGGTAGTCCTGTTAAAATGGTAGTTTCCCAATTAGCATGGTATGTTTTGGGAGCAATTGGTGTAGTTATTATTATGCATTTTGATGCGCAGCAGTTGTGGATGATTGCTCCTTATGCTTATGGAGTGGGTATTGCGCTATTAGTTGCGGTTTTGTTTTTATATAGTCGTGACTATGCCGCTCAAACTGGTGCTAAAAGTTGGTTTGCCCTCGGACCATTTTCGTTCCAACCCTCGGAGTTGATGAAACCGGCCTTTATTTTAATGTTAGGCAGAGTAGTTACTGAGCATAATCATACTTATCATGAACATACTTTACACAGTGATCAAATTTTAATTGGAAAAATGATTATTTGGTCTTTACCAGTTATTATTTTAATGTTGTTACAAAAAGATTTTGGAACAATGTTAGTGTTTTTAGCGATATTGGCAGGTACGATGCTGGTTTCGGGCATTGATTGGCGGATTATATTTGGCTTAGTTACTATTGCCGCGATTATAATTTTCGCTGCTATTTCTTTAGTGGCAACTACTTCTGGGCGGGAAGTGCTGAGTCATTTAGGCTTTCATGCTTATCAATTTGAACGGATTGATTCTTGGTTAAATCCGGCACATGATACTTCAAATAATAGTTATCAATTGTGGCAGAATCTTAAAGCAATTGGTTCCGGTAAGTTAACTGGCAAGGGTTTTAATCATTCAAATGTATATGTTCCGGTACGAGAATCGGATATGATTTTTTCAGTTATTGCAGAAAATTTTGGTTTTATTGGCTCGTGTTTATTAATTATGATGTATTTTTTGTTAATTTCACAAATGGTAAAAGTTACTTTTGATACTAAAAATGAATTTTATGCCTATGTATCAACAGGCATTGTGGTGATGATTTTATTCCATGTTTTTGAAAACATCGGTATGAGTATTAGCCTTTTACCAATGACTGGAATACCGTTGCCGTTTATTTCCCAAGGGGGCTCAGCCTTAATTGCCAATATGATAGGTGTTGGAATAATTATGTCGATGCGTTATCATTATAAAAGCTATATGTTTAGTAGCGATCAGTTTGATTAAAATTAATAATATTAAAAAAGGTGTTGAGAAATATTATCTCAACACCTTTTTAATCTACATAAAATTTTTAATGCTAGCTAATTATTGTATCAGTATTTTATTTATATTCTTTAGGAGCTTTTAGAGGTTTGCCATCTAAATCAGTTCTTACAACTAACACATCACAAGGTGCATTGCGCGTAACAAATTCAGTCACTGAACCAATTAATAGTCTTTCTACGGCGTTTAATCCAGTAGCACCAATCATAATTAGATCAATGTCATTATCTTTCGGATAATTCCGTGCAATGGTTGTTTTAGGTGCGCCATATTCTATTTTGCTGATAACCTTGTTTACTCCCTGAGCTTTGGCAGTTGCTTGGTATTCATCAATGGTTTTTTTAGCTGTTTCTGTAACTTGTTCTACCATGCTAGAATCAAAGCTAGAAACATCCTGAAATGCCCTAGTATCAATTACATGTAAAATGTGCAAAGTTGCTTGATTTCTTTTGGCTACTTCAATGGCTTTATGAAAGGCCATTTCAGCTTCATAAGAACCATCAATAGCCACCTGAATATTATTATATTGTTGTAGCATCACTACACCTCCAGATTTACTGTTCTCCATTTAGTGTAAACTTTTTTGGTGAAAAAATCATTATTTTTTTGTTGTTAACTAAAGCGAGAAATTAAAATTGCAAAACAGCTAGTAATTAAACTACCTAAGATTAGAGTAATAACACTATAATTTAGTGGTGCTGTAATTAGTATGATTAAGCCAATTATACTGGTTAGGATTAATGCTCCCGCAGTTACTTTAATTAATCTTTTCATTTTGAGTGAATTAGCTTTTTGAAAAGCTAATAAAGGCTTGTTAAGATGTGCTAATAAAAAAATAGCTAACAAGACCAGTAAAATTATAAAGGCTATCAATAATAATTTAATCATCAGAATTCCTCCGTTTGGAATTTTGGAGTTTAAATAATCTTAAATAAGTTTGTTTTAATGTTTGCTCGTATTTGCCGTTATCTTTGGGTTGATAGTACTGTTTCCCCTGGAGTTGTTCGGGAAGATATTGTTGGGAAACCCAGTCATTAGGATAATTATGCGGGTAAAGGTAATTAATCCCATGTTTTAATTTTTTTGCTCCTTGGTAATGAGCATCTTTTAAATTATTGGGGATTGTAGCTGTTTTACCTGAGTGCACATCTTGAAGGGCAGCGTCCATTGCTGTAATACCAGAATTAGATTTAGAACTGAGACACAGGTCAATAACAGCATCAGCCAAAGGAATACGTGCTTCAGGTAAGCCAATTTTAGTAGCTGCATAACAAGCAGTTACTGTTCGCTGACAAGCTGGGGGATTAGCTAAACCGATATCTTCATAAGCAGTTACCATTAAGCGTCGAATGACGGTAGCTAAGTCACCCGCTTCAAGCAGCCGCGCTAAATAATATAGGGCCGCATTAGCATCACTACCACGGATTGATTTTTGAAAAGCCGAAATAACATCGTAATGACTATCACCATTTTTATCAGCAGTAATAGTCTTTTTTTGAATGGATTCTTGAGCTTGCGTCAGATCAATTTGAATTTTTCCCTTAGCGTTCTGGGGAGTAGATTTGACAGCTAATTCCAGTCCATTTAAAGAACTCCGCAGATCACCAGCTGTGGCTGTTGCTAATAGATCTAAAGCTTCATCACTAATTAGGACGGGATATTTTCCTAAGCCACGTTGTTCATCTTTTAATGCTCGTTTTAAAGCAACCTTGATTTCTGCTGGTTTTAAAGGATAAACCTCAAAAATTTGAGTACGGCTGCGAATAGCAGGGTTGATGCTGATATAAGGATTTTCAGTTGTAGCGCCAATTAGAATAATTTCGCCACTTTCCAATAACGGTAATAAAAAATCTTGCTTAGTTTTATCAAGGCGATGAATTTCATCTAATAATAAGACTACTGTGCCACTCATCTTGGCTTCTTCAGCTACAATTTGCAGATCTTTTTTAGTATCAGTAGCGGCGTTCAGCTGCCGAAACGCGTAATTAGTACTGCCAGCAATGGCACTGGCAATACTTGTTTTACCGGTTCCAGGAGGACCATATAAAATCATTGACGATAGTAGTTTAGCTTGAACCATACGATAAATAATTTTGCCCGGAGCCACTAAATGTTTCTGTCCAACGATTTCAGCTAAATTCCGGGGACGCATACGATAAGCCAGTGGATGCTGCATGAAAAATTCTCCTTATAAAATTGCTCTAATTACATAAAAGAAAAGCAACCCGAAGGTTGCTTTGAAAAAATCAGATTCAATATTAAAGAATTTGGTTATAAAATTCAACAACAAGTGATTCATCAATTTCTGGTTCTAATTCATCACGTTGTGGTAAGCGAATTAATTTACCAGTCATTGTGTTTTCATCAAATTCAACAAATGGTGGTCGACCAACGTTTGCTTCTAAAGCATCTTTAACAAGTTGTAAATCTTTAGAACGTTGACGCAAAGAAATTTCTTGGCCAGGTTTAACGCTGTAAGAAGGAATGTCTACACGTTTGCCATCAACTAGGATATGGCCATGGTTAACTAATTGCCGTGCTTGAGCACGTGTAGTAGCTAAACCTAAACGATAAACGACGCTGTCTAAACGAGATTCCAACAAAGCCATAAAGTTCTCACCATGTTTACCTTGGCGAATTTTACCAGCTCTTAAGAAAGTATTTCTAAATTGGCGTTCATTTAAACCATACATTAAACGTAATTTTTGCTTTTCTCGTAACTGTGTACCATATTCAGATAATTTGTTTCGATTGTTTTGACCATGTTGGCCCGGAGCATAAGGACGCCGTGCTAATTCTTTACCAGTACCTGATAAAGAGATACCTAAACGACGAGACTTTTTCCAAGTAGGTCCAGTATAACGTGACATAAAATTCCTCCAATAATTGTAATAAAAGTTGTTGGAGTAAAATAATTAACTGTGTAAGTTCAACATTCGTGCAGTCCGTGTTACAATCTTCACCTTATGCAGCCGCAGGTTACACAATTGAACTAAATAGCCACTGACTGTTGACGAGCTTGTCACTTACTGCTGCAATTATTTTACACAATTTCCAGATTACTGCTTTTCTAAATAAAAGTCAATTATTAAAGAACTAAAGTTTTAACTCTTTCTTAAAAGTCATGTTCAATTTTCTTTGCTATACTTAATAAGTAAAAGTAGATTTATCAATAAGGGGTGCTGAATTTGGTTATCGTGATTATCGTAGCAGTAATATTATTAGTTTTAGCAGTCAGCGTAATTTTGTTTTATTTTCAAAAGCAAAATAATACGATTATTAATCAGTTAACACAACAGTTAGACCAGTTCAAGCAGCAAAATTTAGACGAAACAATTGACCAAATTTCTGATACCAAATTGTCTGGTGAAACTTTGCATGACTTTAATCAAAAAAAAGAACATTATTTTGATCTACGAGAAAAGCAGTTGCCTCA
>NZ_SCHP01000068.1 GCF_013607485.1 Bombilactobacillus bombi
AGTAGCTGATATAATAAAACAGCTGCTACATGGCAGCGAGGTGAACTTTGAAAACTGAATAAAGTTTCTAAACGCAAAAGTGCAGGGTTCAAAAGAACCTGTCAATGAGAAACAATAAAGAAAAGACAAGAACGCTAAGTTCAAGTCATGAGCAAGAAAAGAACAATCAAAAACTGAGAGTTTGATCCTGGCTCAGGACGAACGCTGGCGGCGTGCCTAATACATGCAAGTCGAGCGCGGGAAGTCAGGGAAGTCTTCGGATGGAACTGATGGAACGAGCGGCGGATGGGTGAGTAACACGTAGGTAACCTACCCTAAAGCGGGGGATACCATCTGGAAACAGGTGCTAATACCGCATAAACCTTACACTCACATGAGAGTAAGTTGAAAGACGGTTTCGGCTGTCACTTTAGGATGGACCTGCGGCGTATTAGCTAGTTGGTGGAGTAACGGTTCACCAAGGCGATGATACGTAGCCGACCTGAGAGGGTAATCGGCCACATTGGGACTGAGACACGGCCCAAACTCCTACGGGAGGCAGCAGTAGGGAATCTTCCACAATGGACGAAAGTCTGATGGAGCAACGCCGCGTGGATGAAGAAGGTTTTCGGATCGTAAAATCCTGTTGTTGAAGAAGAACGGGTGTGAGAGTAACTGCTCACATTGTGACGGTAATCAACCAGAAAGTCACGGCTAACTACGTGCCAGCAGCCGCGGTAATACGTAGGTGGCAAGCGTTGTCCGGATTTATTGGGCGTAAAGGGAGCGCAGGCGGTCTGTTAAGTCTGGATGTGAAAGCCCTCAGCTTAACTGAGGAAGAGCAACAGAAACTGGCAGACTTGAGTGCAGAAGAGGAGAGTGGAACTCCATGTGTAGCGGTGAAATGCGTAGATATATGGAAGAACACCAGTGGCGAAGGCGGCTCTCTGGTCTGTAACTGACGCTGAGGCTCGAAAGCATGGGTAGCGAACAGGATTAGATACCCTGGTAGTCCATGCCGTAAACGATGAGTGCTAAGTGTTGGGAGGTTTCCGCCTCTCAGTGCTGCAGCAAACGCATTAAGCACTCCGCCTGGGGAGTACGACCGCAAGGTTGAAACTCAAAGGAATTGACGGGGGCCCGCACAAGCGGTGGAGCATGTGGTTTAATTCGAAGCAACGCGAAGAACCTTACCAGGTCTTGACATCTCCTGCAAGTCTAAGAGATTAGATGTTCCCTTCGGGGACAGGAAGACAGGTGGTGCATGGTTGTCGTCAGCTCGTGTCGTGAGATGTTGGGTTAAGTCCCGCAACGAGCGCAACCCTTGTTACTAGTTGCCAGCATTAAGTTGGGCACTCTAGTGAGACTGCCGGTGACAAACCGGAGGAAGGTGGGGACGACGTCAAATCATCATGCCCCTTATGACCTGGGCTACACACGTGCTACAATGGATGGTACAATGAGAAGCGAACTCGCGAGGGCAAGCAGATCTCTTAAAACCATTCTCAGTTCGGATTGCAGGCTGCAACTCGCCTGCATGAAGCTGGAATCGCTAGTAATCGCGGATCAGCATGCCGCGGTGAATACGTTCCCGGGCCTTGTACACACCGCCCGTCACACCATGAGAGTTTGTAACACCCAAAGCCGGTGGGGTAACCCGTAAGGGAGCCAGCCGTCTAAGGTGGGACAAATGATTAGGGTGAAGTCGTAACAAGGTAGCCGTAGGAGAACCTGCGGCTGGATCACCTCCTTTCTAAGGAAAAGAAAACGGAAGCACTTTTGTGGAAACTTTGTTCAGTTTTGAGAGTTCAGCTCTCAGAACTTCGTACTTTGAAAACTGAATATTAAGAGAAGAAACAGAAAAACACCGAAAGAAACTGCGCGAATCGAGAGATTCAAGAAGTAAGAAAAAGAAGTAAAAACAGGTTAAGATAATAAGGGCGCACGGTGGATGCCTAGGCACTAGGAGCCGAAGAAGGACGGAACGAACACCGAAATGCTTCGGGGAGCTGTAAGTAAGCGAAGAACCGGAGATATCCGAATGGGGGAACCCGGCTGAGGTCAAGCTCAGTCACACATTGTTGAAATGAAGTAGATAATGTGGGGAAGACGTGGTGAACTGAAACATCTAAGTAGCCACAGGAAGAGAAAGAAAAATCGATTTCCTGAGTAGCGGCGAGCGAAACGGAAAGAGCCCAAACCATCAGGCTTGCCTGGTGGGGTAGTAGGACTGGTAGACGAGGAAAAAGGCCGAAGATAGTCGAAGCAGTTGGGAAGCTGCACCAAAGAAAGTGACAGTCTTGTAGACGAAATCGGAGGCACTCAACCAGGATCCTGAGTACGGCGGGGCACGTGAAACCCCGTCGGAATCTGGGAGGACCATCTCCCAAGGCTAAATACTCCCTAGTGACCGATAGAGAACTAGTACCGTGAGGGAAAGGTGAAAAGCACCCCGGGAGGGGAGTGAAATAGATCCTGAAACCGTGTGCCTACAAGTAGTCAGAGCTCGTTAAAGAGTGATGGCGTGCCTTTTGTAGAATGAACCGGCGAGTTACGTTAGCTTGCGAGGTTAAGTTGAGAAGACGGAGCCGAAGCGAAAGCGAGTCTGAAGAGGGCGGCAAGTAAGATGACGTAGACCCGAAACCAAGTGACCTACCCATGTCCAGGTTGAAGGTGCGGTAAAACGCACTGGAGGACCGAACCCACGTAAGTTGAAAATTGCGGGGATGAGGTGTGGGTAGCGGTGAAATTCCAAACGAACTTGGAGATAGCTGGTTCTCTCCGAAATAGCTTTAGGGCTAGCCTCGGGGAAGAGGATCATGGAGGTAGAGCACTGTTTGGACTAGGGGCCCAGCTTGGGTTACTGAATTCAGATAAACTCCGAATGCCATTGATCTATACCCGGGAGTCAGACTATGAGTGATAAGATCCGTAGTCGAAAGGGGAACAGCCCAGATCACCAGTTAAGGTCCCAAAATCCATACTAAGTGGAAAAGGAAGTGGAGCTGCCTAGACAACTAGGATGTTGGCTTAGAAGCAGCAATGCATTTAAAGAGTGCGTAATAGCTCACTAGTCGAGTGACTCTGCGCCGAAAATGTACCGGGGCTAAGTATGGTACCGAAACTGTGGGTGTATCAGAAATGATATGCGATAGGAGAGCGTTGTAAGAGCGAAGAAGCTAGATCGTGAGGACTAGTGGAGTTCTTAGAAGTGAGAATGCCGGTATGAGTAGCGCAAGACCAGTGAGAATCTGGTCCACCGAAAGACTAAGGATTCCTGGGGAAGGCTCGTCCGCCCAGGGTTAGTCGGGACCTAAGACGAGGCCGAAAGGCGTAGCCGATGGAAAACAGGTTGAGATTCCTGTACTAATCAGAACCGTTTGAACAATGGAGGGACGCAGGAGATAAACGTGAGCATGCAGCTGGAAAAGCATGTCCAAGCAGCGAGTCTGGTAATGAGTCAAATGCTTATAACTAAGGACAAGCTGTGATGGGGAGCGAAAATTAAAGTAGCGAAGCATGAGAGTCACACTGCCAAGAAAAGCTTCTAGTGAGGAACTGGTTACCCGTACCGCAAACCGACACAGGTAGTCGAGAAGAGAATTCTAAGGTGAGCGAGAGAACTATTGTTAAGGAACTCGGCAAAATGGCCCCGTAACTTCGGGAGAAGGGGTGCTGGTTTAACAGCCAGCCGCAGTGAAAAGGCCCAAACAACTGTTTATCAAAAACACAGGTCTCTGCCAAATCGAAAGATGACGTATAGGGGCTGACGCCTGCCCGGTGCTGGAAGGTTAAGAGGAGAGCTTAGCGTAAGCGAAGGTTTGAATTGAAGCCCCAGTAAACGGCGGCCGTAACTATAACGGTCCTAAGGTAGCGAAATTCCTTGTCGGGTAAGTTCCGACCTGCACGAAAGGCGTAATGATTTGGGCACTGTCTCAACAATAGACTCGGTGAAATTATAATACCCGTGAAGATGCGGGTTACCCGCGACAGGACGGAAAGACCCCATGGAGCTTTACTGTAGCTTGATATTGAATTTTTGTGTAACATGTACAGGATAGGTAGGAGCCGAAGAGGCCGGTACGCTAGTATCGGCGGAGGCGCTGGTGGGATACTACCCTTGTTAGATGAAGGTTCTAACCCGCGCCATTGAAGCATGGCGGGAGACAGTGTCAGGTGGGCAGTTTGACTGGGGCGGTCGCCTCCTAAACAGTAACGGAGGCGCCCAAAGGTTCCCTCAGAATGGTTGGAAATCATTCGCAGAGTGTAAAGGCAGAAGGGAGCTTGACTGTGAGACAGACAAGTCGAGCAGGGACGAAAGTCGGGCTTAATGATCCGGTGGCACCGTATGGAAGGGCCATCGCTCAACGGATAAAAGCTACCCTGGGGATAACAGGCTTATCTCCCCCAAGAGTTCACATCGACGGGGAGGTTTGGCACCTCGATGTCGGCTCATCGCATCCTGGGGCTGTAGTCGGTCCCAAGGGTTGGGCTGTTCGCCCATTAAAGCGGTACGCGAGCTGGGTTCAGAACGTCGTGAGACAGTTCGGTCCCTATCCGTCGCGGGCGGAGGAAATTTGCGAGGATCTGTCCTTAGTACGAGAGGACCGGGATGGACATACCACTGGTGAACCAGTTGTTCTGCCAAGGGCATAGCTGGGTAGCTACGTATGGAAGGGATAAACGCTGAAAGCATCTAAGTGTGAAACCCACCTCAAGATGAGATTTCCCATTCAGTAATGAAGTAAGACCCCTCAGAGAAGATGAGGTAGATAGGTTGCGCGTGGAAGGTTAGTGATAATTGGAGCGGAGCAATACTAATCGGTCGAGGGCTTAACCGAGCGCAGGAGTAAAGAAGGTGTAGGACACTCTTAATATTCAGTTTTGAGAGGACGAAGGAAGTTCTTTCAGAGAAGACAGTGTGGTGGCGACAGCGGGAAGGATACACCTGTAACCATGTCGAACACAGAAGTTAAGCTTCTCAGCGCCGAGAGTAGTTGGTGGGAAACTACCTGCGAGGCTAGGACGCTGCCACGCT
>NZ_SCHP01000069.1 GCF_013607485.1 Bombilactobacillus bombi
AGTGCAAAAACTTCCTTTCGGGTAGTTTTGGTTGGTGGCCGAAAACTATTATATCGAAAGGAAGTTTTTCTCGCTAAAGCTCTTCTGTCCCCCACAAGTAAAACTTGTGGTTTATTTAACATATTAAATTAAAAAACCGTAGAGGTAATTTCTACCTCTGCGGTTTTTTGTTATTTCGTCATAATAAATGTATATATACTTTTATCAATAAATAAAGTTGCATTACATTATTTAAGCATTCATTTGAAGATATAGTAAACTGAACTAGTAATATTTTTAAGGGGATTAAAAATTAGTTAACTAAAACTTCAGTAACTAAAATACCTCCTCCAAAAATTAAAACAAAAGCTACTACTGGCCAAACAAACCTTAACCAGTGAGAATATCTCATATCTAACATTTGTAAAGTTGCCATTACTAATCCGGTAGGTGCTAAGAATAACATTGCGTATTGGCCAAACTGATAAG
This sequence comes from Bombilactobacillus bombi, assembly GCF_013607485.1. Taxonomy (GTDB): domain Bacteria; phylum Bacillota; class Bacilli; order Lactobacillales; family Lactobacillaceae; genus Bombilactobacillus; species Bombilactobacillus bombi_A. Next base: position 469 of record NZ_SCHP01000069.1, read on the forward strand.
CTGTAACAACCACAAAACGAGGAATATGAACTGTATCTGCTAATGGAGCTAAAATTGGCATTGCCAAAACTGCTAAACCTGAAGATGAAGGTACTACGAAACCTAAAAAGAAGAAAATTATTAACATCATAATAATAAACATAGGCCCACTCATATGAGAAACTAAAGAGGAAGAGAATTGTAACATCGTATCAGAAATCATACCTTCATTTAAGACAATATTAATACCACGAGCCAATCCAATAATTAAAGAAACTCCTACTAAACTCGAAGCTCCATTAACAAAAGCATCAACAACTTTCTTTTCTCCAATTCCATTAGGTCCTGTAGCTGTCAAAAACATAATAAAAATAGCAAAAGTTAAAAAAGATGCTGCCATTGTTGGAAACCACCAACTTTTGGCCATTACTCCCCACACCATTAATGGGAATGAAACCACAAATAAGCATAAAATTAATTTTTTACGTAAATTAAAAATATTATTTTGGTCACTATTATCTGAATTAATTGCCCACATCTTGTTAAAAGACTCACGATCATCATATGAATATGAAGACTTTGGATCAGCTTTAACTTTTTTACTGTACCAATATAAATAAATTACTAAACAAATTGAAGCTACAGTACAGCCAAAAATACGCCAATTTAAACCTTGTGTGAAATTAATACCCGCAGCATTAGAAGCAATTACTACTGAAAATGGATTAATAGTTGCAAAACAAGTTCCAATTGAACTAGCTAAAAAGATTGCTCCTACACTAACTATTGAATCATACCCCATAGCAATAAAGACTGGGACTAAAACAGGATAAAATGCTACTGCTTCTTCCTCAATTCCACAAAAAGTCCCACCTAACACCATTAGAATAGATACCAAAAAAATCAATAAAAATTCATGGCCCTTTGTTTTTTTAGTCAAAGCCATTAATCCTGATTCAAATGCACCACTAGCACGGACAACACCGATTAATCCACCAAGTACAAAAATAAATACCATAATATCAATAGCTTCAATAGTTCCTCTTACCATAGCGTTAGGTATAGCTGCTATGCCTGCTGGACGTTGCTTTAAGCGTTGATAAGTGTTAGGAATAGAAATTGCTGAAGTAATTCCACCAGTTTTAAACTGTTTAATATCAATTTTAACCCCCAATTTGTTTAATTCTCGCTGAGTTGCAGGAACTTTTTTGACTTTGCCATTTGGCTGTTTAATCTGTAATTGACTAGATGTCTGACTATACGACAACTTAGAATAGCTTCCTGCAGGAATGAACCAAGTGGCTAAAACCGCAATGATAGTTAAAATGAATAATATTGTAAAAGCCCCTGGCATTTTTATTTTAAAATGTCCTCTAGTTTTAATTGCACTTTCCATATTTATCACTCCATTTCTATAATTACTAAAATCACTTATCAAAATTAAGTAAACTAAAAGTAACTAAACTTTTTAACAATTTATATTATATAGTTTACTGTGGTTTTGATTTTATCTATTTACTATAATAGTATAAGTGATTAGCTTCACAAAACTTCAAAAAGCCTCACTTCATTTACTAAAAATACAAGGAGGAAATACTGTTATGTTTAAACATAATCGTTTTATTATTTACGGACGCTATCAACGTATTTTTGTCGCTGCCATTTGTATTGCACTCGCATCACAAATTAATATTTCTATTTTTACCCCAGGCTTTATTGTAGCTTTATCTCCTCTAATTATGCCTATTTTTCTTTATTTCAATGCCGATTTAAATCCAATTCAGTTAATGTTGGCTATTTCTCTTGCATCCCCAATATTTAGAGGCTTATTACTATTTATAAGTCATGAAAATTCTATTAGTAAAATAATCACCTATGTTTTGGCAGATATTGCTTTTTATGTATGCTACGGTTTCCTCTACTATATATTATATTGGCGTAGGGGAATGTGGAATAATAGCTCCTTCTTATTTACAATAATTATTTGTGATTACATTGCTAATATATTAGAAGTAAGTATTTTAATAAATTTTTCTCATTATACTTACCAATTATTTCAAGCATTATTTTTGACCGCTTTAATTCGTTCTTTGTGTAGCTGTACTTTTGCATTTTTATACCATTATTTAACCTTAATGATACGACAAGAAAATCACGAACAACGTTATTATCACTTTATTTGGATTGCTTCTTCTGTTAAGAGTGAAGTTTATTTTATGAAGAAAAATATTAATGAAATAGAAAATATTATGAAAAATGCTTATTTGCTCAATCAAAATTTACAAAAAAGTAAGGACAATCTAAGAAATCGTCAAATGTCCCTTGCTATTGCTCACGATGTTCATGAACTTAAAAAAGACTATCAGAATCTAGCACAAAGTTTAGGAAATTACTTTAATGACGAAGATACTCAAACACCGATGAAATTTACCGATATCTTACGAGTGGTTACTACTTATGTGCGTATTACTATCAAACAAAATCATCAAAACATTGCCTTAAAAGTTCAAAACAATGTTGAATTACGCATACCTAATCATTATTACATTGTTTCTATTTTATCTAATCTAGTTTTTAATAGTGTCGACGCACTTAAGGGTAAAACAAATGGTAAAATTCAAATAACAGCTGAAGATCAGAATGAAGACATTATCATTAATGTTAGTGATAATGGCGCGGGTATAGATAAAGAGGTAATACCATTAATATTTGAACCAGGTTTTACAACAAAATATAATATTAATACAGGTAACGTATATCGTGGCATCGGACTTTCGCATGTCAAAACTATTATACAGGAACAATTTAATGGTCACATTGTTGTTGAATCCAAGATTAATAAAGGAACTAATATGAAGGTAATACTAAATAAACAACGTTTACTTCAGGGGGAAATTAAATGAATTTTTATATTGTTGATGATGATCCTGCTATTCCTATTATGTTACAGCGTATTATTGAACAAAATCCTAATAATAATGTTGTGGCTACTACTTATAACGCACAAACAGCTTTAAAAGATTTATCATTATTAAATGTTGACATTGCTCTTGTGGATTTACTAATTCCTAAAATGACAGGAATTGAACTTGTTGAAAAAATTAAAAAACAAAAACCTACACTACGTTTTATTATGATTTCTCAAGTCCGAGATAGTGATTTACGTGCACAAGCATATCAAGCTGGAATAGAATTCTTTATAGATAAACCTATTAATGTAATCGAAGTAAAAACTGTCATTGAAAAAGTTATACAAAATATTAAAATGGCTACTAAAATAAATAATATTCAGTCATTAGTTAATAATAATAACCCTACTATAAATACTCAAAAATATAATCAAGCTTCTAGAGATAAGATTTTATCTATTCTACGTTATTTAGGCATATCTTCAGCTGAAGGATCTTCAGATATTTTAGCTATCTTACAATTAATGTTAGAACAAAAATGTACATTTCAAAAATTAGATATCCAAAAACAATATCATATAAATACCAATGAAAAAAAAATTCTGTTTCAAAGAATTAGACGTGCTTTAAAAACTGGTCTAACAAATTTAGCACTTTTGTGTTTAGATAATTTTGGAGATGAAATTACTATTGAATATGCTAATGAACTTTACGAGTATAAAAATGTTCATTTAGAAATGCTATTTTTGGAAGGTAAACGCACTACTGGTGGTAAAGTTTCATTAAAAAGATTCTTTAATGGATTATTACAGGAAAGCCAACTGGAATAAATATTGATACTGTGTAATTATAGTAGATTATCTCAAAGTAGTACCTTATTAATAATCACAAATATGTCTTTTAACCTATATTGAATTACATATGTAATATCATTTCAATGTTGTAGAAAAGTTCTAAAAAAATTAAATTGAATTTATCAATATAATTTTAACAAGTTTTAAAAAGTAGCAAACTAAAGCGTTTATAATTAATAGCTATATCCCAATAAATAACAACTTTATGTGATTTATTAATAAAAGTTTGTGATTTTACTTGACATTATATTAATTTATTTTAAAATTAGTCAGAGTGTATAAGAAAGGGCTACCAAAGTTATCAATTAAAAAGTAACTGTGAGATAGTATGGTTGAAGTCAGATAAAAGTAATTTTGGCCGAAATCATTTATTACTATTTTGATAAATGGTTGGGACTAGATTGAATAAGTCTAGAATTGTCGCAGCTTCAAGGCTGCGGAGTGCTATCTACGATTATTATTAGTAGACCCTTTAACGTACATATAATAGTTTTTTAGGTTTCTTCTTATAAAAAAGGAGAATAAGTATGGCAGAAAAAAATACTGTCCAACGTAACTTAAAAACCCGCCATGTCACTATGATTGCGCTAGGCGGCTGTATCGGAACTGGTTTATTTATGACCTCGGGCTCCACTATTTCTAAGGCGGGCCCTGGGGGTGGCTTAGTCGCTTATATTGCGATGGGTTTAATGGTCTATT
>NZ_SCHP01000006.1 GCF_013607485.1 Bombilactobacillus bombi
TTAATAGGTTTAATTGAATCATTGATATTCTTAATAACAAGCTTGCATCCTTGTGGTTTAGCCATTCTCATAGTCGTTTTAAGCAAATGATCATTAACCACTTTATCATTTGCAATCAAAATACAATTGGCACCAATACCAGATGTCCAAGATACAGCAACTTGGCCATGTAGCAAACGACAATCAATTCTAGTTTTTAGTATCATATTCGTACCTCTTTCCACTATAAATAGCTCTATATTTTATAATTAGTATTGAGGAGTCATTTAATGTAGTTAGACTTAAGGCTTTAAACATATAAAAAATAAACTTTTATCTATTCAATTAATTAAATAACTAGAATATTCTTATATATCAAAAGTTTTTAGTTAAATAATTGTTTTTAATTCATTCCTAGTTCTCTAATAGATATAATTAGCTGTGCAATATTATTTCTATTTATTAAAAATCTTCCTCAACTTGCTCTTTTTCATTAGATAATTTGTCATTGTCAAAAATAATTGATTGTTGTGCTTTACTAACAGCATTTCTAATAATTAAATTTATAGGTTTATCATTGTCAATATCAGTAAGCAATGTTAGCAATAATGGTAAATTCATTCCTGAAATTAAATAAAACTTTTTAATTAGTTTATTTTGTAATATCTGAAAAAATTGGTTGTTAACACTGCCACCAAATAGATCGGTTATAACTATTATTTCATCATCCTTATTAATAGTATTTAAGAATTGTTCAATTTCAGCTTTCAAGTCATAATCTTCTTGAGTGTATGCGCATAAATAATATAAATTATTTTGTTTTCCGAAAAACATTTCTATAGTCTTCATCATACCTTCAGCAAGCTTTGAATGGCTAGCTAACAATATTTGTCTCATATTTATCTCCTTTTAATAAGATTAAAGGCAAAGGTTTAAAACCTTTGCCCACCAATCCCCCAATCCAATAATAATTTTAGTAATTTTCCTTCCACATATAACGTCTTGTCATGTAATCTTTAGAGGTTACTTGAGAAAGTGCGCGCATATAAACATTATTTAGAATCGGCGAAAAAATTAAATGATTCATATATTCAGAAATTGAGTCATTAAAATCCATGATACCAATTTCTTTAGCATCTAGAATATAGACTTTTTTACCACCATGTTTTTTCAGAAATTTCACTGACCGCTCATCAGCAGCTCGTGTTCTACCAACTGATACTAATTGGAAAATGGATGTATTCTTATCTAAAACTTCAAAAGGACCATGGAAAAATTCACAACTATTTATATAAGGTGCATTTTTTTGCAACATTTCTTCAATATTACAAATAGCAAAGACATAAGCTGCTCCCCAAGCCGGACCACTTCCTAAAACATAAATTGTATCTTCTTCTTTATTCAGATGTGCCCATTCTTGCGCTAATGGTGTTGTGTATTTAACAGCCTTACGATAAATTGGATCTACTAATTCAAAAGCTTTGCATGTCTGATTAAAATTATTATAACCTTCTAATTTATTAACCAAAGTCATAGCTATTAATAATCCAAAACCGGAGTTTGTTGATTCCATACTACTTTCATCTAACGCTACACTTTGATATTTTAAATTATAATCGCAAGTTTGAGTCAAGCCAGATTCATCAACATATAAACCGATAGTGGAAGCACCTAAATTTTTAGCTTTTTGCGCTGCCAGAATAGTTTCTTTTGTTCCTCGCATTGAACAAACAACAGCTAATGTGTTTTTATTAACGTATTTTGGTGTTGCTAATACAAACTCGTTACTTGTAAATGATGATGAAGGAATATTTAATGATTCTCTTTCCATAAAATATTGTGCAGGAAAAAATCCTCCGTTAGATCCTCCAGCTGCGATCCAAATGACTCTTTTAATTCCACCAACTTTTTCTTTGTCCGCCAAGACATGATCTACAACTTTTGAAACATTCTCAACAATATCCAAAATATATTACCTCCTAATTTTAATATCCATTCAGTACAAGTATGCATACTTGTATGCTTGCTTGTATCTTTATATTAACACAAATAATCGAAATTAAAAGTCTTTATCAAGAAAAAAACTATTTATATAGTTAAAGTATGAATAGATATTAAAAAAGTTTATGCTACAATGTACAGGATAATGTTTACTGGAGTTGATATTTTGAAAACACAAAAACTAAAACATCATACCAAAAATACTTTATATGAACAATTAGCTAATACAATAAGGAAAAATATTCAAGATAACATCTATAAACGCGGAGAACAGATACCATCAGAAATGGAATTTCACAAAACTACTGGTTTGAGCCGTAGCACAATTCGCAAAGCACTTAATATATTGACAGAAGAAGGATTGTTAACTAAAGTACATGGAAAAGGAACTTTTGTTTCTAAAACTCAACGTATTGAACAAAACAAATCATCATTTTTAAGTTTTACTGACAATGTCGAACGTATGGGAAAAACTATGACCACAAAAATGGTTAATGCGCAAATAACTACTTCAAATAAAGAGCAAGAAAATTTCTTTAATTTACCGCATCAACAAAAATTAATTAAAATAACAAGAATTCGTTATATTGATTTAAATCCTATTTGTGTGGAAACTATTTGGTTTACACAATTATATAAATCTTTATTACATGAAAATTTAAATGGCTCACTTTATTCATTACTTAAAAATAAATATAATGTTTTACCAACTATTGGAAAAAAGGTTTTTGGGATGAGTTATGCTGATCAAAATGAAGCATCATTTCTAAACGTTCCAAGTGGCAGTGCATTGATGTTAATAGAGAATTATGTAAATGATTCTAATAATCGTCCACTTCATATTACCTATCAAGTTATTCGAGGAGATAAATTTAAATACGCTGTTACTGAATGAGTAATTTTACATTTCTGAACTAAAAAAGCCACCGGAATAAATTCCGATGGCTTTTTTACCGCTAACAATTATTTCAATGTAACTGTTGCGCCAACTTCTTCAAGTTTAGCTTTCATGTCGTCAGCGTCTGCTTGAGATACGCCTTCTTTAACAACTGAAGGAGCACCATCAACCAAAGCCTTAGAATCTTTCAAGCCTAAACCTGTAATATCCTTAACTGCCTTGATAACTTTAACTTTTTCTTGACCAATTTCTGTCAATTCAACATCAAAGGAATCTTTTGCTTCAGCACCGCCGTCACCAGCGCCACCTGCTACAGCAACAGGAGCAGCTGCAGAAACATCAAATTCTTCTTCGATAGCCTTAACTAAGTCGTTTAAATCGGAAATGCTTGCTTCTTTTAATGATTCAATAATAGCATCTTTATCGAAAGCCATTTTAATTCCTCCATTTATTCTTTTTATTAATTAAGCAGCAGAGTCATCTGCTTCTTGTTTTTCAGCAATTGCTTTAACAGCATAAGCAAATTTGCGAACAGGTGATTGCAACATTGATGCCAAAGTAGCCAACAATTCGTCGTGACTTGGCATATGAGCATATTCGTTGATCTTGTCCAAAGTTTGGACTTTACCTTCAACCATACCACCCTTAATCTGCAAAACATCTGTAGTTTCAGCAAATTTGGCAATAATTTTAGCAGCGATGATCGGGTCTTCATAAGAAAAAGCTACAGCAGTTGGTCCAGCAAAAGTTGTATTCAAATCTTCGTATCCAGACTCTTTAGCAGCCCGTTGTAAGATAGAATTCTTAACAACTTTCATCTCGACATCAGCCTCACTTAATTGCCGCCGTAATTCAGTAACTTGAGCAACATTTAAACCCAAATAATCAACAACAATTATTGATTCAGCACGAGTCATTTTATCAACAATTTCGTCAACTTGAGCCTGTTTAGCGTTCAAAACAGCTTCTTTCATTCAGTTTCACCTCCATAAATTTTTTCCACCTAAAAATTAAAGGGCACCGTGCCTCAAGACACAATGCCCTACTTGTTCAGCATGTAGCCTCGGCAGGATATTAAGGCTTGCGCCACCTGAGTCTTAGGTAGTTTCTTATGATAAGTTACCATTGATTGACTTATTAGTCAACTGCAATTTTAATTCCAGGACCAAAAGTTGAAGTTAAGTTAACTGACTTAATATATTGTCCCTTAGCTGTTGCAGGACGTGCTTTAACTACGACACTATTGAAAGCATTGAAGTTTTCAACTAATTTGTCTGTATCAAAGGACATCTTGCCTAAAGGAGCATGGATTAAGCCTTGAGAGTCGGCCCGATAAGTTACTTGTCCAGCCTTGATATCCTTAACAGCCTTTTCAACATCCATTGTTACTGTACCTGTTTTAGGGTTAGGCATCAAACCTTTCGGTCCTAAAATCCGTCCCAAACGACCTACTTTAGCCATCATTTTTGGTGTTGCTACAACAACATCAAAATCTAACCAGCCATCAGATACTTTGTCGACTAAATCGTCAGCACCAACAAAGTCAGCACCGGCAGCTTCGGCTTGTTTAGCTTGTTCGCCATCGGCAAAAACTACAACACGCTGGGTTTTACCAGTACCATTAGGCAAGACCATTGCGCCCCGAATTTGTTGATCAGCTTGTTTAGTATCAATATTTAAATTGTAAGCTACTTCGATAGTTGCATCAAAATTAGCGTAATTAATCTTCTTCAATAATTCGATTGCTGCTTGGGGATCGTAAAGCTTGTTTGCTTCTACTTGCTTAGCAGCTTCTAAATACTTTTTTCCATGTTTAGCCACGTTTAAGTTCCTCCTTGCGATTGTGGTCATAATGGGGGTTAACCCCTCCCACTTGTTTAAAACGTAAGTTGAATGAACTATTCTTCAACTGTCAGACCCATACTGCGAGCTGTTCCAGCAACCATCTTCATAGCAGCTTCAACATCATTAGCATTGAGATCTTTCAACTTAGTTTCAGCGATTTCACGTACTTGATCCTGAGTAACCTTACCAACTTTTTCATCGCGGGGATTACCGGAACCCTTTTTAATTCCAGCTGCCTGCATTAACATCATTGCAGCAGGCGGTGTTTTAGTTACGAAATCAAAGGAACGATCTTCATAAACTGTAATCACTACAGGAATAATAGTGCCCTTTTGCTCAGCAGTGCGAGCATTGAAATCCTTTGTGAATTCCACAATATTAATACCAGCTTGTCCTAAAGCAGGACCAACTGGAGGTGCTGGAGTTGCTGCTCCAGCAGGAATTTGCAATTTAACAACATTTGCAACTTTTTTAGCCACGGTACATACCTCCTTAAGTCCGTGATGTGGTCAAGATGGGAATCATAATTTTCCCTCCCACAGACATGCCAAATGGCACACTTTTATATTTTAGCATTATTAAAACTAATAAACAACCCTTATTAGAACTTTTGAACTAAATTATAATCTAATTCGGTTTCCGTCAACCGGCCAAACATATCTACTTCAACCTTAACTTTTCCATGTTCATCATCGGTTGCTGTGACTTTTCCTTCTAGACCAGCAAAAGCTCCATCAACAATTTTGACGGTTTCGCCAATTTGTAGATCAATTTCATGGTTTTGTTGATCATTATCCATATCATGCAAAATATGTTCAACTTCTTCAGGCAATAATGGTGCTGGCTTACTACCAGCCCCATGGCTACCAACAAATCCTGTTACTCCAGGAGTATTCCGCACGACAAACCAAGATTCATCACTCATAATCATTTCAACTAGAACGTAACCCGGAAAGGTTTTTTTCATTTCGGTCTTAGTCTTACCGTTTTTAACTTCGGTCTCTTCTTCTTGAGGAACTACCGCATCAAAGATGTAATCTTCCATACCCATTGAATGAGCCCGTGACTTTAAATTTTCTTTGACGCGATTTTCATAACCGGAGTAAGTATGCAATACATACCACATTTTTTGTCCTTGTTCTGCCATTATAATCTCCTTATTTTTCACAATAAAAAAAACCTCGCTTACACGAAGTCTTAGCACTTACTTACAATATAACAAATTTTTTTTAGGACTACAAATTATTTATGAGTGACAAATAGAGTAATTAACTTTTGAAAGACCCAATCACAAGCTCCTAAAAACAAAGCATAACCAACAGATGTCATAACTACTGTTAGTGTATCATGACGATTTTCCTTAGCAGTAGGCCATTCAACCAACTTCATCTCTTCAACAACGCTCTTTAAAAATTTCATTTGTTCATCCCTCTATCTAGTTTCTTGATGCAAAGTATGCTTTTGACACTTTGGACAGTATTTTTTTAATGTTAACCGAGCAGTATGTTGCTGAGAAACCGTAGTTTTATAGTTATGGGTACCACAAATACTGCATTCTAAAATTTTTTTCTTAGTCTTCATCGCTTCACCTAATCACTAAAACTATACTCAACCTTTTTAAATATGTCAAGATAACAAATCAACACAATTGACGTAACTTTAATCGTGCCCTTTGCGCAGCCCGCATAAGACTAGATTTAGAATAATTATTAACCGCTTGAGGATGCAGCCCCAAACAAACTTTCAAAGCTAACAATTCTAATTCTGATAATGTTTGTAAATAACTCCCATAATCAAAAGAAATAAATTCAGAATTATTATTTAAGTCACTTCTCAGACATAATAAACTTTTTAGTTCTGGATCTACCTCGCTTAAATGCTCCATAGATACAGATTTTATATTAGTTTGCCTTTTCAAGGCTAATTGTTCCCGCAATAAATTAGCTGCCCGATTTTGCAACCTTAATTTAAAAAAACTCCCAAATTTTGAGCCATGGTTTCCGTTAAAAATTAAACAAGTTTGATAACAAACTAACCGTGCTTCTTGATACCAATCCGCCCGATCAAACAGGGGAATATGATATATCTGCCCATATTTTTCAACTAAAGGCAGATATTTAGTGAATAACTGTTCTAACGCCTGTGAAGAATTTAATTCTTTTACTTGTGTAATCCAATTCAGATCCTGGTTCAATAACTGTTGTGTCTTCATGGGTTTACTCCCGCCAGACCAACAAACGATATTTTAAAAATATCATAAAAAATTAATCACTTAAAGAGAACATTTGTTCATTTAATTGAACAGCCATGGAATTTGGCTTTGATTACTCCAAATAGAATAATCTAATTGAGGGGGGGTTTTGAGTAAATTAATTTGATACTGAAGCCGCAACTTAGTCTTAGCATTTTGAGCTTGCCACAAGGTAACTTTAGTAGGCTTTGGAAAAGTGGCTAAAGTTTTAGTCTGCACCTGCCAATTATCAGCTAGGTAATCTAGTAGTTCTCGAGCCTGCAAAAATCGCGCTGCATCCGAAGGGGCCTTTAAAACCACAAGAATTACTCGTCTTTTAGCAATCGTCGTCGTAATAACTGTACCGTACCCTGCTGCTTCTCCAGTTCCAGTTTTCAAACCATCGACTTGATATTTTACAGCAGAATATTTTCCCTGCGCCAACATTTCATTAGTGTTAACGAAATTATGCGCTCCTATTCTTATATGCTGCTGTTTGGTCAATTGTAGAACCTGAGGAAATTGTTGCAACAGATTTTGAGTGATTTTAGCCAAGTCTTGAGCATTAAAATGGTTTTCCAACACTTTAGCATGCGCATTATTTGCCACACTTGGATCTAAAGTGGCTGGCAGTCCATTTGCGTTAACCAGTTGGACACTATGAAGCTTTAAATTGCGAGCATTTTGCTGCATCATCTCTACAAAGCGTTCTTGACTACCATATAAATACTGTCCTAAAACCATAATTGCATCATTGGCACTAGCTACCATGGTGGCCTGCAAAAGTTGCTGAATGGAATAATATTGCCCCACTTCTAACTTTGCTGTGGAAAGACCAGGCTTTTTTTCAATACCTGTAATTACCGCTGTAGCCGGAATAGGCGTTTGCAGAGAAATATGCTTAATTTCTAAAGTTCGATAAATGGTATAAACTGCTAATAATTTGGATAGAGAAGCAACCGGCAATACTTGTTGAGATTGTTTTTGCCACAGTACTTGACCACTAGCCTGATCGATTAAAATTCCAGCAGTGACTTGCCGGCAAATTACTTTAGCATCCATCTGTGCTAAAGTATTCGGAATGGTAGGACCTACAAAATGCTGCTGTTGAGCTTGTTGACTAATTTTTACTAACTGACGTGCCGTTTTATGAATTTGAATTAAAGTAGGCAATTGACTCCTTACGTGTTGGGCTTGATGCTGGCTTTTTTGAAATTGGCCTTGATTAAAATACTGTTGAGCCAGCTTTAAATTCATTATTTGCTGAGCATATTTATGAGCTCGAGGTTGGCGGGAATTGTTCAAATAAGGTTGGGCACGTTGCAATTGTCCCTGTCGTACCCAGTATTCGCCCTTTTGCAAATCAGCATCATTATTAACCAAAAAGCGACAGCCACTCAATGTAAAGATGATAACGAATAAGATTATGAAGACAATTGATCGCGTAACTTTGTTAGAAGTTCTAATTGGTCTTCCCTCCATGGATTATTGCGTTGGATACTGCGGTCATGATGTTGGCGGCTTTCTTGAGTAAGTTGGCGTTTCATTTCTTTAATGCGCCGATAAAGTTCATAAGATGGTAGGCGGCTAGCTCCCCGTGAAAATATTGTCCATTGTACCGCTTGATCAGAAGTAACTACCGTTACTTGGTTAGAGATTACATTTAATTGTTCGCTTAAGTCCTGTATATAAGTATCGGCAGTAACATCTTCAGGAGTAAACACAATATCTAAATCCCATTTAGAAAATTGCTCTTTAACACCAGGTACATACATTGCATCAAAGACCACAATAATTTGTCCTTCAAAAAATTTACGGTAATTAGCCAAAATATCTAATAAACGATCGCGGGCTTCTTCTAAGCGATCTTGTTTTTTGAGGCGATCTAACTGTGGCCAGGTACCAATCACATTATAACCGTCAACAATTAAAATTTGTTTTTTCATAATTATCAGCTTTCCCGGCTAGTAAAGGCTTGATATAATAACACACCTGTGGCCACGCTGGCATTTAAACTTTGCACATGACCAACCATCGGAATTGTTAAAATTTGGTCAACTTGACGCTTGACTAAAGGCGACATCCCCTTACCTTCATTACCAATTACTAAAGCAATTGCCCCTTGGGCATTCCATTGACGATAATCCGTGCCATTCATATCTGTCCCAAAAATCCAGATGTTCTTTTGCTTGAGCCATTCAATTGTTTGCACCAAATTAGTAACACGCGCAATTGGTAAATGCTCAATTGCTCCGGTTGAAGCTTTGGCTACAACCGAAGTAACACCGACAGCCCGCCGTTTAGGTATAATTATTCCGTTAACACCGACAGCATCTGCTGTCCGCAAAATAGAGCCAAAATTATGCGGATCATTAATATTATCCAATATTAAGAAAAAAGGATCTTGTTGTTTTTTTTGTAAATCGCTTAAGATGTGATCTAATTCCACATATTCATAAGGTGTAACTGTTAAAACAATACCTTGATGATTGCCATGTTGTGAAAGTTCATCTAATTTAGTTTTAGGCGTGTCTTGAATTACTAAATGCTGAGCTCGAGCCAATTCCACTACTTGCGCAATTTTTTCACTATGAAGCCCCTTTTGCAAAAAAATTTTATTAACTTTTTGTGGCGCATTGTCCGCCTGTAAAATTGCCATACTGGCATGATAGCCAAATACTATTTCTGATTGCTGATTATTGAAAGTTGAATTCATCAGTTCTTCCTACCTCTACTTGTTGAATACACCAGTCAGCTAATTCTTGTAACCGCTGCATTTGCTGGCTAACTTGTAAATAACCAAAAATAGCCTCAAAACCTGTAGAAATATTGTAGGTTTGCACTGAAGTATTTTTAGCATGAGTCTTTGCTTTGGCATTACGACCGCGCAAAAAAACTTCTTTTTCGGTTGCAGTCCAAAAATCATCTTTTTGCATTAAGGCAATTAAAGCTGCTTGTGCCTTAGCTGATACAAAATGCGTGGCCCGTTTTTGCAGCCGATTAACCTTAGTCAGACCACAATTAATTAAATGATCGCGCACAAATACTTCCCAGACGGCATCACCTAAATAAGCTAAGGTTAAACCATTTAATTGGTGATAATCTATCATTTTTTATGCCACCGCGTTCCTTGGGGTGTATCTTCTAAGATAATTCCCATTTCTAATAATTGATCACGCAAAGCGTCACTTTTAGCAAAGTCTTTTTGCCCGCGCGCTGTATCTCGTTGTGCTATTAATCGCTCTATTTGCTGATCTAATTGAGGATTAGTAACAAATTCAATCCCAAAAATACTCAGCAAAGTAGTGAAAGTATCTAATAAGTTATTGATATTTTGAGTATTAACTTGAGTTTGAGCAGAATATTGATTAATTAAGCGCATAAGATCATAAATATCACTTAACCCATTTTGCACATTAAAGTCATCATCCATATGTTGAATAAACTGCTTTTCAATATTGTCCTGCTGAAGTTGAATTGTATCATCAAAATCATTAAAAACATCATCATGCAACCGAAAACTTAAATTTTGTGCTGCTGTTTGCAAATGCTGTAAATTATTTTGAGCTTCAGTTAAGCTGGCTTTCGAATATTGGATGGGCCGACGATATTGAGTAGCTGACATAAAGAGCCGCAAAACTTGTGGATCCACTTGTTGTAATAATTCATGCATGGTGACAAAATTACCCAGAGATTTACTCATTTTTTCGTTGTCGCTGCCAATGGTTACAAAGCCATTATGCAACCAATATTTAACAAATGTCTTCCCTGTATGAACTTGACTTTGGGCAATTTCATTTTCATGATGCGGAAAGATTAAATCTTCGCCACCTCCATGAATATCCACAGTCTTACCTAAATACTTGGTTGACATTACTGAACACTCAATATGCCATCCAGGACGTCCGTTTCCCCAAGGAGAAGACCAAGATAATTCATTGGCAGGAGCTTTTTTCCACAAGGCAAAATCGATTGGATCTTCCTTTTTAAAAGTATCAAAGTCATTAACCCGTTGGCTAGCTCCTTGTTCTAAATCGTCCAAATTTTGTCCAGATAATTGTCCATATGCTGCGAATTTACGCGCCCGAAAATACACGTCGCCTTGGCTCTCATAAGCATAGTCTTTGTTTACTAGATCCTGAATAAAGCTAATAATATCAGACATGTTTTCCGTGGCCCGCGGATTCAAGGTGGCAGGTAAGATATTCAAAGCCGCCACGTCTTCTTGATAAGCAGCAATATATTTAGCAACAATTTTTTGCGGTGGTAATTCTTGCTCACGCGCAGCCTTAATGATTTTATCATCAACATCGGTAAAATTGGAAACATAACGTACCTGATATCCTCGATATTGCAAATAGCGTCTAATAGTGTCAAAAGCTACTGCCGAGCGGGCATTACCGAGATGAATATAGTTATAAACTGTGGGTCCACAGACATACATCGTTACTAGCGGAGGATTTAGCGGTTTAAATTCTTCTTTCTGTTTTGATAATGTATTAAAAATTTTTATCATCTTAACTCCTTTATGCTGAAAAAACACAGCTATGTTGAACTAATGACTCTACACGCTGTGTTTTGAAAATTAATTTTCTAACTGTTTGAGAGTTTCAGCTAAATGTTGTTGGGTCTTATCATAGCCCAATAATTCAATTGCCTCACCAATTCCAGGCCCGTGCATCGACCGCGTAGTGGCAATCCGAATTGGCATATAAAGCTTGCGGCCTTTCGCGCCTACTTCTTGGCGTGTAGCTTGAATTGCCTGCATGATTTGCGTAGCTGTAAAGCGCGGCAAATCTTGGATTTTTGCTTGAAAGGCTTTTAAGGTTGGTACAGCATCATCCTTACGCAATTCTGCCATCGTTGTTTCATCTAGTTGTTTAGGATCACTAAAGAAAATTTGGGATAATTCGACAATTTGACTAGTATAGCTCATCTGATCTTTAAATAAAGAAACTAAAGCTCGGGTCCATTCAATTGTTTTTAAATCCGGATTTTGCGGCAGTAAATCTGCTTGAATTAAATTAGCCAAAGATAAATCTGTAATCTTACTTAAATCAGCAGCTTTCACGTATTGGTTGTTTACCCATTCAAGTTTCTTTTGATCAAAAGCTGCCGGTGATTTACTTAAGCGCTTAGGATCAAACTGTTTAATGAACTGTTTGCGGGTAAAAATTTCATCTTCACCCACTGGTGACCACCCTAAAAGAGTGATGAAATTAAACATGGCTTCTGGTAAGTAACCACGTTCACGATATTGTTCAATAAACTGTAAAACAGACTCATCACGTTTACTTAACTTTTTACCAGTTTCACTATTAATAATTAATGTCATATGGCCAAATTTAGGCGGCTGCCAACCTAAATAATCGTAAATCATTAATTGTTTAGGCGTGTTAGCCACATGATCATCGCCCCGCAAAACATGCGTTATTTGCATTAAGTGATCATCAATAACTACCGCAAAATTATAAGTCGGCATCCCGTCACGCTTTTGAATAACCCAGTCACCGCCAATGGTCTGCGATTCAAACTTTACTGTTCCCTTAACAATATCATCCCACTCAAAGACTTTATTTTGAGGAACTTTAATCCGGATAACTGGCTTTAAACCTTGTTGTTGCGCAGCTTTAATAGCTGCTTGCTTTTGTTCTTCAGTCATGCCCGCATATTCATATTCATAATGCGGCATTTCTCCACGAGCCTTTTGGGCTTCGCGATCAGCTTGCAGCTGTTCTTCAGTCTTGTAGGATTCGTAGGCTACGCCCGCATCCAAAAGCTGTTGAATATATTTTTGGTAAATCTCTCGGCGTTCTGATTGGCGATAAGGTCCAAATTCACCGCCGACATCAGGACCTTCATCCCAGTCTATTCCTAGCCATTGAAGATTTTCTAGTTGGCTTTGCTCACCACCCGCTACATTCCGCTTAGTATCAGTATCTTCAATTCTAATAACAAAGGTACCATGATTATGACGTGCAAATAAGTAATTAAATAATGCCGTCCGTGCATTACCAATGTGTAAATGTCCTGTAGGACTTGGTGCATAACGTACTCTAATTTTATTATCAGCCACAATAAACTCCTCTTTCTTCCAATAACTTTCTACTATAATAGCTTACCCGCTTCTGCTAAAAAATCAACGCGTTAATGCTGGTTTTTGAAAACTTTTTTGATAGCTTCATTGATGGTGCGTACTCCCACAATTTTTATATCCTGAACTTCGTCATGACTAATTTCATTATTAGCAGGTACATAGATTTTCTTAAAGCCCAATTTAGCAGCCTCTTTAATTCGTTGATCAATTAAATTAACACGACGAATTTCACCGGTTAAGCCCATTTCTCCTACAAAACATTCATCAGAAGCCAAGCCTAAATTTTTATAACTAGAAACAATTGCCATGGCCATAGCCAAATCAATGGCTGGTTCATCCAAACGCACTCCACCAGTTGCTTTTAAATAAGCATCTTGATTTTGGAGTAAAATATTAGCACGCTTTTCTAAAACAGCCATGATGACCGATACTCGATTATGATCTAGTCCCGTAGTAGTGCGCTTAGCTGTTCCATAAAGTGTTGGCGTAATTAAAGATTGCAATTCTACTAAAATTGGCCGTGTTCCTTCCATTGAAACCACTACTGCGGAGCCGGTCGCATTGGCCAAACGCTCTTCTAAAAAAATTTCCGAAGGATTGCTAACTTGCGTAAGCCCCTCATTGTGCATGGCAAACATCCCAATTTCATTGGTTGAACCAAAACGATTTTTTACAGAACGTAAAATGCGATAATTGTGGTGTAGATCCCCTTCAAAATAAAGCACCGTATCAACCATGTGCTCTAAAATTTTCGGTCCCGCAATCGCACCTCCTTTAGTAACATGACCCACTACAAAAACACTAACACCTTGCTGTTTAGCAATTGTCATTAACTGAGTAGTTACTGCGCGAATTTGGGCAACACTGCCAATGGCCGAAGATAAATCTGGAACGTTCATGGTTTGTACTGAATCAATTATTAAATAATCAGGTTCTTGGTCCGCAACTGTTTGGGTAATAGCCTGCATATCAGTTTCAGGATAAATATAAAGGTTATCACCACCAACATGTAAACGATTAGCCCGCAATTTAATTTGGGAAGCACTTTCTTCTCCAGAAACATAAAGAACTTTACCGCCGGTTTTTTCTAATTGCCCCGATACCTGCAACAAAAGCGTCGATTTACCAATTCCAGGATCCCCGCCAATCAAGACCAATGATCCTGGGACAACACCCCCGCCCAAAACACGATCTAATTCTTGAAGACCAGTTTGAACCCGTTTTTCTTCATTAAAGGTAATATTGGCTAGTTTTTGCGGTCGCTTTATCGGTTTGTTTGTGGTAGTTGAAGTTGGCAGCTTGGTTTTAACTGGTTCTAATTCCTCTACGAGCTGATTCCACGCGCCACAATTTGGACAGCGTCCCAGCATTCGCGGTGAAATATAGCCACAATTTTGACAAACATATCTTGATTTTACTTTAGCCACATGCTCTCCTTACTTATCAGATGACCCAAATCCACCTACTCGCTGTACAGTAGAGGGAAGGTCATCAGTAGTTGTTAAATACTTCATAAAAATTCCTTGACAAATCCGCTCCCCTTTTTTGATATGGTAGTCCTGTGGGAAAAAATTAAGCATTTGTACAAAGATTTCGCCTTCATTATTATCGTTATTATAATAGTCAGCATCAATAACACCGATTGAATTTGGTAAAACCAACCCGCGCTTTAAAGGACCGCTAGAACGATTAACTAATAGTAAAACCTCATCAGCAGGTAAACAAACTTTTAATCCAGTGGGTACTAAAACTGGCGTTAAAGCTACTTGCGAAGGCTGAGGTCCTTCCTTCCAAATTGAAGGAACTACAAAATCTTCAGCAGCGGCCAGATCATAACCTGCAGCTGATTGAGTCTGACGAAGCGGTAAAGATACATTTTGTTTTTGATAACGTGAGACAATCTCAAATTTACGTTTTTTCAATTATTTAACTCCTATTCCATGTCAGCCATATTATATTGAGGTATGATTATTATAGCAAATACTATTAAAGGAGGAATTACAATGCAACTAGATTTTGAACCGGGACGCTTCTATAAAGACGACCCTGATGGACAATTGCTGGGTGAAATCACTTATACCCAGTTAGACGATTCTACTATCAGCATTGATCACACTTTAGTGGCGCCCACTTATCGGCATCATGGATTGGCCCGTCAATTATTGCAAGCAGTTTTAGATTTAGCAATTAAAAATCATTGGCTGATTATTCCAGTTTGTCCATACGCCAAAAAAGTTTTTCAACAAGAAAGTGACATTCAATATTTATTAAAAAATCCGACCCCAAAACAGGAGGACTAAGTCATGAATCAAGATGAATTAAAAAAAGCAGTCGGTATTAAATCCGTTGATTTTATTAAACCCAATATGACAGTGGGCTTAGGCACTGGATCAACAGTTTACTATATGGTAGAAGAATTAGGACGCCGTGTTCAAACTGAAAATTTAACAGTTCAATGTGTTACTACTTCCACCAGAACTTGGCAGCAAGCCGAAAAATTGGGCATTCCACTAAAAAAGCTCAATGAAATTCAACAAATTGACATAACTATTGATGGTGCTGATGAAATTGACCAAAATTTCCAAGGTATTAAGGGTGGCGGTGGCGCCCATACTTATGAAAAAACAGTGGCTTTAAATTCCAAACGTAATCTTTGGATTGTTGATCAATCAAAAATGGTTCCTACCTTGGGTAAATTCCCATTACCTATTGAAGTAAATCCTTTTGGCTGTGAACAATTATTTAAACGTCTTCAGAGTGAAGACTTACATCCACAATTTCGTTTAACAGACAATGGTCAACCCTATTTAACAGACATGAAAAATTATATTATTGATTTACATTTAGGGCAAATCAAACATCCCCATTTACTAGCTGACTGGTTAGATCACCAAACTGGTATTATTGAACATGGTTTATTCCTCGACTTGGTTAATACAGTAGTTGTTGGAACCGATCATGGTCCACAAATTATCGATCAAATTCGTTAAATACTGGACTATTTAGTTATTTTAGACTAAAGTTATTATTAAATTTCCTTAATTTAGAGGAGGATTCAAATATATGGTACAAGCAATTGATAAGGCAGCATTACAGAAATTTGCCACCGAATTTAACCAAGTGCCAGCAGCCAATGTTATTAAAAATAGTGTGGCCCAAAACGGTATTTATCAATCTAGTAAGACTTTAAAATCTCAAATTGCAATGGATCCCACTTTTTCTATTGAATTGGAAACTGGTAAAGTGGCAGATCAAAAGCGATCCGGACTCTGCTGGGTCTTTGCCGCTCTTAACACCCTGCGTCATCCAATGCAAACTCAATTCAAAATTAAAGATTTTGAGCTTTCTCAAGGTTATATTTTCTTTTGGGATAAATTAGAGAAATCTAACTACTTTTACGAAAATGTTCTCAACACTGCTGATTTACCAATTGGTGATCGTAAGGTTGACTTTCTCATGGCTACCCCGCAACAAGACGGCGGCCAATGGGATTTAGTTTGTGGACTTTTTGAAAAATATGGAGTCGTACCTAAAAGTGTAATGCCTGATACGGCCAGCCGTACTAATTCATCCGAACTCAATCAAGTACTCAATCTTAAATTACGCAAAGATGCAGTTAAACTCCGGCAATTAGTTAACAATCAAGTCTCTCAGCAAGAAATAGCTATGCAAAAAGAACAAATGCTGAGTGAAGTATATCGCATGCTTGTGTATACCATTGGTGAGCCACCAACCAAATTTGATTGGTCTTATCGTGACGATGACCACAACTTTCATCGCGAACAAAATATTACACCGAAGGAATTTTATAAAAAGTATATTGATTTGAATTTACCGGACTATATTTCGACAATTAATGCTCCTACACATGATAAGCCTTATAATCATGTCTATACTGTAGAGATGTTAGGTAATGTTGTTGGAGGCCGTCCAGTACGCCATTTAAATTTAGAATTAAAAGACTTCAAACAAGCCGCAGTTGCCCAACTACAAGCAGGTGAAGCTGTTTGGTTTGGCAGCGATGTTGTTCAAAGATCTGATCGTAAAGCCGGAATTATGGACACCGAAATTTATGATTTAGATGGACTTTTTAACATTGACTTTAATATGACAAAAGCTCAGCGCTTAGACTATGGCGAAAGCATGATGGATCACGCTATGGTTTTAACTGGCGTTGATCTTGATAATGAGGGGCAGCCAACAAAATGGAAAGTAGAAAACTCTTGGGGTGAAAAAGTTGGTACTGAAGGTTATTTTGTCATGAGTGATGCATGGTTTGACCAATTTGTTTACCAATTAGTTATCAACAAAAAATATTTACCAGAACAATTACGCCAAGCTTATGAACAAGAAAAAGATACACCAAAAGTTCTAGCGCCTTGGGATCCTATGGGTGCTTTAGCTTAGCTTATTAATATTATCTAAAAAAGTGGTCTAGAACAAAATCCCAGTTCTAGACCCCTTTTTTCTTAAAGTTTTATTGTTAGAAAAACTCCATAATGATTGAGATAGATAATCTAATTACTTAGTAATTACCATTTGATAAATATCTTTAGCCAAATCAATTGTATTAGTCATTGCAGGATTATGTCGATTACTAAACAATATGACGGCATTTTTGCCATTATTCGCCATTACAAAAACCGTGTCAAAACCCTGTTCTACTCCATGGGCATAAAAATAATGGTTTTGGGCATCATTATAAACGCCACCATTATAACCGTTGCCTTGATTAGTGGGCGGCACCTGGCGATAAATCTGTAAAACTTTTTGCGGAACAATTTTTCCTTGTACAATAGCTGCTTGTAAATGGTAAAATTCCTGCACATTGGCATATAATTGTCCCGCTCCTAATTCAAAATCTAAGCGTTGAGTATCTAATGTCAAAGGATTAGTATAATTAGCTGGTTGTTCTTGGACATCATAACCCGTAGTATGATAGGGATTAAGTTCATAATTATCATCTACATTAGTATTTTTTAAATGTAAGGGCTGTTTAAAATAGCGATTAAATAATTCTTGATAAGAACAATGGTTAACTTTTGCCAAAATCCGTGCTAATAAAATATAGTTAACATCACTGTAATGCCAACGATTAACATAATTTTTATCAAATCTTGTAGCGTGATTAAGATAATAATCTAATCGTTTGGTAGACAAATTGGTGGACGTTTTATTAGATAATACCAAACCAGATTGCATTTGCATTAAGTGTTTTAAAGTCAAATTGGCACTATAAGGAATGTTAGGAAAATAACTGTGTAAAGAGTCACTTAATTTGAGCTTATGTTGCGTTTGTGCTTTTATTAAGAGAGTAGCAGTTATGGACTTTTCCAAAGAAGCTAGCTGATAGACTGATTTACTAGTATTAAGGCGTCTTTGCTCATAGTCTGCGTAACCAAAATTATTTTTTTGCCAGATTTTCCCATGCTTGATAATTAATAAACTCCCACTATACTGATTGTGCTTGAGCAATTTAACAATTGTCTTTTGCGTACTGGCAGTAGCCACATGGGAACTAGTACCTATAAAAAGTAATAAGAATAAAATGCTACATATTGTTCGAAGTGTTTTCAACTTTATTATCTCCAAATTTTCTGCATTTCATGATAGCATGTTTTTACTTGAATAACAGCAGCTACTGCGAGGTTTTTCTGCTATAATGCAAGATGAAGTTAAAGAGTGTGGTTGCATTTCTCGCATTAATATGTTAAATATATCAACATTATAATAATTGGAGAAGAGTACGGATAAAATGAAAAGGCAAAATTCTTTAGGTTCCAAAAAAAGCCTCAATAGTAAACTGACCCTTGGTGGCATTTTAGTCGCTTTAGGGGTGGTTTATGGTGATATTGGAACTTCCCCTATGTATACGATGTCCTCTTTGGTTGCTGGAAATGGCGGCCTAGGCCATATTTCTACAGACTTTATTTTGGGCAGTGTATCTTTAATTTTTTGGACATTAACAATTATCACTACGACAAAATACGTCCTAATCGCCTTAAGAGCCGATAACAATGGTGAAGGTGGTATTTTTGCTTTATATACTTTAGTACGTAAAAAAGCAAAATGGCTGATTATTCCAGCAATGATCGGAGGAGCCACATTCTTATCCGATGGAATGATGACGCCGGCTGTAACTGTGACGACAGCTGTAGAAGGTCTTAAAGGCATTAATATCGGTAATCATGTTTTAATTAGTAACCAGCATACAGTAGTTATAGTTGCTATTGTTATTTTATCATGTTTATTTTTTATTCAACGCTTTGGTACTGAAGCCTTAGGACGAGCTTTTGGTCCGATTATGATGCTTTGGTTTACCAGCTTAGCAATTGCAGGTTTATATCGTTTAGCAGGCGATTGGAGCTTTTTACGCGCTTTAAATCCCTATTATGCTATAAAAACTTTGCTCAGCTCAGAAAATAAAAACGGAATTTTTATTTTAGGCAGTATTTTCTTGGCAACTACTGGTGCAGAGGCCTTATATTCTGATATGGGCCATGTAGGACGAAGTAATATTTATGGTAGTTGGCCTTATGTTAAAATTTGTTTGTTGATTAATTATTTGGGTCAAGGCGTGTGGTTAAATCAAATTAAGGGATTAAGCTCATATCAAAAAATCAATTCCTTAAATCCCTTTTTTGAAATGGTCCCTGCACAATTTCGCTTAGCAATGACAATTATTGCCACTTTAGCAGCTATTATTGCTTCCCAATCACTAATTTCAGGTTCTTATACACTAGTATCAGAAGCTACTAAATTAAAATTATTACCACGTTTGCGAATGATTTATCCTACTAATTTTAAGGGTCAACTTTACATTCCCGCGGTCAATAATATTATTTGGATATTGTGTATCTCAATTGTTTTGTACTTTAAAACCTCGGAAAAAATGGCTGGAGCTTATGGCCTAGTTATTACAATTACCATGTTAATGACTACAGTTTTGTTGAATGCGTGGCTGTCAACGACTAAGCGTAATCCTGTGCTTTCCAAAATTATCATTATCTTTTTCTTAGCAATTGAATCTATTTTCTTAATCTCAAATAGTGTGAAGTTCTTTGAAGGTGGATATGTTACTTTCACGATTGCCTGTGTTTTAATCATGATTATGATTATTTGGCAATACGGCGAATTACTCAAAAATGATAATACTTTTCATCGGGAATACGTTTCTTTATTGGCTTATAAAAAACAGTTGAAAGAGTTAAGTGAAGATGAATCATTACCTCTTTATACTACTAATTTAGTTTATTTAACCAAAATTCATGATGGCTTTAAAATTAAAAAGGACATCTTATATTCTATTTTAGATAAAAGGCCTAAACGAGCTAAAGTTTATTGGTTTGTTACTGTCAATGTTACTGATAAACCCTATACTACGGCATATAGTGTAGATACCTTTGGCACTGACTACATGGTTAATGTACAATTATATTTAGGCTTTAGAATGGAACAAAAAGTTAACTTCTTCCTACGCCAAATTGTTAACGAAATGATGATTAAAGGCGAGCTGCCGCGCCAACCACAAACTTATACCACTATTCCTGATCGAAGCGTTGGAGATTTTTCCTTTGTAATTATTCAAGAAGTTTTATCACCCGATACTCAGCTGGATAATCTGAAGAAAAATATTATTCAAGCTCGCTTATGGCTGCAGCGATATACCGTTACTCCTGCTATTTGGTTTGGCTTATCTTACAGCGATGTCGTTGTCGAACGCGTACCGCTAACCTTAGGGCAGTTGCGTTCTGATAAGTTACGCTTAGTTCAGCGTGAGCCCTTGATTAAATATGATGATGTTGACAACAGCGATGAGGATGACGACTAAATTAAAATATTAACTTAAGTTACTTTCCACACTAAAAAAGCCGCAGCTCTTAATTGAGTTCGGCTTTTTTAGTATAGAAACTACTCGTCCAAGATTTGTTTATTTAAAATTTGTAAGTGCTGGTCGAGTTGATAAATAATAGGCTGTGCATTGCCTACTTCTACTCCATCAATATCTTCATCACTGATATCTTCTAAATATTTAATTAAAGCGCGTAAAGTACTGCCATGAGCGACAATTAATTGATTTTTTCCTTCCAGAAGCTGCGGTACAATATGATCTTGAAAGTAAGGAACAGTACGCTTTAAGGCCATCGCCAAACTTTCAGAACGTGGTAAAATACTTTGAGGCCATTGCTGATAAGCACGAAGATGTGTATCTACCTGCCTTAATTGAGGGGGGACGCTGTTATAACTACGTCGCCACAAAGCAACTTGATCAGCACCAAATTTTTGTCGTGTATAATCTTTATTTAATCCCCGCAAAGCTCCATAATGACGCTCATTTAGCCGCCACGACTTATAAATAGGAATATCAAGGGCATGACACTGCTCTTGAATCAAGTAAGCTGTAATAATTGCGCGCCGTAAAACGGAAGTATGCACTCCCGCAAAGAAAATTTGATGTTTTTTTAAAATCTTTCCAGCAGCTACTGCCTGTTGGCGTCCTTGGGCAGTTAAGTCTACATCTGACCATCCAGTATATTCATTTTTAGCATTCGCAATACTTTGTCCATGTCTAACTAAAATCAACTTAACCATTATCTTATTTACCTGCTTAAAATAATCTCATTACAATGTTCATCAAAATAGGAACCACTACTAGACTTAAAGCCGTGGTTGCAGTAACCATGACTGCAGCGTAATCCGAATCAGCGTGGTAAAGTTTGGCTACTACAGGAGCATTAGTCATGACTGGCATTGCTGCTTGCAAAACAAATACTTGTTTCATAATATTAGGTACAGGAGCAGCAAATACCAAAATAAAAGTTAAAAATGGCGCCAATATAAAGCGGCCAAAACAAATACCAAACATATCCCAAGAAACATGAATATTACTAATACCTACTTGAGCTAATTTCATACCAATGAAAAACATAGATAAAGGAATGGTTAAGCTGCCGATGTACTTAGTATCAGACATTAAAAAATCGGGTAATTTCCAATTTAAAATTACCAACAGCACCCCAAACATAAAACCTAATAGTGGCGGGGAAAAGATTTTTTTAAGGATTGCTAAAATACTCATTTTTTGTTTGGCATCACCATCGCGGCGGATTAAATACACTCCTAAGGTCCAAAAAAAAGTCGTATTAGCCATATAATATATTAAAACATAAGGCACACTGGCCTTCCCAAATAAGGCCATATTTACAGGTAAACCGACAAAAACTGTATTGGAATTGGAAAACATCGATTTAAATAAGCCCCGATGATTGGGGTCAATGTGTAAAATAAACTGAACCCCATAAGAGACCAAAAATAATAAAGTCATTGATAAAATTGGAAATTTCAGATCTGGAAAAATTTGAAAAAGTTCTCCCCGGGAAAATTTCGAAGTGATAGTATTAATCATATAACAAGGTAAAGCTACTTGAGTAACTAATTTAGAAGTAATCTGGCTATAGCGCTCATCAAACCATCCTACTTGGGTGAGAGCATACCCTACAAGAATCATAACTAAAATAATCAGGACACCGCTAATACTATGAAATAACATATCTTCAACCTCTGTTAACACAATCTTTGCTTTTATGTTACCATTAATCTAGTGAATTTTCAGAAATTTTATTCTCTTACAATAATAAGTTGGTGAATATTTAATGCAAACTTGGAAAAAGTTGCGCACAAAATTTAAAAATAAACTTAAAAAAAATGCTTATCCCTTGTCAATTTTGGGCGGATTATTCCTTACCGTGATTATACTGACGTACATAATTGCCAACGTCGTTTGGATCAACGGTGAGGTTCGAGGTAAATCTATGCAGCCTAATTTTTACAATGGTGACCGTTTCTTTGCTGCGCCGAATGCCGCTATTCATCGAGGTGATATCTTGGTGATTGATCCTCCCGGTTCAGTACAAGATAAACCCTTTATTAAACGTGTAATTGGTTTACCCGGTGATCAGATAACTTTTAAAAATGACGTCACTTATATTAATGGCAAAGCAATTAATGAACCTTATTTAGATCCTTATAAAGCCCGTTTACAGCCAGGACAATTATTAACACCTAATTTTTCGTTACAAACTTCTTTTGGTACTAAAAAAGTCCCCGCTAACTCTTACTTTGTTTTAGGGGACAACCGCCGCCAGTCTGTAGATAGCCGAGTTTTTGGCTTTGTTACACACGATCGCGTTATTGGTGTGGTAAAAATGCGTTTTTGGCCTTTAAATCGGGTTACTTTTTATTAGCTTGATGCTGATAAACAAGATGTTCATGAATGCCGCGCTGACATTCTGCTTGAATTGTGACATGATTAATGCCAAATTGCTGACTTAACAGTTTTTCTATCTTTTGATAGAGGCTTTCTAATTGCGCCATGGTTTCAGTAGAGCGCACATTAATATGAGCATCAAAAGCAATTAAATTTTCGTCAATTCGCCATAAGTGCACATGATGAACATTTACTATTTCAGGTAATTGCAACAGCGTTTTTTGAACTTGTTCTAATTCAATATCAGGGCTAGCTTCCATTAAGATTGAGACTGTTTGTTTAATTACTTCAAATGATTCCTTCATAATCCAAGCCGCAGTTATTAACGTCAGTAAAGGATCTACCCATGTCCAATTGAACATATTAATTAGTACAGCGGCCACTAATACACCTAGTGAAGACAAAGTGTCTGCTGCCATATGTAAAAAAGTGGCTTTGATATTAAGATTATGGTGAGCAGCATTTTGCATCACCAGCATCGACAACAAATTGGCTGCGACACCGACTATAGAAACCAAAAGCATAATGCCGCCGTTAACTAATTGTGGATGTCCCAAACGTTTAATGCCTTCAAAAATCAAGATTAGCGTAATCGCAATTAAAATAGCCGAATTCACAAAAGCCGCTAAGATTTCTGCACGCTGATAGCCAAATGTTTGGCGTTCATTACTATTTTTTTTACTAATTATGTGTGCTATAAACGATAAAACCACAGATAAAGTGTCTTCCATATTATGAAAGCCATCTGAAATTAAGCCAAGGCTGCCCGAAATAATTCCCCCTACAAACTCCACTATGGTAATAGCGGCATTTAAAGCAGTCACTAAGGCAAATTTACTATCAGATAAATTGGTTGTGGAATGTTGGTCCTTCATGATAATCACCTCTTCATTCATTTTCTAGCTTGATTTTAGGCTAACTTAACTTTTAATGCAATATCATCATCTTAAAAAGATTATCCTAGACAATTAAAAGTTGAGTATCCATTGTACATTAGTCAAGTTTCAACTTTTTATTAAAGCGAAGAATCAATTTTATGTTGGGGAGAATTGTGAAGCCAAAATAAAAGACCAAGGCAAAAATCCCTCGGCCTTGATCTATATTAGAATCATCTTAATTGACTAGCTATTTAAATTACATACACTTATTTAAATTAACGAATTGATTTGACTGCTACTTTGATTGGCTGCTGTAGGTCTAGCGTATCACGATAATTAGTTTGTACTAATTGTTTCATATGGGCAGCGGCTTCACGTTTGGACACATTATGACATACACGCTTAGTTACTACTTGTTCACCAGAAATGCTGCTAAACATCCCTACTACTTCGTAATCACATACTCGACGACCAGTAAACAACATAGCTTATTCCTCCATTATTACATCAATTTCTTACAACCAAACAGTTATATCACTTTTATTATCTAAATTCAATATTAATTTCATTTTAATTGTTAAAATTTTGCTTTGTTTTGTTCTGAGCCCTTTAATTACGTGTCAAAATTGTATATATTAAATATAAGGTGAGGAGGTTTCAGCATGCCTAATCGAAATTCCCAAAATCAACATCATTTTAAAACTAGAAAAAATAATCAACCATCACAAAATTCCACAGCAACACCCAATAATTTTTCAGGACAGCCTTGGTCAGCTAACAATAATCTGCAACAACCATTGAATTCTTTCAATTCAGCTGAAGCAACGCCTAATAGTAACAAGCAACAGCCGACTTTTGTACCACCACGCTCAGAGCCAACTCCAATTAAAAGCCTTGCCCCAACAACTAACAAATCCCGTTTTACTACCCATCAACAAAACCAGCGGCCTACTCAGCCCACACAGCCTCCCCAACAACCCATTAACTATAACAATCAACAGAACTTGACTGAAACTGCAACTAAACCGCCCTATCCATCTAATAAACAGCCACATTACCAGCCTAATCCTCCAGTTGTTAAACAGCAAAATCTACAGCGTAATGCGCAAGATAAAAATACCAGTTTTTGGAAACGGCCTGTGGTTTGGATCCTAAGTGCTATTATCATCATAGTTGGAGTTAGCCTAGGGTTATATGTATGGCTTCAACCTACTAAAAAAACAACAGCACCTACTACTGCAACTCCTCCTAAAACTGAACAAACTCTTACATCGCCTAAAAAAGCATTAAAACATAAAAAAGTTAAACCCATTAAAGATATTCACAAACAGCAAAAGAGTTTGCAAGCTAATAAAAAAGCTGCTCAGCCACCAGCACGAGATTGGAAAAACTCTGGATCTTATGATGATATGAAGTATGATACTGATGATTTTACTATTCAGTTGAATAATTCTTCTGATGGAGTTAAATTAATCCCTGATACTAATAATAAACCAGCATTATTCATTGAATATACCTTTATCAACAAAAGTAAGGAGCCCCAAAAACCGGCTACGATTGTGAGTGAAGATTTGCAGTTGAAACAAAACGATCAACTCTTATCAGCAACTACTCCTGCCGCTGACAACCATGATGCACAAGATAAGTTGAATATGGCTCAACAAGAAGTCGCTCCGGGGCAAAAGGTTGATACGGCCATGATGTCTTCTATTAATGACACTAAGAGCACAATTTCGATGTACTTTATGGATTTAAAGAACCATCAATTACTCAATACCAATCAACCTTTTAAGCTGTAAGCTTAAATTCTAATAAAAAATCCAGACAAAAATTGTCTGGATTTTTTATTATTGAATAATCTCATACATTAGCTAGTTATTTTCATCATCAACAATCTTTATCAAATCTTGCGGATGTTGCAATTGATAATCTGCCTGCTTAAACTCAGGATTGTCTTTTGATCCCCATACTGCCCGAGCAAACCGGACATGAGCTGCATGTGCACATTGCTGATCATAAATTGCATCACCAACGTAAAGAGCATCAGAGGCGGGATTTTGTAACCTTTCTAACCCCTTTAAAATGGGGGCAGGATGAGGTTTGTGTTCTTTGGTATCTGAAGCTGTTATGACGGTCTGAAAATATTGTTCAAAGCCAAAATTCTTTACTTCATCATCAAATTCTGCCCGAGTTTTGGAGGTAACAATCGCCAATGATAGTTGGCGTTGCTGTAATTGTTTTAATAAGTCCATAATGCCAGAGAAAATAGTAACACTTTGAAAGTTAGTCCGCATATTTTGTTCCCAACATTGTAAAATTTGCTCAGCTTCTTGGGGATTATCAGCAAAATCAGCAGCTACCTGTAAACCGGGAATTCCCAATGTATAAAATAGCTGTTCTGGTGTTACTGTAAGATTCTTTTTAGCTTTTAAAGCCTGTTGTAAGCCGGCTATTACTTGTTTTTCCGTATCTAATAATGTACCGTCAATATCAAATAATACTGCTTGAATCATCATTATCTCCATTCACCCATTATACTTTTAGTGTACCCAAAAACTTATTAAAACAAAAGTACCAGATTTCAGTAGATAAAGCTACCTCCATCTGGTACTTTTGAATATCTTAATTGGAAACCTTCAAGATATTCGATGTAATAATACCAAATTTTTAATCACGAGTCACTAATATTACCAAAATTAATCCTCAGAAGCGATAAAATCGTTTAACCATTGCATATCAGCTGAACTAATTTTAAAATTCAACTGGGCATTAGCTTGTGCATGTGCGCGCTGAACAGCTTTAGGTAGTGGCAAAACATTATTTTGAATGCAAAATTGAATTGCTAATTGTGCCAAACTAACTTGATATTTTGCTGCTAATTCCTGCAGTTGCGTATTAGTTAATAAAGAACCAGTTGCTAGGGGTGAATAGGCTTCAATTAAAATATCATGTTCTTGTGCAAAAGTTGTCACTTCTTGTTGAGTATGTCCGATAAAATAACGGATTTGATTAACCATTGGTGGAATTTTAGCAACTGCTAAAACATTTTGTAAATCATGAACATTAAAATTTGAAACTCCAATGGCTTTGGCTTTTCCTGAGGTATAGATTTCCTCCATTGCACGCCAAACCTCTTGATTTTGCCGATCATAATTGGCGCCCTTTTGTGACCAAGGCCAAGGTGCATGTATTAAATACAAATCAACATAATCAACTTGTAAATTGTCCAAAGTTGTTTGAAAGTCAACTAATGCTTGTTTATAAGATTTGGTTTCGGCGGGAAGCTTTGAAGTTATGAAAACATCTTCTCGTTTTAATTTTGACTGTTTAAAACCTAGTCCAACTTCTTTTTCATTGTGATAAACTAAGGCAGTATCAATATGACGATATCCCAACTCTAAAGCGTTATTTACCGCTTGTTGAGCATCTTGCGGGGCAATCTGCCAAGTACCAAAGCCAATCTTAGGTATTTCAACACCATTTTTTAAGGTATACTTATCGTTTAACTTGGTCATGAGAATCTCTCCTAATTCGTTATTTTTAACCGTACAGCTGCTTAATTAAATTATTGTAGCAATTTGACAACCACAATGACTTTGTACAGTATAGCTATGTGAACTACTGCTTGAAAGCTCTAATCGTGATTTGTCGCTTAATTCTGATACCATCGTATTTTGAAACCATTAACCTCCTATTAATAAATTTGATCCATCTTATTTTATTATCGTCCTTTTGCAGGCAAATTTCTAATTATTCGCTAGCTTTTAAAGCTGAAATCATATCCAAGGATTGCAGGATTTTTTGTGTAATAATTGAAACAATAAGTAGAAAAACAACAGTCATCACCACTGCAAATAAATAACCTGACAATGGAATTACTAAAGGAAAGCTTAGTTCACTGGAAGCAGCTTGAGTAATAATAAAATTAGTTAAAATTTTACCAGTTGGCACTCCCAAGATAATTCCTAAAATTGTAAAAATAATATTTTCTCTAACAATCGTGAGTGTTACTTCATTAGTAGAAAAGCCTAAAACCTTCATTGTTGCTAGTTCACGTGTGCGTTCAGAAATATTAATATTGGTCAAATTGTAGAGAACTACGAAAGCCAAAATTCCCGATAAAACCACGAAGATAAGCACAATTGGCTGTAAATTGGCACTCATTGCAGCTTGTTGCTGGATTCGTTTATTAATGAAAGTGGTATTAGCCACTAAATTGGTTTTTTCTAACTTATGACCCAGGTTTTTTTGTTGTTTAGGATTTAAAGTAGAAGTCTTAAGCAATAAAGCATTATTTGACACAGACCGCTTATTTAAGTTTTGCCAGGCATCCTGGTTAATAAAAATACTATTTCCCACATAATTTTTCACAATTCCGCCAACGCACAATTTGATCGGTTTTGTTTGCCTAGTTTGAACAGAAATTGTTTGCCCTCGGCGAATATTTTTATTTTGGGCTAAACCTTGCGTAATAAGCACTTTCTTTTGTGGTAATGATTGCAATTGATTAGTTTGGGCATCTCTAAAGGTAAAATAATGGGTAATAATATATTTATTTTTGAGACCATATAAGGTTACAGGCTGTTGTTTCACTTGAATTGCCGCCATATAGATTGGTAAAGAAGTTTTAATATATGGTGAGTTCTTAAATTTTTTTTGAAGCTGATTTGCAGAATTATTTGCTTTTAAATTCACCACAGCTTGATAATGAGTTAGCTGTCGAAACTGGATAGGGACAGCAGAACTGACAGAATTCCGGAGGCCAAATCCTGCGATCATCAAACCTGCACAACCTGCAATCCCTAGAATTGTCAGTAACATTCGAGACTTATAACGTAATAAATTACGATAAGTCATTTTTTGATCAAAGGTTAACCTTTTCCACAACTTAGGAAAATGTTCTAATATAATTCGCCGGCCAACTTTAGGAGCTTTCGGCAAGAGTAAAGCAATCGGTTTTTGATGCAAATCCGTCAACAAAATATAAATAGTCGCCCCAAAAGTTGCTCCTAATGCCAATAATGAAGCAGTAATAATGGGCTCCAACCAATAATAGCAAGGATAATTATTAAAAACATAATTACTCTTTAAAATCCGATAAACAATTGGAGGCAGTGCCTTTGTTCCAACTTCAATTCCCAAAACCAAAGCAATGGCTGTAATAATCAGAGCATACAATAAATATTTTTGAGCAATCTCCCAATTACGGTAACCTAGGGCCTTTAGGGTCCCTATTTCTTGACGATTTTCTTCAACCATCCGTGTAATTGTAGTAAAAGTTATCAAAATACCCAACAAAAAGAAAAATACCGGAAAAACATTACCAATAGCATCAATTCGACTTGATAAGGTGGTAAACCCCCGAAATCCAGGGTTATTTACTCTTTCAGTGATCCAATATTGCGGCAGTTTAGCAGCTACAATGGATTGTTGTTGTAATTGATATTGTAATTGTGAAAGTCGCTTTTGTAATTGTGATTGGGTTTTAGCCTGTTGTTGTAATAGCACTAATTGTTGTTGTTGCTCATCAAGTTGTAACTGTAACTCTTGTAATCTTGAATAGCGGCGTGACTGCAATAGTCTTTGCAAAAGCTTTTCTTTCTTTGATATTGTTTGTTGATAGCGTTTACCATTAACGCTAAGGTCATTCAAATCCTTAAAGCGCAAATACATAATCGAATAAGTCTGACTTAAAAAATTTGTCGCTGGCAAATAGACATATCCATCTAGTTGCCCCTGAGCAGAATCATAGTCTTGCTGATCCACATATAAGGGTGAATTAATATAACCAACTATCCGATAGCGTTGACGTCTTAACTGTCGATTATTAATTTGTAAGGTTTTATTTAGCGGGTAAAACT
This sequence comes from Bombilactobacillus bombi, assembly GCF_013607485.1. Lineage (GTDB taxonomy): Bacteria > Bacillota > Bacilli > Lactobacillales > Lactobacillaceae > Bombilactobacillus > Bombilactobacillus bombi_A. The sequence continues at coordinate 30,057 of NZ_SCHP01000006.1, forward strand.
TTTTCAATTTCACATTAATTAATGCTTCACTAGATTTTTTTGGATAACGACCTTGCCTCAAAGTTAACTGATTTTGCTGATTTTGAGCCTGGTAAGAGTATACCTGCAAATTTTGATCGTGTTTTGTATCGTGATAGGCCCAACTATGGCCTAATTCTACCTGAGCTCCAATAATTTTTTGAGCTAATTTTTGATCAGCAGTTGTTAAACCTGCAGACGATACTACTTGTAAATCAGAAAGCTGATGCGAACGAACATACTCATTAATCGTCAGTTCTAAATTAGGACCAATGGATTTAATTCCGACAAACAATAAAACCCCTAAGAATATAATTATAGTAATCGCCAAAAAACGACCCCAACTATGATAAATATCTTTAAAAGTGGTTTTAATATACAATCTTGTATGCATAACTTAACACCTGCTAATTAACTATAAATCTTACTTATTAAATCTATTATAATACTTTCAAATGTTATAACGTGTAGTGTTGCTTATTACTATGGTAAATTATCCAAAATAAAAAGTACTTTCCGTTAAGAAAGTACTTTTTATATATTAATATCAAAATATTAACGCTTGGAAAATTGTGATGCCTTACGAGCCTTCTTCAAGCCAGGCTTCTTCCGTTCCTTCATCCGTGGATCACGTGTCAGCATTCCTGCACGTTTTAAAGGACCACGAAAATCAGGATCTACTTCTAGCAAAGCACGGGCAATACCATGACGGATTGCTCCAGCTTGTCCAGAAAAACCACCACCATGAACATTAACCAAAACATCATAACTATCAGTAGTTTCAGTAATATCTAAAGGCTGCTTCAAATCCTTAATTAAACTTGCATAAGGGATATAATCTTTTGCATCCCGCTTGTTAATTGTAACGTTACCTTTACCAGGTACTAAACGGACACGAGCCACTGAATCTTTACGACGGCCAGTTCCAGCATATGATACTTGTGCCAAATTTTTCTCCTCCTTAAATCAACTTATTAACATCTAAAACTTCAGGCTGTTGGGCAGCATGATTATGGTCTGCACCAGCGTAAACATGGAGCTTCTTAAATTGTTGACGACCAAGGGAATTCTTTGGCAACATTCCCCGAATAGACATTTCAACCAATTTCTCTGGATTATTAGCCAAAATTTGGCCAGCAGACTTAACTTTTAACCCACCAGGATGATTACTGTGGTGATAATAAAGCTTCTTGGCAGCCTTTTTCCCAGTTAATTTGATTTTGTCAGCATTGATAACAATTACATAATCACCTGTATCAATGTTCGGGGTGAATGTTGGTTTATTTTTACCACGTAAGATTGTAGCTACAGCGGTTGATAGACGTCCTAAAACGACATCAGTTGCGTCAATAAGATACCATTTACGTTCAACTTCACTTGGTTTAGCTAATGGTGTTGTACGCATTTAATTTCCTCCAATATCTGTGTCTGTTTACACACTCAATAAGTTTTCCGGGGCCTATCGTGGGGTAAACAATACCATTTCTCAATATACTCCCAATTCTAATAATAGTCAATATTATTTCTGTGGATAAAAAACTTTTTTCAAATATAAGCCACTCGCAGGTGCAGTTAAACGAGCTTGTTGGCGATCCTGCACCTCATATAATCGCAAAAAATCATGAACAGGCCGCCGATTGCTACCAATTTCTAAAAGTGTTGCAACCATAATACGTACCATATTATACAAAAAACCATCACCATGAAAAATAAATTTAATTTCCTGGGGATAATTGCTAGTGTCTAATTGGGCCTGATAAATCGTCCTGACCTTATTGCGTATTACTCCGCCACTAGCTTCAAAACTTGCAAAATTATGCGTACCTTGAACATCTTGTAAGGCCATTTGCATTTTCTTTATGTCAATAGCATATGGATGATGCCCCGTATATAACCTTAAAAAAGGATTCGTATATCTTCCCAAAGCCACACGATATTCATAGATTTTACTTAGTGCATCAAAACGAGCATTAAAATCAGGAGCTGCAATGTTGCTTTCAATAAATAAAATATCCCGGGGCATCAAACTATTTAAAGCTTTCAACATACTTGTTGCTGCAAGAGAACCCGGATAAGCAAAAGAAATCACTTGGCCTAAAGCATGAACGCCAGCATCAGTACGTCCTGAACCCACTACGTTAACTTTTTTTCCCTTGGTCATCTTTACCAAGGCATGTTCAATCGTTCCTTGAATCGTCTGTAAATTAGGCTGGTGTTGAAAACCATGATAGCGTGTGCCATCATATTGTACCGTCATTTTATATACTGTCATTAAGTCTAACTCCGCAAGATGATTAAAATAATTGTTAATACTATAAATAGTAACATCACTAAAGAATCCTGAAAATGCCATTTTAATTGGCGATATTTACTGCGATTCTCACTGCCCTGGTACCCTCGTGATTCCATAGCAATCGAAAGATCATAAGCAATATTAAAACTACTAACAAATAAAGGAATTAAGATAGGAATAATTGCTTTAATCTGCCGCAAAATACTACCATCACCAAAATCAACTCCCCGCGCCCGTTGAGCATTCATAATTTTAGTAGTCTCATCAGAAAGCAATGGAATGAATTGTAAGGCAATGGATAGCATTAAAGCTACTTCTTCAACAGGAAAATGGACAATTTTTAAAGGTTTTAAAATTGCACCAACCGCGTCAGCCATTTGTAAAGGCGTGGTCGTGATAGTTAAGAGCGTCGAAATAAAAATAATTAATAAAAACCTCATAAAAATAAATAAGCCATTTCTTATACTTAAGGCTGATAAAGAAAAAATTCCCCACTGCCAAAAGGGATGACCACCAGGAGTGAAAAGCATCTGCAAGGCCACAGTAAATATAATCAAAAAAATCATAGGCCGAACACCCTTAATAAAAAAACTCAATGAAACTTGTGACAGCAAAACTGCACTTAAAACAAAGATTGTCAAAGCTAAATAAGTTTGCCAATTATTAGCCAAAAAAACAATTGCCACAAAAATAAAAGTTGCAATAAATTTACAACGCGGATCTAGTTGATGGATGAGCGATTTCCCAGGCAGATAGCGCCCGATAATCATTTTACCCATGTAAACCTCCCAATTGCTTTAATAATTCCCGAATTATCTGCGTCTCCGTAATCGGCAGTTGCGCAAATTCAAATCCCTTTTGTACTAATTCTTGGGCAAATTGTGTACTTTCAGGCTGCATCAAATGATGCTGATTTAAAAACTCAATATCATTAAAAATAGATTGTGGAGAAGCTGTTCGAACTAAATGAGCTTGATCCATGACCAAAACTTGTTGAGCATATTGAGCCACATCTTCCATTTGATGTGAAATTAAAATAATAGTCTTTCCTTGTTGATGTAATTGCGCAAATAATTCCATCAGTTCTTCGTGTCCTTGTGGATCTAGACCGGCAGTGGGCTCATCTAAAATTAAAACTTGCGGCTTTGAGGCCAATACTCCAGCAATTGCTACTCGTCGCATTTGTCCTCCGGATAAATCAAATGGTGATTTATCTGCCACACTAGCAGGCAATTTAACTAATTCAAGCATCTGCAAGGCTATTTTCTTGGCTGTTGCTGCATCTACGCCAAAATTCTGCGGACCAAAGCTTATATCTTCTAAAACTGTTTCCGCAAATAATTGCTGTTCAGGAAATTGAAAGACCATACCCACCTCTTGACGCAACGGTTTTAAATGTTTATTTTTAGTTTCTGGAGTTATTAGCCTTTTACCGATTTGAATAGTTCCACTTGTAGGTTTCAATAATGCATTCATATGTTGAACTAAAGTTGATTTACCACTGCCAGTTTGGCCAATAATTGCAGAAAAACTGCCGGTCGGAATTTCAAAACTAACATGTGATAAGCCTTCAAAAGCTAGAGGTCCATCAGCTTGATAGACATGTGTTACATCTTTGAACGTAATTGCCATAATTCATCTGCCAATCCTTGTTTAGTTTGATATTTTTTAGTCAGCAAAACCCCCGCTTGCAATAAGCTCAATTGCAGTCTTTGAGTAAAGGGCGGCCGCAAGCCCCAAGCAGTCAAACGGGTTGGATCGGCAAAAATTTCAGCTACGGTTGCGGTTTTTTCGATTATTCCTCTTTTTAATATCACTACTTGGTCAGCTTCGACAATCTCTGATAAATCATGAGTAATGGATAGAATGGTAATACCTAACTGTTGCTGTAATTTTCGTATAATTTTTAAAATATCTCGTCGCCCGTTAGGATCTAACATACTAGTTGACTCATCCATAATAATAATTTGGGGCTGTAATGCAATAACACCGGCAATTGCTACGCGCTGCTTTTGACCACCAGATAAAGTTTGGGGAGCTTTATTTTTAAAAGCACTCATCTGGACTTGATCCAACGCCCAAGCCACACGTTGAACCATCTGTTTTCGAGGCATATTTTGATTTTCTAAGCCAAAGGCAACATCATCTTCTACTGTTGCTCCGACAAATTGATGATCAGGGTTTTGAAAAATAATACCAATTTTGCGCCGGATATTCCACAAAGATTGTTCGGTTAGTTTTTCACCAGCCACAGTAATCGTCCCTGAATCAGCTGGTAAAATCCCATTAATCAACTTTGCTAAAGTGCTTTTACCACTGCCATTTAAACCGACTATGGCAACCCACTGTTGTGGCTTTACTGTCAAATTTATTTTATTTAACGCAGACTTATTGGCATTGTCGTATGTAAAAGTTACATCTTTTAATGATATTATTGGGTTCATTATCTCACCACGATTAAAATAGTTTTCTAGTGTATAATAGCATAGTCTACAAAGAAGGAGTATTGATATGTCTATTTTTGACCCTCTAAATGCGCTTATGAAAGTTTATCAAACAGAAATCGCTCATTGGTGGCAATATCCCAATCCTAATCGCATGCTGGTGGAAGCCATTCTCATTCAACAAACTAATAGTAAAAACGTTATGCAAGCTATTGCCAATTTAAAAACGCAGAAAATCTTTGATGAACCATATTCTCAAACTTGGGAGCGATTGCGCCAAATGCCACCACAAGAACTCGAACAGGCAATTTATCCTAGTGGATTTTATCGGCTTAAAACAAAAAGATTACTTAATTTTGCGGATTGGCTGGCTAAATATCGGGATAATTTACAGATCATCAGTAACTTTACTTTATCAAAATTACGTCAAGAATTAAATGGTATTAATGGCGTTGGCCCAGAAACAGCAGACGTCATGATTTTATATACCTTTAAACATGCAGTCTTCATCCCTGACAACTATTGTTTGCGTCTTTATCAACAAATAGGCCTACTTCCTAAACAAATCACGTATCGCCAAGCACAAAAAATATTTGAAAACAACCCTGCAATGACCACTGACTATCATATGGCTCAGCATTGGCATGCAGCAATTGATGAATATGGTAAAAACCCCCAAAAACTACAAAATTCTCCATACAAAAAAATCATTCCCGAAAAGTAGCGCAAAAGCATTAGAGCTAGACTTAGTTTTTTAACCAACATCGTTACGCTCACTACTAATCGAAAGAATGATATTTAAATAGCTATTTAAAATAATCAGGAAATATTAGACCAATTCAATAATGGCCATTGGTGCAGAATCGCCGCGACGAGGAGCTGTCTTTAAAATTCTGGTGTATCCACCCTGACGTTCCTTGTAGCGTGGTGCAATATCACTAAACAATTTCTGTAATGCAGATTGAATAACCACTGCATCCTCTTCTTCGTTAATGCTAGCAACTTCATTGCGCACATAACGGGCAGCTAAACGACGAGAATGTAAATCACCGCGTTTTGCTAAGGTAATCATCTTTTCAGCAGTTTTTCTTACTTCTTTAGCTCGAGTTTCGGTAGTAACAATCCGTTCATGAATGAATAGATCTGTTGTTAAATCACGCAACATTGCCTTACGAACATCAGAAGCACGTCCAAGCTTGCGATAACTCATATTTTTGCCTCCCTTATACACTAATCATCTTGACGGAGTGATAAACCTAAATTAGCCAATTTTTCTTTGACTTCTTCCAAAGACTTGCGTCCCAAGTTTCTCACTTTCATCATATCTGACTCAGTTTTATCAGTTAATTCTTGTACAGTATTAATACCAGCTCGTTTTAAACAATTATACGAACGCACAGATAAATCTAATTCTTCGATGGTCATTTCAAGTTTTTTCTCTTTACGAGTTTCTTCTTTTTCGATCATCATGTCCGCATTCTTAGCTTCATCAGTCAACTCAACAAAAATTGTCAAATGCTCAGTTAAAACCTTAGCAGCTAAACTAATTGCCTCACGTGGATCAATAGAACCATTGGTCCAAACATCGAGAGTTAATTTATCGAAGTCGTTACGTTTCCCTACTCGAGTATGTTCAACCTGATAGTTGACACGAGAAACAGGGGTAAAAATTGAATCCACAGGTAAAACACCAATTGGTGTATCATCAGTCTTATTTTGGTCAGCTGGAGTATAACCACGGCCAGTTTTAACAGTCATTTGCATATGAAAATGGCCACCCTCAGCAACTGAACAAATATACTGATCAGGATCTAAGATTTCTAAGTCATCATCAGTTTCAATATCAGCCGCTGTTACTTGCTTAGGACCATCTACATTAATTTCTACCTTTTTTTCATCAGTGTGCAATTTTAGAGATAGTTTTTTAATATTTAAAACGACGTCTGTAACATCTTCTAAAACACCATCAATCGTAGAAAATTCATGCAAAACCCCATCAATTTGAATATCGGCTACAGCTGTACCCGGAAGAGATGACAACAAAACGCGCCGCAACGAATTGCCAAGAGTTGTTCCATAGCCGCGTTCCAATGGCTCAATGACATACTTGCCATAATTATCTGTTTCATCAATTTTTGTGATAACCGGTTTTTCGAATTCAATCATTATTTATGTTTTGCCCCTTTCAACAACGATTTTTAGCAACAAAAACTTTTTATGCCTAAGGTCAAAACTATACTCTACGACGTTTTGGAGGACGGGAACCATTATGAGGAACTGGTGTCACATCTCTAATAGCAGTTACTTCTAAACCGGTTGTCTGCAAAGAACGAATTGCTGCTTCACGTCCAGAACCAGGACCTTTAACAGCAACTTCAACTGTTTTCATACCTTGCTCCATAGATTCTTTTGCAGCTGCCTCACCGGCCATTTGAGCGGCAAAAGGTGTAGACTTACGGCTACCCTTGAATCCTAAGGCACCAGCAGAAGACCAGGAAATTGCATTTCCATGAACATCGGTAATCATTACGATTGTGTTATTGAAAGTAGAATGAATATGAGCAATTCCAGCTTCAACATGTTTCTTCACACGGCGTTTACGTGTTGTCTTTTTATTTGGCATATGCTTACCTCCTTATCTATTTCTTTTTACCAGCAATGCTAGTTTTTTTGCCCTTACGTGTCCGAGCATTATTTTTAGTGTTTTGTCCCCGAACTGGTAAACCGCGGCGATGACGCATTCCTCGATAAGAACCAATTTCTTGAAGACGTTTAATATTCATGCTGATTTCACGACGCAAGTCACCTTCAACTTTAACGTTGTCTACTTCTGCACGAATCTTTTCTTCTTGATCTGGTGTTAAATCACGTGTCCGTACATCTTCTGAAACACCGGCTTTTTGCAAAATCTTTTGTGCAGTAGTATTACCAATGCCAAAAATGTAGGTAAGTGCAATCACGATTCGCTTATCACGAGGTAAATCTACACCTGCAATACGTGCCATAAATTACGACCTCCTTTTATACTAACCTTGTCTTTGTTTATGTTTAGGATCAGCAGAACAAATAATCATTACGCGACCCTTACGCTTAATAACTTTACAATGTTCACACATTGGTTTAACTGATGGTCTTACTTTCATAGTCTAAATCCTCCCATCTAAAATGACGGATCTTCTTTGTACTAACACTATTATCTGAAACGGTAAGTGATACGTCCCTTAGTTAAATCATAAGGTGACAACTCCACTGTAACTTTATCGCCCGGTAGAATCCGAATATAGTGCATTCTAATCTTACCTGACACATGAGCCAAAACAGTCGCGCCATTTTCTAATTTAACTTTGAACATTGCATTTGGCAAAGTATCAGAAACAGTTCCCTCAACTTCGATTACATCCTCTTTAGCCAAAAAAGTATCCTCCTCGTTTCCCTTTGAACACAAAAATAGTGAGAGCGTGGCACTCACTAGTCGATACACCAGCTGAGTATACCATATTATTTACAATAATACCAAACATTAGTTAATTTTTCTTAAAAACAAATCAATCTGAGCAAAGACTTGATCAATTTCTTGTGCCCCATCAACTTGCTTTAAAATTCCCGCATTTTGATAATAATCAATTAATGGGGTGTTCATTTTAATATTAACATCTAAGCGATTCTTAACTGTTTGTGGCTGATCGTCTTCTCGCTGATAAAATTCGTGTCCTCCACAACGATCACACGTACCTTCCACTTTAGGAGGATTATAAAGTTTATGATAGGTAGCACCACAGTTACGACAAATGAAACGTCCAGATAATCGCTCTACTAACAATTTAGGATCAACATCAATATTAATTACTGCATCCAACTTTTTATTGAGTTGAGCATTGATTTCATCCAAAGCTTTTGCTTGTGCAAGATTACGTGGAAAACCATCAAGCATATAACCAGATTGACTGATATCATCTTGAGCTAAACGCTCTTGAACAATTTGATTAGTAACTTCATCTGGTACTAATTCGCCTTGGTCCATAAAAGCTTTTGCTTTTAGACCAACAGCCGTTTTATTGGCCATAGCTTCACGAAACATATCACCAGTTGATACATGAATAATATGATACTTATCAACAATCTTTTCCGCTTGAGTACCCTTACCAGCACCAGGCAGACCCATAAGCATTAAATTCATCATCTTGACCTCTCAATCAACGAATAAACCCAACATATTCTCGCTTCATTAACAAACCTTCTAATTGTCGATTAGCTTCAATTGCTACACCAACAACAATCAATAAACTGGTACCACCTAAACCGATAGACTGCGGTAAGCCAAAAATATTAGTTGCTAGCTGTGGTAACAAAGCAATTAAACCTAAGAAGACAGAACCAACAGTCGAAAGCCGCAACAATAAGCCAGAAATATATTTAATTGTTTCATTTCCAGGCCAGATTCCTGGAATATAAGCTCCCTGCTTTTGCAAATTTTCAGCCAGCTTTTCTGGATTAACTTGCACAAAAGCATAGAAAAATGTGAACAAAACAATTAAAACAGTATAAACGATTGCTCCGGTTGTTGTCTGCAAACTAAAAATATTCTGCATAACCTGATACCACGTATCTCCACCATGTGATTTTTGAAAAGCCATTAAAATAGTTGATGGTGTAACCACCAATGAACTGGCAAAGATAACCGGAATAACACCAGCAACATTGACTTTCAAGGGCAGATAACTTTCTGAACCCCCACTAGTAGCACGACGAGTATATTGGATTGGCACTTTACGATTAGCTTGCTGTACATAAGTTGTAAATTGAGTTACCAAAATAATTAACACTAGGATAATGGCAATAAAAAGAACATTAATCCATAAGTCGCTGCCCTTGGCACTAACTACTTGTTCTTTAATTAATTGGTACAATCCATGCGGTAAACGAGCCACAATACCAGCAAAAATAATCATAGAAACACCATTACCGATACCCTTATCAGTAATTTGTTCACCCATCCAAGTTAATAACATGGAACCACCGGTCATAATTATACCTAAAGTGATAAAGGTTTGGATACTGGGCTTAGACACCAATCCCATCCCGCTTAACGCATTAAAACCAGCGGTAATACCGATTGATTGTACGAATGCCAAAACAATTGTTAAATAACGAGTTACTTGATTCAGCTTACGTCGTCCAACTTCACCTTGCTTGCTCCACTCTACGAACTTAGGAACAATATCTGTTTGTAAAAGTTGAATGACAATTTGGGCAGTGATATAAGGGGAAACACCCATCGAAAAGATTGAATAGTTCGATAAACCACCACCGCTGACAGTATCTAGTAATGGAATTAGTCCCGTGGAACTAAGTTTTTCCATAGCCGAAATATTAATACCTGGAACGGCAATTTGTGCTCCCAAACGATAAATTGCTAAGATAAACAAGGTGAAAAAGATTTTCTTTCGGATCTCTTTAACCTTGAGAGCATTCTTTAGTGTTCCTAGCATTAAATCACCTCGATTGTTCCACCTGCAGCTTCGACAGCTTCTTTAGCAGCCTTTGATACCTTATTTACTTTAATGGTTAACTTTTTATCTAATTCACCATTTGCTAAAAGCTTAATGCCAGATAATTCTTTCTTAATAATACCAGCTTCAATTAGAACACGCGCATTAACTTCTGTACCAGCTTGAAATTGATTCAAATCATCCAGATTAATGATTGCATATTCTTTGCGGTTAATGTTATTGAATCCCCGTTTTGGCATCCGCCGGAATAAAGGCATTTGACCACCTTCAAAACCAATACGAGTTTTACCACCACTACGTGCTAATTGACCTTTTTGTCCACGGCCGGCAGTTTTACCAAAGCCAGATGAAGTACCACGGCCAACACGCTTACGCGAATGACGAGAACCAGGACTAGTTTGTAATTCATGTAATTTCACTTTAATGGCACCTCCTTTTTTAAATTATTTAACTTCTTCTACATCAACTAGATGTGCAATTTTCAAAACTGCACCACGAATTGCCGCATTATCAGGCTTAACAACTGAACTATTAACTCGGCCAAGACCTAATTCTTTAGCAACTTTACGTTGAGCGGGAATTCGGTGTGCAACACTACGCTTTAAAGTAATTTTTATTTTATTAGCCATTGTGCGCTCTCCTAACCTTGTAATTCTTCAACTGAAATACCACGTAATTCAGCAATTTCTTGGGCAGTTTTCAATTTAGATAAACCGTCAATTGTAGCACGAATCATATTAATAGGAGTATTACGTCCTAATGATTTGGTAGTAATATCATCAATACCTGCTAATTCCATTACAGCACGTACAGAGTCACCAGCAGCAATACCTGAACCAGCAACAGCAGGCTTCAAGAGTACACGACCAGCACCAAATTCACCAATGATTTCATGAGGAATAGTTGTACCAACTTTAGGTACTTCAATCAAGTTCTTTTGGGCATTATCAACGCCTTTACGAATAGCTTCAGGAACTTCTTGAGCTTTACCAGTACCTAAACCAACGTGGCCATTCTTATCGCCTACAACAACAATTGCGGCAAAACGCATCCGACGACCACCCTTGACAACCTTAGTAATCCGGTTAATAGCTACTAAGCGATCTTCTAATTCTAATTGAGATGGATCAACAAAAGCCATAAGTTTATTCCTCCTTTCTAAAATTTAAGTCCGTTTTCACGAGCAGCATCTGCTAAAGCTTGTACACGACCATGATAAATATAACCACCACGATCAAAAATAACATTTTCTTTTCCGGCAGCCACTGCTCTTTGAGCAACTAACTTACCAACTTGAGCTGCTTGCTCTGATTTACTTCCAGCTGTTACTTCTTTATCTAATGTTGAGGCACTTGCTAGCGTGACACCCGCTACGTCATCAATCACTTGAGCGTAGATGTTTTTATTAGAGCGAAATACATTTAAGCGTGGGCGCTCAGCAGTACCAGAGATTTTAGAACGGACACGTGCATGGCGCTTTAAGCGTGTCTTATTTTTATCTGGTTTTGTAATCACAATTTTCACCTCATAAATTTATTCATTGCTGGTCTATTTACCAGTCTTACCTTCTTTGCGACGAATATGTTCGCCAACATATTTAATACCCTTGCCCTTATAAGGTTCTGGTGGACGAACATCACGAATTTCAGCAGCAAATTGGCCAACTTCTTGTTTACTAATACCGCTAATATTTATCTCTGTGTTTGAAGGAACATCAACTGTTAAATCACTAGGTGTCGTCATTTCAACAGGATTGGAATAGCCAACATTCAAGATTAATGTTGTACCCTTCTTTTGTGCCCGATAACCAACACCGACTAATTCCAAACTCTTTTTAAAGCCTTCATTAACACCGACTACCATGTTATTGACATTAGCTCTTGTAGTACCATGAATAGCCTTGTCATTTTCATTACTACGCTCAAATTTAAGCTGATTACCTTCTTGAGTAATCTTGATTTTAGGGCTAACTTGTCGGGATAATTCACCCTTTGGGCCCTTAACAGTAACAGTATGAGCATTGTCATCAACCGTAACTGTTACACCTTCAGGTATATCAATAAGTTTATTTCCAATACGACTCACGCTTGGCGCACCTCCTTATTTATAATTTTGATTACCAAACGTATGCAATAACTTCGCCGCCAACATCTTTAGCACGGGCTTCTTTATCAGTAATAACCCCTTCAGATGTAGACAAAATTGCGATACCTAAACCATTTAATACTTTAGGCACTGCATCAGCTTTAACATAGCTGCGTAAACCCGGCTTCGAGATTTTCTTTAGGCCTGAGATTACCCGTTCATTATTCTTGCTATACTTCAAGTAAATCTTGATCATGCCTTGTTTATGATCATCAATAACTTCATAATCACGAATAAAGCCCTCACGTTTGAGGATTTCCGAGATACTCTTCTTCATATTAGAAGCGGGAACTTCTACAGAAGCATGACGTACCATATTCGCATTGCGAATTCGGGTTAAGTAATCCGCAATTGGATCTGTCATAGACATTTGCTGACCTCCTATTTTTAATTTTTTACCAGCTAGCTTTTCTCATACCAGGAATTTGACCCTTATGTGCTAATTCACGAAGGCAAATACGGCAAAGTTTAAATTCGCGATAAACCGAACGTGGACGTCCACAGCGTTCACAGCGTGTATAAGCTTGTGATGAAAACTTTGCTGGACGATGATTGCGAGCAATTTGTGATTTCTTAGCCAATAGCTTGACCTCCTATTTTATTTAGCAAATGGCATTCCAATTTGAGTTAACAATTCTTTAGACTCTTCATCAGTTTCTGCTGTTGTAACAATAACAACATCTAAGCCACGAACTTTAGACACCTTATCATAATCAATTTCTGGAAAAATTAATTGTTCTTTGATACCAAGAGTGTAATTACCCCGGCCATCAAAAGCACGATTACTTACGCCATGAAAATCACGAACCCGCGGTAAGGAAACGTTAATCAACTTATCCAAGAAGTCATACATCCGTTCGCCACGCAAAGTAACTTTAGCACCTATGGCCATTCCTTCACGCAAACGAAAACCCGCAATAGATTTCTTAGCTTTAGTAATCAATGGCTTTTGACCAGAAATAAGTGTCAATTCTTCAACGGCATTATCCAGATTTTTGGAATTTGAAACAGCATCACCAACACCCATATTTAAAACAACTTTTTCAATATGAGGTACTTGCATTACTGAAGAATAATTGAATTTTTTAACTAAGCTTGGAACAATTTCATCAATATATTTTTTGTGTAAAGCATTTTCCATTTTCCCTATGTGCCTCCTCTCTTAATTATTTTTCATTCTTTTCGGTAGACTTTTTAGTTGCAGCATCTTTAGCTGCTTTAACTACTTTAACATTCGATGCATCGAGCGGAGCTTCAACATCTTTAATTCCACCGTTAGGTTCTGTTTGTGAAGGCTTTTGGTGCTTTTTAATCATGTTAACGCCCTTAACAGTTACCTTATTGGTTCTTGGAAAAGCTTGGATAACTGTACCAGTTTTACCCTTATCTTTTCCTGCAATGACTTGAACATTATCGCCGGTTTTGACAAACACTGTTCGAGCACCTCCTTTGGGATTTCTAAATTTTACAATACTTCTGGTGCTAATGAAACAATCTTCATAAAGTTATTTTCACGTAATTCCCGAGCTACTGGTCCAAAAATACGTGTGCCCTTAGGAGTCTTGTCTGCATTAATAATCACAGCAGCATTATCATCAAATCTAATATATGAACCATCTGGACGATGTGAACGCGCAACTGTGCGAACAATTACAGCTTTAACCACGTCACCTTTTTTGACAACGCCACCTGGTGTTGCCTGTTTAACTGTGGCAACAATTATATCACCAACACTAGCAACCTTCCGGCCTGAACCACCAAGGACTTTAATAGTTAAAATTTCTCGTGCGCCAGAATTATCAGCAACACGAAGACGACTTTCTTGTTGAATCAAGATGGGATCCTCCTCTCATAGTTTCGATACGGATATTAAAATTAAACTCTAACACCCTTTTTGACAATTTCTAGTAGACGGAATCGTTTCATACGGGACAATGGCCGAGTTTCCATAATCCGCACAATATCGCCAACATTAGCTTCATTGTTGTCATCTTGAGCATAATATTTTTTAGAGTATCTGAAGCGTTTGCCATAAACAGGGTGTGTCTTGTAAGTTTCTACGACAACAGTAATTGTCTTATCCATTTTATCAGAAACTACACGTCCTTGATATACTTTACGATGATTGCGAGTATTTTCAGTTTCGCTCACTTAATTTCGCTCCTTTCGTTATTTACTCTCTAATTCCTGCTGATGCAATATAGTCTTAATGCGGGCAATATTTTTCCGAACTTTTTTGATTCTTGCTGTGTTTTCCAATTGGCCAGTAGCCTGCTGGAAATGAAGATTAAAGAGTTCTTCTTTATATTGCTTTTCTTTATCATGCATTTGAGCAGTGGTTAATTGTCTAATTTCACTAGTTTTCATCAGATTCGCCACCTACTTCCTCACGCTTAACAAACTTGGTCTTAATTGGTAGTTTGTTGGATGCAAGTCTTAGAGCCTCACGTGCAACTTCTTCAGAAACACCGCCGATTTCAAACATAACTTTCTCACGTTTAACAGCAGCTACCCAACCAGCTGGAGCACCTTTACCGGAACCCATCCGGACACCGACACCCTTAGCAGTATAGGATTTATGAGGAAAAATCTTGATCCAAACTTTACCGCCACGTTTCATATAACGAGTCATTGCAACACGAGCAGCTTCAATTTGGCGGTTAGAAATCCAATGGGATTCTAATGCTTGTAAACCATATTCACCAAAGGTAACTTCACGTCCACCCTTAGCAGCACCACGCATCTTACCCCGAAATTCACGACGGTGTTTTACACGCTTAGGTATTAACATCGATTAATTTCCTCCTTTCGCTCCATTATTGTTATGATGATTATTTGTATTAGCTTTAGGCTTATCAGGCAAAACTTCACCACGATAAATCCAAGTTTTGACACCTAAATTACCGTAAGTAGTAGCTGCTTCAACCCAAGCATAATCAATATCTGCCCGCAAAGTATGCAAAGGAACTGTACCTTCTGTATGCCATTCAACACGCGCCATATCAGCACCATTTAAACGACCAGAAACTTGAGTCTTAATTCCCTTTGCACCTGCGCGTAAAGAACGTTGTGTTGCTTGACGTTGTACACGACGGAAAGCAATACGAGCTTCCAATTGGCGAGCCATGCTTTCACCAACTAATTTTGCATCTAAATCAGGCTTTTTAATTTCAACAATGTTGATACGAATATTTTTGCCTGTTAAAGCATTAATTTCTTTGCGTAATTTTTCAACTTCCGATCCGCCTTTACCAATAACCATTCCTGGCTTTGCTGTATGAATCGAAACGTTAATTTTTTTAGCAGCACGTTCAATTTCAATACGTGAAACAGACGCATTAGCTAATTTCTTTTCAATAAAACGACGGATTTTGATATCTTCTAATAAAAACTTAGAAAAATCTTTTTTATTAGCATACCACTTGGAATCCCAATCACGAACGATACCAAGTCGAAATCCGATAGGATTAATTTTTTGACCCACGTTTTTCCCTCCTTATAAGTTATTCTTCTTCTGATACCACAACAGTGATATGACTAGTACGTTTATTAATCGGTGATGCGGAACCCTTAGCGCGAGGACGGAAACGTTTCAAAGTTGGTCCTTCGTTAACGTAAGCTTCACTAACTACTAAACTTTGAGAATCCAAATCATAATTATGCTCAGCATTTGCAATTGCTGATTTTAACACTTTAGCAATGATTGGTGAAGCAGCTCGTGGTGTGAATTGCAAAATTGCCATTGCTTCTGCAGCACTCTTGCCCTTAATAAGCTCTAATGCAAGGCGAGCCTTACGTGGCGCAATCCGAACTGTTCTAGCAGTAGCTGATGCACTGGTTATTTGTTCTGCCATCGTGTAATCTCTCCTTTCTATGCTCCAGTTTTCTTGTCATCTTTACCATGGCCGTGAAATGTCCGTGTAGGTACAAATTCACCTAATTTATGGCCGACCATGTCTTCTTGAATATAAACTGGGACGTGCTTTCTTCCATTGTAAACAGCAATTGTATAACCAACAAAGCTTGGAAAAATAGTAGAACGCCGTGACCAAGTCTTAATTACAGATTTTTTCTCTTGGTCAGCTTGTGCTTCAATTTTTTTAATCAAATGAGCATCAGCAAATGGTCCCTTTTTCAAACTACGACTCATCAGACAACCTCCCTTTTTTGTTATCTTTTAAAAAAGATTATTTTCTCTTATTCTTACGATGACGTACGATAAACTTCTCAGATTTAGCACGCTTGGAACGTGTCTTTTTACCAAGAGTTTTCTTACCCCAAGGTGAAAGTGGAGATGGATGTCCGACTGGTGCTTTACCTTCACCACCACCATGTGGGTGATCGTTAGGGTTCATTACCGAACCACGAACAGTAGGCCGAATGCCCATCCAACGTTTGCGACCAGCTTTACCAATATTGATTAGTTCATGTTGTTCATTGCCGACAGCACCAATAGTTGCGCGTGCTGCTGATAAAATCATTCTCACTTCACCAGAAGCTAAACGAATTAAAGTATATTTACCATCGCGGCCTAAAACTTGAGCAGAAGTGCCAGCAGAACGAACTAATTGTCCACCCTTACCAGGTTTCATTTCAATATTATGAATCACTGTACCAACGGGAATATTTTCAAGTGGCAATGCATTACCAACTTTAATGTCAGCATCAACACCAGATTTAACTTTTTGTCCTACTTCTAAGCCCTTAGGTGCTAAAATGTATGTTTTAACTCCGTCATCATAATGTAACAAGGCAATATTAGCAGAACGATTAGGATCGTATTCAATAGCTTTAACAGTTGCGACAACATCGTCTTTATTACGCTTAAAATCAATCACACGATATTTTTGTTTGTGACCACCGCCACGATGACGCACTGTAATATGACCATATGAGTTACGTCCAGCAATATGCTTTTGTGACTCAAGTAGAGTTTTTTCTGGTTTTGTTTTAGTGATTTCTGCAAAATCAGAAGCGGTCATATTCCGACGACCATTAGTAATCGGTTTATATTTAATAATACCCACGCTTTTTACCTCCTATATTATTCGTTTTCGAAGATTTTAATTTCTTTAGAATCTTCAGTCAATTTAACGATGGCTTTGCGTCTTTTGTTGGTTTTACCAACATAACGTCCAACCCGCTTTTTCTTTGGCTTAACGTTCATGATGTTGACTTTTGCAACCTTAACTTCAAATAATTCTTCGATTGCTTGGCGAACTTGAATCTTGTTAGCGTCAACTGCAACATCAAAAACATACTTCTTGTCATCCATATCAGCCATGGAAGCTTCAGTGATTACAGGACGTAAAATGATATCTTGTGCTGCCATTATCCAAGCGCCTCCTCAATTTTAGCTAATGCTTTTTGAGTAACAATCATTTGTTGATTATTAATCACATCTAATACGTTAATATTTTCTGCAGTAATAGCTTTAACTTTGTCAATATTGCGAGCAGATAAAACTGCATTATCATTACCAGCTTCAACAACAACTAAAGTCCGACCTTGAGCATTTAAGCTATTTAATAACTGTTTGAAAGCTTTAGTATTTGGCTTTTCAAAGTTCAAATCATCAACAACCATTAATTCATTGTCAATAACCTTTTGCGAAAGGACTGACTTCAATGCCAAACGAGCAACTTTACGAGGCAATTTATAAGCATAAGATCTTGGTGTTGGTCCAAAAACAATACCACCACCACGCCATTGTGGAGAACGGATTGAACCTTGACGTGCACGACCAGTTCCCTTTTGCCGCCATGGTTTACGACCACCACCACGGACAGCAGAGCGGTTCTTCACTGCATGGGTACCACGACGCAAAGATGCTTGCTGCATAATCACTGCATCAGTAATCACATGATTGTTAGGTTCAATTCCAAATATTTCATCCTTAACATCAGTTGAGCCATTTTTTGTACCAGTTTGTTGATATACATCTAATTGTGCCATTAATTATTTACCTCCCTTCTTAATTTTCCGCTGTTTCAGTTTCAGCTTTATCTTCAGAAATTAAAGCACCAATGTTCTTTTTGCCCTTAATCCCTTTGATTGTAGTTTGAATTTTAACCAATGATTTATTAGCTCCAGGGACATTACCACGAATCATCAATAAATCATTTTCGGTATCTACTTTTACGATTACTAAATTTTGAGTAGTGACTTGATCGCCACCCATACGTCCAGGTAACATTTTACCCTTAAATACACGGTTAATAATTGAACCCATTGATCCAGGGATCCGGTGATAACGCGAACCGTGAGTTTCAGGACCACGTGATTGACCAAAACGCTTGATGTTACCTTGGAAACCATGTCCTTTAGTAATTCCAGTGACGTCAACAACATCGCCACTTGTAAATGTATCAACTTTTACTTCATCGCCAACTTTATAATCATCCAAATTCATATCGCGAAATTCGCGTAAATAGTGTTTGGGTGTTGTGTTAGCTTTTTTAGCATGACCTTGTTGAGGTTTGTTAGTTAAGATTTCACGACGATCTTCAAAGCCTAATTGAACAGCTTCGTAACCATCGTTTTCTTTGGTTTTAAGCTGCATAACAACATTAGGTGTTGCTTGAATAACAGTTACAGGAATCAATTCGCCTTTATCTGTAAAAAGCT
This sequence comes from Bombilactobacillus bombi, assembly GCF_013607485.1. GTDB lineage: Bacteria > Bacillota > Bacilli > Lactobacillales > Lactobacillaceae > Bombilactobacillus > Bombilactobacillus bombi_A. The sequence goes on from NZ_SCHP01000006.1 coordinate 49,094, forward strand.
GTGTCATTCCTACTTTTTTACCAAGAATTCCTTTTCTGGTCATGAGTACACCTCCATTAATTGATTTTAATTTCTAAAATTATAATTTGATTTCAATATCGACACCACTTGGAAGATCAAGTTTCATTAATGAATCAACTGTTTTAGGTGATGGATTAACAATGTCGATTAAACGTTTATGAGTACGGATTTCGAATTGTTCACGAGCATCTTTATATTTATGTGGTGAACTAATCACTGTGTACAGTGCCCGTTCTGTTGGCAAAGGAATTGGTCCAGAAATTTCTGCCCCAGTTCTCTTTGCAGTTTCCACAATTTTGTCAGCTGATTGATCAATAATCCGGTGTTCGTAAGCTTTAAGACGAATACGAATTTTTTGACTTGCCATGGAATTCCCTCCTTCTTGCATCTTTTAAGATACCGGCTCAACGAAAATTACCGACCACCCTGCCGTGGCAAAGCGCCCGGGCGTGTCGCAACCTCTCGTCTCCACGCCGTTTATTGCTGTAAATCAAGGCAAAATACGCCCTTCGAATTCAGCACTCTTACAATAATACACGGCAAAGCACCGAATTTCAAGGGTTTTAGTAATTATTTTAATAATTTAATTTCAATCTGCTTGTCCATATCAATCTAAATAAGCAGACATTCTTATTAGTTTTCAAAAAGAGCAAAATAAAAAGAGCAAAGTAATAAGTTACCTTGTTCTTTTACATTAAAATTCTAAAATCTAATATTTGGATTATCTTTAGATAAAATATCAAGAGTAGTATTAATATCTAAATAATTAAGCAGCCGCTCTTGTAAAAGTTTAATAGCTTGGCGATGATCTTTTTGACGCTCAGGATTAATATTTTCCATGTAGAAAATCAAGTTATTTGTTTCTGGCGTCACTTCTACTCTTGCACTATCTCTCCAAGCCATACATCTGCTCAATACCGCTTGATCATCCCGATAGATGACCTCGCCAGGTAGAGTGTACTCTACATCATCTTCTCCAATCGGGAAGAACTTTTCATCCCCAGGAGAAACTGTCAATTCTACTATTCCTTGAATCTTATCCATGTCTTCTCCGCCGATAGGAAAAGCCCATTCTAGTGAAACTGAATTATAAATATCAACAACTGGGTTGATACTTCCTACACCCTTGCCTTGTTTTGCTCGCTTTAAAAGATTTTCTACAGCACAACGAGCGCCTTTTTTAGTTTTAAATTTTCTAAAAGCCTGCCGCCAATCTTTGATAACATCATTTTCACTTATGGGATCATTTTCAACCCATTTAAGAGCTTTTTCATTGGCTTTACTTAATAAGTCAGAAGGCACTTTACTATCATCTTGATTATTAATATTATTAGCTGTTAAAACTGCTATTTCAGTTTCTGGAAATATATCCCAAAATGATTGATCTACTTGAAATCCATGTTCCATAACTATCCCTCCAGTTAAATACTATTTTATATTGGATACTATTAAAATTCAATTACAAAAAAAGCCAGGTTTTAAAAACCCGGCTTTTTTCTATTTTGCGTTACCGCCATTTTTCTTAATAATTTCTTCTTGAATACTCTTTGGAGTTTTCTCATAATGATCAAAAGTCATAGTAAAAGTACCACGTCCTTGAGTAGCAGAACGTAAAGTAGTTGCATAACCAAACATTTCTGCTAATGGAACAAAGGCATTGATTAACTGAGCATTACCCCGCTCTTCCATACCTTCAATCCGACCACGGCGTGCTGTTACTTGACCCATAACATCACCCAAGTAGTCTTCTGGAGTGACAATTTCAACTTTCATAATTGGTTCCAAGATTACTGCGCCAGCGTCCTTAACCGCATTATGCAAAGCCATTGAAGCAGCAACTTTAAAGGCAGCTTCTGAAGAGTCAACTTCATGATAAGAACCATCATAAAGCTTAGCTTTAATATCGATTAATGGATAACCAGCCAAGACTCCGTTAGCCATTGCATCTTTCAGACCAGCTTCAACAGATGGAATATATTCACGAGGCACAACCCCACCAACAATTGCATCTTCGAATTCAAAGCCCTTACCTTCTTCATTAGGCTCAAATTCAACCCATACATCACCATATTGACCTTTACCACCAGACTGACGAACAAATTTACCTTCAGCTGAGGCTTTCTTAGTAAATGTTTCCCGGTAAGCAACTTGAGGATTGCCGACACGTGCATCAACTTTAAATTCGCGGCGCATCCGGTCAACCATGATGTCCAAGTGTAATTCACCCATACCAGCAATTAAAGTTTCACCAGTTTCTGGATTAGTTTCAGCTTGGAATGTTGGATCTTCTTCAGCTAATTTTTGCAAAGCAACATCCAACTTATCCCGGTCTTCTTTGGACTTAGGTTCAATGGATACCTGGATAACAGGATCAGGAATTTCCATCGATTCCAAAATTAATGGATGATCAGGATCAGTTAAAGAATCACCAGTAGTAGTATTCTTTAAACCGATAGCTGCTGCAATATCTCCGGAAAATACTTCAGGTATTTCCTTACGGTGGTTAGAATGCATTTGTAATAAACGACCAACACGTTCACGCTTATCTTTGGTTGCATTCAAAACATAAGATCCTGATTCCAAAGTTCCAGTATAGACACGTAAATAAGTTAAACGTCCAACAAAAGGATCGGTTGCAATTTTAAAAGCTAAACCAGCAAATGGCTTATTATCATCCGCCATTAATTCTACTTCTTCACCAGATTGAGGATCAGTTGCGTTATATGGACGAACATCTAAAGGTGAAGGTAAATAATCCACAACGGCATCCATCAACATCTGTACACCCTTGTTCTTAAAAGCTGAACCAGCTAATACTGGGAACAACTTAAGATCAATAGTTGCTTTCCGGATTGCTTGGCGAATTTCATCATTAGAAATTTCTTCGCCTTCCAAATACTTGTTCATAATGTCATCATCAATATCAGCCAAAGTCTCAATCATTTGACCCCGACGCTTTTCAGCTTCTTCTTTATAGTCATCAGGCACATCAACTGTATCCCATTTTGAACCTAACTCATCTTCATCATAAAGATCAGCCTTCATTTCGATTAAGTCAATAACACCTTCAAAAGCATCTTCAGCACCAATTGGCATTTGAATTGGTAATGGCAGAGCATCTAAGCGATCTTTGATAGTTTGAACAGAATAATCAAAGTCAGCACCAATTTTATCCATTTTATTGACAAACACAATCCGTGGTACATTATAAGTTGTTGCCTGACGCCAAACATTTTCAGTTTGCGGTTCAACACCTGATTGCCCATCCAAAACCGTAATTGCTCCATCCAAAACCCGCAAGGAACGTTCAACTTCAATCGTAAAGTCAACGTGTCCTGGGGTATCGATGATATTAATCCGATGATCTTTCCATTGAGCTGTGGTAGCTGCTGATGTAATAGTAATACCACGCTCTTGCTCTTGAGCCATCCAGTCCATTTGGGAAGCTCCATCATGAGTTTCACCAATTTTATGAATTTTACCTGTATAGTAAAGAATTCGCTCTGTTGTTGTTGTTTTACCGGCATCAATATGGGCCATGATTCCGATATTACGTGTTTTTTCTAAGGGAAATTCACGTTTATTAGCCATTAGATATTAGTACTCCTCTCAATAAACCCTCAATTACCAGCGATAGTGAGCAAATGCCCGGTTAGCGTCTGCCATCTTATGAGTGTCTTCACGTTTTTTAACGGCAGCACCAGTATTGTTAGCAGCATCCATAATCTCAGCTGCTAAACGTTGGTCCATAGTATGTTCACCACGTAAACGCGCATAACTAACAATCCAGCGTAGTCCTAATGTAGTACGACGTTCTGGACGGACTTCAATCGGAACTTGGTAGTTAGAACCACCGATTCGACGAGCTTTAACTTCCAAAACTGGCATAACATTCTTCATAGCTTCATCAAATACTTCCACTGGATCATTGCCAGTCTTGTCTTTGATAATATCAAAAGCATTGTATAAAATAGTTGAAGCTTTGCCCCGCTTGCCATCAACCATTAAATGGTTAATCAAACGAGTAACAAGTTTGGAATTATAAATTGGATCTGGTAATACATCACGCTTTGTAACGGTTCCCTTTCTTGGCATGAATATCCTCCTCTAGAATTGCTTTGTTTTAATTGTTTTATTTTTTAGGTCTTTTTGCACCATACTTAGAACGACCTTGCATCCGGCCATCAACACCCGCAGTATCCAATGCACCACGAATAATATGGTAACGTACACCAGGTAAATCTTTTACACGACCACCACGAATTAAGACAACACTATGTTCCTGCAAGTTATGACCAATACCAGGAATATAAGCAGTAACTTCAATTAAGTTAGATAAACGCACACGCGCATATTTCCGTAACGCAGAGTTTGGCTTCTTTGGTGTCATTGTACCGACACGAGTAGCAACTCCACGTTTTTGTGGTGCTGGATTATCAGTAGTAATTTTTTTCATACTGTTGTAACCAAAATTTAAAGCTGGTGAATCCGACTTTGTAGTTCTAGTCTTACGACCTTTACGTACCAATTGATTAATTGTTGGCATTCAAATTTCCTCCTTGATTTTTAAGTACACACATCCAGGTGGTTCTTTTTTTGAGAAATAAAAATACCACTGATGTGGTTCTTCGCTCATTACGGCAGACATTTACCTCTAAAAAGCACAACTATCAGATTAGCATCACTAACGTCTATTGTCAATAATAATTACTAAAAAAGGAATTTTTAAGTTAAAAAATTCCTTTTTCGGTATTTAAATATAGAGGTGACAATATGCTATTGTTTAATATTTTATTTAGTCTTTGTTTAGCATCTTTTAGCGGCGTCGTTGCTTTACGTTTGCCCTTAGGCCAAACATTTTTAAATTCACGTTCTTGCTGCGATTATTGTGGCCACCAATTAGCTTGGTATCACTTAATCCCTTTAATCAGTTATTTATGCCTACGTGGACATTGTGCTTATTGCGGCCACCAAATACATCCAGATATCTTTATTATCGAAATTATCGGACTGATTGTTGCATTAGAAGCCAGTTTTCAAAGCACCTATAACTCTTATGCACTTATTCTGCTGCTGATTACGGTGGCAATGAATGCAATTACAGACATCTTCTTTTTATCTATTTGGCCCATAACTTTGGTGCCGTCAATTGTGGCTACTTTAATCTTGCAATTTCCTAATTCTAACTTTTGGCTACATTGGATTGCTTTAGCAGTCATCTTCAGTATCTTTTATTTTCTTTGTAAAAATAAATTTGGATTTGGTGATATTGAAATCATCCTTTTAATTGCACTTTTATTAGGAATTAAACTCACTTTAGAAATTATTTTGTTAACGACATTGATTATCATCATTTATTTAATCGGTCAGCCGCAAAAACTTAATAGTAATCTTCCGATTGCTTTTATACCATTTTTATTAATTGCTTTCCTGTTGAGAATGGCATTTTATTGCTGGGGCTTTTGCCAATGATTAACAATAAATTCCTTCCGGCCACCAGCTTCTTCCATTTTGTAGCGGCGGGGATTCTTACGATAAAACTGCTGATGCTCTTCTTCCGCGGGATAAAATGGTTTAGCAGGCTCAATCGTGGTCACAATTGGCTCTAAAAACTTGCCGCTTTCTTCCAAACGCTTTTTCGAGACCTCAGCAATTTGACGTTGATTATCATCTTTTACAAAAATTACAGGTCGATAATTATCGCCACGATCTTGAAATTGCCCCATGGCGTCTGTCGGATCAGTTTGCTGCCAATAAATTTCTACTAATTCTTTATATGAAATAATCGTCGGATCAAAAATTATTTGAACTGCTTCAGTATGGCCTGTTTCGTGACGAGATACCTGTTCGTAAGTAGGGTTAGGCACAAAACCGCCAGTATATCCAGAAATCACTTTTTTAATACCTGGACGAGTTTCAAAGGGTTCAACCATACACCAAAAGCATCCTCCAGCAAAAATTGCTGTATCTTCATGTTCACTCATAATATCCTCCTAAATTACTTGAATTTCACTTCATTATAATCTTATTTATCACAAAATAAACCAACCTGCTCACGCTCTAAAATTTTACTCTTGCCTAAATATGTTAAAATACTTGCAAAAGTTAGGAGGAATTATTATGTGTACAAGTATTTCAATACAAGCCACCAATCAAGATACCTTTTGGGGACGAACAATGGACTTTACCTTCGATCCCTTTAAACCTAGTGTTGATAGTAAAATCACTGCTTACCCTCAAAATTTTAAAATTCAAGGCATGCAGCAAAGCTGGACTACTAAATATGCTTTTGCCGGCGTTAATGTTAATGATTCTCTTTTTTTCAATGACGGTATTAATAGTGCAGGCATTGCTGGCGATGCGCAATATTTAGAAGAAGCCTCTTGGGATACCGCAGAAAACTTACAAAAGCGATCTCTAAAGCCGATAATTGGCGAAGAGCTAGTAGCCTATGTGCTCAGTAACTTTGGAAGCATCGCTGAAATCAAAGCTGCTTTCACTCATTTTGGACAGGTCAAAACCGACTATCCTGATTGGGAAGCTGCGCATACTGGTATCCCGACTCCTATTCCAATGCATTTTACTTTTTGCGATAATAATAATCACAGTATCATCTTAGAGCCAGTAAACAACGGAGCTTTTAAAATTTATGATGGTATTGGTGTCATGACCAACAGCCCAGAATATCCTTGGCACTTAGATAATCTTCGCAATTATATACACTTACACAACTACAATTTAGGTCACCAACAACTAACCAGTCAGCTGAATCTACAACAAATTGAAAGTGGTTCTGGCTTAGTTGGCTTGCCAGGTGATTATACAGCTCCTTCACGTTTTGTTCGCAGTACTTTTCTTTCTAAATATTTAGCTCCTTTTGAGAGACACCAAGGAATTACCCAATTATATAATGTTTTTAAAACTGTTATGATCCCTCAGGGTATTGAACATGTTGCTAGTGATAGTGATACTTGTGATTACACAGGCTATTGGTCAGGTTATGACCTTGCTCAAAGATGTCTATATGTGCAACCAGAAGATTGCCTGACAATGACTAAATTTGTTTTAAAAGCCGATCTTAAGCAAAAAACAACCGTTGCCATTAATCATGATTTTCAAACTGCTGATTAAGTTTAATTTACCAGACACAAAAAGGGCCGGACAAATATTGTCCGACCCTTTTAAATTAATATAATTTGTAAAACACTATTGGAACAGCTTTTTTAAAATTTTATTAACGTTGCTTATCTTGATAAGCTTTTAATTTTTCTTCCACATCAGCAATGCTGATTTTATCGTCAGAATCAGCCTTGATACCTACACCGACTTTTTCAGGCTCCATATGCCGATATTTAGCCATTCCTGTACCTGCAGGTATAATCTTACCAATCATTACGTTCTCTTTCAAACCAACTAATGGATCATTCTTACCACGGATAGAAGCATCCGTCAAAACTCGGGTAGTTTCTTGGAAAGAAGCCGCCGACAAGAAGCTATTAGTTTCAAGAGAGGCCTTAGTAATACCAAGTAAGACCGGTGAGCCCGTAGCTGGTAATTTACCAGAAATCAATGCATCTTTATTATCTTCAGTAAATTCACCAATATCTACTAATGAACCTGGCAAGATATCAGTATCACCTGGATCCAAAATTCGAATTTTACGTAACATCTTCCGCACCATAACTTCAATATGTTTATCACTGATATCAACACCTTGCATCCGATAAACCTTTTGCACTTCAGACAGCAAGTAATTTTCTGTGGTTTGGACATTAGTTACCTTAATTAATTGTTTAGGATCGATTGACCCAGCAGTCAACTTACTACCACGTTGGACTTGATCACCTTCACTGACAGCCACACTAGCTGTATAAGGAACGCTGTAAGTGCGTGTATCAGTTTTTCCTTCAACCGTAATTTCTCGAGTATGTTCAGCAGGATTCTCATCAATTGCTGTGATTGTGCCATCAACTTCCGAAATTGTTGCCAAACCTTTAGGGTTACGAGCTTCAAAAATTTCTTCAACCCGGGGTAGCCCTTGGGTAATATCTTCGCCACCAGCAACACCACCGGTATGGAAGTTTCTCATAGTCAACTGCGTACCAGGTTCACCAATTGATTGCGCAGCTACAACCCCAACAGCTTCACCAACTTCAACTTCTTCGCCAGTGGCTAGGTTGCGGCCATAACACTTTTGACATACTCCATGAAGCGTATTGCAGGTAAAGGCACTCCGAATTGTTACTGTCGTAACACCAGCATCAACAATCTTCTGAGCTAGGTCTTCATCCATTAAAACATTCTTACCCGCAATTAAATCATCAGTTTGTGGATCATGAACCTCTTTTTGAGTATAACGACCAACTAAACGATCATATAAAGGTTCGATTACTTCATTTCCGTCATTAATTGCTGAAACTTCAATACCACGATCAGTACCGCAGTCTTCTTCACGAATAATGACATCTTGGGCAACATCTACCAAACGTCTGGTCAAATAACCAGAGTTAGCAGTCTTCAAGGCTGTATCTGTCATACCTTTACGAGCACCGTGAGTTGACATAAACATTTCCAAAACCGACAAGCCTTCCCGGAAATTAGAAGTAACTGGAACTTCCATCATTCCTCCGTTAGGAGCGGCCATTAAACCACGCATACCGGCTAACTGAGTAAAGTTAGAAATGTTTCCACGTGCACCAGAGTCGGACATCATTGAAATTGGGTTCTTCGGATCAAAACTATCAACTAATTGTTGTTGAATTTCATCTTTAGCATCATTCCAAATGCTGACTACCCGATTATGCCGTTCTTCATCAGTGATTAATCCACGCCGAAATTGCTTGGATACAGTAGCTACTTGTTTATGAGCACCATCAACAATAGATTGTTTATCTTCCAATTGTGGAACATCTGCTACCCCAACCGTTAAGCCGGACAAAGTACAAGCAGTGTAACCCAACTCTTTCATGTCATCCAACAATTCTGAAGTTCTTTGAACTTTATAAATCTTAAATACTTGCGCAATAATATCACTTAAATAGCCCTTCTTAAAAGGATCTGTTAAAGGCATATCTTGCAAGCGTTGGTGGATATCTTCACCTTCATTTAAGAAATATTTATCAGGAACTCCATTAATGAGGTTAGCTTGCGTTGGTTCATTCAAGAAAGGCATATTCTCAGGCAAAATACGATTAAAAATAACCTTCCCCACACTAGTAATCATAATCCGATCACGATCAGCGTCGGCAAAAGCAAAATTATTTAAAGATTTAGTTGAAAGACCAATCCGTGTATGCCAGTGCACAACACCATTTTGAAAGGCCATTTCTACTTCATTCATATCTTTAAAAATCATACCTTCGCCTTCACGACCACGTTCTTCCAAGGTTAAATAATAATTACCTAGCACGACGTCCTGTGAAGGAGTAACGATTGGCTTACCATCTTTCGGAGCTAAAATATGATGAGCCGCTAACATTAACATCCGTGCTTCAGCTTGAGCTTCGTCAGATAAAGGAACATGAACCGCCATTTGGTCACCATCAAAGTCGGCATTATAAGCTTCACAGGCCAATGGATGCAAACGAATAGATTTTCCATCTACTAATACTGGCTCAAAAGCTTGAATACCCAAACGGTGCAATGTCGGTGCCCGGTTCAAAAGTACAGGACGTTCCTTAATTACATCTTCTAAAACATCCCAAACGGCATCATCTTGACGCTCAATTTTACGCTTAGCATTTTTAATATTAGAAGCCAATTCACGTTTAACTAGCTCATGCATGACAAATGGTTTAAACAACTCTAAAGCCATTTCACGAGGTAGGCCACATTGATAGAATTTTAGGGTTGGTCCAACATCGATAACTGAACGTCCAGAGTAATCAACACGCTTACCCAGCAAATTCTGACGAAAACGTCCTTGCTTACCTTTTAACATATGCGATAAAGATTTCAATGGGCGGTTTCCTGGACCAGTTACTGGACGGCCACGACGACCGTTGTCAATTAAAGCATCAACTGCTTCTTGCAGCATACGTTTTTCATTTTGAACAATAATATTAGGAGCATTTAAATCCAAAAGACGTTTCAAACGATTATTACGATTAATAACCCGACGGTATAAATCATTTAAATCTGAAGTAGCAAACCGTCCACCTTCTAATTGCACCATTGGTCTTAGATCAGGGGGAATAACCGGGATACAATCCATAACCATCCATTCTGGACGATTACCAGATTTTTTGAAAGCATTTAAGATATCCAAACGTCTAATTGCCCGAGTACGTTTTTGTCCAGTAGCTGACTTCAATACTTCTTTTAATTGAGTTACTTCTTTGTCCAAATCAACGGCTTCTAAAAGCTCTTTTATACCTTCTGCACCCATTTTAGCTACGAAGGAATTGCCATATTCTTGGCGTTTTTGACGATATTCAGTTTCTGTTAAAAGCTGCTTGTTTTCTAAATCAGTATTGCCAGCTTTAATAACCACATAGGCTGCAAAATATATAATTTCTTCTAATGCACGAGGACTCATATCTAAGACTAAGCCCATGCGACTAGGAATTCCCTTAAAGTACCAAATATGGGTTACTGGAGCTGCTAATTCAATATGACCCATGCGTTCGCGACGAACCTTGGACTTGGTAACTTCAACACCACAACGATCACAAACAATACCTTTATAGCGAATACGTTTATATTTACCGCAGGCACATTCCCAATCTTTGGTGGGTCCAAAGATACGCTCATCAAACAGTCCATCACGCTCGGGCTTTAAAGTCCGATAATTAATCGTCTCTGGCTTTTTAACTTCACCATAAGACCAGCTGCGAATCTTATCTGGTGATGCCAGGCCAATCTGCATACTTTCAAACTTATTGACGTCTATCAATTGGCAACCTCCTCTTAATTGTCGCTGTTATCACTATTATCCGAACTTAGACTATTAATTTTGTCCATTAAAGTGTCCAAGTTAGGTTGCTGTTCTTGTTTCTTCTTTTCTTCAACTTCGGCTTGTTCTTGAGCTCGCTTTTGCTCTTGTTGCTCTGCAAGTCGGGATAGTGCATCTACACTATTAGCTGTAGCATCTTCGTCCATATCCCGCAATTCTAACTCATGATGTTCATGATCAAGAATTTTCATATCTAGACCCAAAGATTCCAACTCCTTAATCAAAACTCTGAAGGACTCAGGTACACCTGGCTTAGGAATTGTTTGTCCCTTAACGATTGCCTCGTAGGTGTTAACCCGGCCAGTCACATCATCTGATTTGTAAGTCAAAATTTCTTGTAAGGTATAAGCTGCACCATAAGCTTCTAGTGCCCAAACTTCCATTTCACCAAAACGCTGGCCACCAAATTGTGCTTTACCACCAAGAGGTTGTTGGGTAACTAATGAGTAAGGTCCAATTGAACGGGCATGAATCTTATCATCAACCATGTGAGCTAATTTCATATAATACATAACGCCGACAGCAACCCGATTATGGAATGGTTCACCAGTGCGGCCGTCATATAAAACAGTTTTAGCATCAGAAGCCATATTAGCTTCTTTAACAGCTGCCCACAAGTCATCATCACTAGCTCCATCAAAAACTGGTGAAGCAATATGAATTCCTAAAGTACGTGCAGCCATTCCTAAATGCAATTCCAAAACTTGACCAATATTCATCCGCGAAGGAACACCCATTGGGTTCAATAAGATATCAATTGGGGTTCCATCAGGCATATAAGGCATATCTTCTTCAGGGACCACAATTGAAACCGTTCCTTTATTACCATGGCGTCCAGCCATTTTATCGCCGACTTGAATTTTACGTTTTTGAGCAATATAGACCCGAACCATCGTATTAACGCCAGGACTCAGTTCATCTCCCGCTTCGCGAGTAAAGATTTTGACATCTTGAACAATACCGCCACCGCCATGAGGTACTCGCAGTGAAGTATCCCGCACTTCGCGAGCCTTCTCACCAAAAATTGCATGCAATAAGCGTTCTTCAGCACTTAATTCAGTTACACCTTTAGGTGTAACTTTACCAACTAAGATATCGCCATCCCGAACTTCAGCCCCAATCCGGACAATTCCGCTTTCGTCCAAATCTTTAAGGGCATCTTCACCAACATTAGGAATTTCCCGTGTGATTTCTTCAGGTCCTAATTTAGTATCTCGAGATTCTGATTCATATTCTTCAATATGAATTGAAGTATAAACATCATCACGTACTAAACGTTCTGATAAAACAATAGCATCTTCATAGTTATACATATTCCAAGTCATAAAGGCAATTAATGGATTTTGTCCTAAAGCAAGCTCTCCTTCTTGCATTGCAGGACCGTCAGCAATAATTTCACCTTTTTCAACATGATTGCCTTTTTCAACTATTGGTTTTTGGTTATAGCATTTCCCCGCATTAGAACGCCGAAACTTCATTAAATTATACGTATCTAAAGTGCCATCATCACGCTGAACTTTAATTACTTTAGCATCTACATACTGCACAATCCCAGGATCATGAGCTAATAGTGCAGTCCCGGAGTCATGAGCGGCAACATATTCCATGCTGGTCCCTACTAAAGGTGAATGCGGCTTGATTAAAGGCACAGCCTGACGCTGCATGTTAGCACCCATCAAAGCCCGGTTGGAGTCATCATTTTCCAAGAACGGAATGCAGGCTGTCGCTACGGAAACAACTTGTTTTGGAGAAACATCCATATAGTCAATCTTGTCAGCGGTTGTTTCAATATTATCATCTTGATGCCGAGCCAAAATTCGCTCTTCAGCAAAAGAACCATCTTCATTTAAAGGTGTATTAGCCTGAGCAATAACATAATTATCTTCTTCATCAGCGGTTAAATAATCGATTTTATCAGTAACTTTATGAGTATCCCAAGAAACACGTCGATAAGGGGTTTCAATAAAACCATACTTATTAACGACACCATAAGTTGCTAAATTGTTAATTAAGCCGATGTTAGGCCCTTCAGGAGTTTCAATCGGGCACATCCGTCCATAATGAGTATAGTGAACATCCCGGACAGCATAACCAGCACGATCACGGGTTAACCCTCCTGGTCCCAAAGCTGAAAGACGCCGCTTATGAGTTAGCTCACCTAAAGGATTATTTTGATCCATAAATTGAGATAACTGCGAAGAACCAAAGAATTCTTTAATCGCTGCTACAACAGGACGGATATTAATTAATTGCTGTGGTGTCACAGTGGCTGTGTCTTGAATAGACATCCGTTCACGGACAACTCTTTCCATCCGCGATAATCCTAGACGGAATTGATTTTGTAATAATTCTCCCACTGAACGAATACGACGATTACCCAAGTGATCGATATCGTCAACACTGCCAATACCTTCTTGAAGGTTAAAGAAATAATTAATTTCTGCAATAATATCAGCTGGAGTTATATGCTTAACTTTTTCGTCAATATTATCATTACCGATAACATTGATAACCTTATCTTCATCTTCGCGTGAATAAACTTTAATAATTTGTAACTTAACGGGTTCACCTAAAATGCCTTCATCAGAAGGTTGGAAAGTAACTGCTTTAAAATCAGGATTCTTCAGATATGGTGATAACTTATTCATTGCATCACGATCTAATTTGGTATCTTTTTTCAAGATGATTTCACCAGTATCTGGATCAGCCAAAGTTTCAGCTAAAGTTAAGCCTTGTAAACGAGTTTTCAGATTTAATTTTTTATTAACTTTATACCGACCTACAGGCGCAGTATCATAACGCTTCGGATCAAAGAAACGCGCATAAAGCAAAGAACGTGAACTTTCGGCAGTCTTAGGCTCACCAGGACGTAAACGTTCATAAATATCTTTAAGGGCTTCAGCAACACGTGAATCAGAAGGATCTTTATGGACATCTTTTTCAAGAGTTAAATTTAAAAAGTCACTATTATTACCAAAGATATCCAAAATTTCATTATCTGAACCAAATCCTAAAGCACGCACTAACTCAGTAATGGGCAATTTACGAGTCCGGTCAATACGCACATAAACGATGTTTTTAGCATCGTTATCAAATTCTAACCAAGCACCACGGTTAGGAATAACAGTAGTTCCATAAATCATTCGACCGTTTTTGTCAGCTTCTTCAGTATAGTAAACGCCTGGAGAACGTACTAATTGTGAAACAATGACCCGTTCGGCTCCATTAATAATAAAAGTTCCTTGTTCGGTCATTAATGGAAAATCGCCAAAAAAGACATCTTGAGTCTTAATTTCACCAGTTTCATGATTAGTCAAACGTAAAGTAACGTGTAATGGTGCTGAATAATTGGCATCATGATTACGTGCTTCACTGACAGTATATTTCGGCTCTAAAAGCTTATAGTCAACATAGTCTAAAGATAAAGTGCCAGCAAAATCATCTATCGGCATAATATCTTGAAACATTTCCTTTAAGCCTTCGTTCAAAAACCAATTATAAGAATTAGTTTGAATGTCAATTAAGTTTGGTAATGGCAAAACTTCTTTGATGCGAGCGTAATTACGCCGTGTCCGATGTTTCCCGTAATTGACATTGTGAAAACGAATTTTTTCTTTCGTCAAGCTGTTCACCCTTTCAATAAAATCTGAACACCCAATGTTACAATTTGGTTACAAATTAGTAAATGACACTTTTTGAGCAAAAAAAAACCAAAAATAGCCCATGCTATTTTTGCCTTTTTATGATTCCTTATCGGACAATATTTCGATAAAGAATACGCATCATCATGCCACGCTAATTAGTCACGATTTATAATATAATAATTATCTCCTTCTGTCAACAATTAAGATTTAACTGTTTCAGGATGATGAATATTAAATTTCAATTGCTGCTTTGAAGCTCCCACTGCCAAACGATCACCAGCTTGTAATTGATTAGACAATAATAAATCACTAATCTGATCTTCCACTTCCACCTGGATAGTTCGACGCAAAGGTCGAGCACCTAACTGAGGGCTATATCCTTTTTCGACCAGATAATCAAGTGCCTTCGGTGTCAGGCGCAACTGGATTTTTTGTTCCTGCAAACGTTCAATTAGACCATGAGCCATGATTTTAATAATTTGGTGTAAATCTTTTTTGGTCAACTCATGGAAAACTAAAATATCATCAATCCGGTTTAAAAACTCAGGTCGGAAAAATTGCTTGGTTTCAGCTAATATTTGTTGTTTCATAGTTTCATACTGATCGTTCATTGTCGGTTCGCTGAAACCTACAGTGTGTGCATCCCGTAAGGTAGTAGCACCTAAATTAGATGTCATAATTATAATAGTATTGCGAAAATCTACCCGCCGGCCCTTGGAGTCAGTTAAAAATCCATCATCTAAGACTTGCAACAACAAATTAAAAACATCTCGATGAGCTTTTTCAACTTCATCTAGTAAGATGACTGAATAAGGATGATTGCGCACTTGCTCAGTTAATTGGCCGCCTTCTTCATAACCAACATATCCTGGTGCAGACCCAACTAACCGTGAAGTACTAAATTTTTCCATATATTCCGACATATCAATTCGAATAATATCATTTTCGCTGCCAAACATGCTGGCTGCCAATGCTTTCGCTAATTCCGTTTTTCCCACACCCGTAGGTCCCATAAACATAAATGAACCAATTGGGTGTCGAGGATCTTTTAAGCCGCTGCGAGCACGCCGAATGGCACGGGCTACTGCATTAATCGCTTCTTCTTGCCCAACTACACGGCGGTGTAATTCTTTTTCCAAATTCAATAACTGACGTGATTGCTGCGTAGTCATCTTAGTGATTGGCACACCTGTCCATTGTGACACCACAGCTGCAATGTCACTGGCAAGTACTCGTGGCTGGCGCCGTGTCCGCTTTTGATCCAGCTCTTCTTGATGGACTAAAGCTTGTTGGGCCGTCATTTCTTCTTGTCGATACTGAGCAGCTTGTTCAAAATTCTGCTGAAGAATTGCTTGCTCTTTGGCCTCAGACTTCTTATTTAAATCCTGTTCAAGTTTTTCTGACTTACTGAGTGGCTGCTGCTGATGTTCTTTGATATGAACCCGAGCACTGGCTTCATCTACTAAATCAATTGCCTTATCAGGTAAAAAGCGATTAGGTAAATAGCGCTGAGAAAGTTTAACAGCAGCCTGTAAAGCCTCATCAGTTATTTTAAGTTGATGGTGAGCTTCATACTCTGGCCGCAAGCCCTCTAAAATTGACAAAGTATCACTACTATTAGGCTCAGAAATTTGCACCTTAGCAAAGCGCCGAGCAAACGCTGCATCTTTTTCAATGTACTTTTGATATTCGTCTAAGGTAGTGGCACCAATCATCTGTAATTCTCCCCGTGAAAGAGCGGGCTTTAAAATATTGGAAGCATCAATAGCACCTTCAGCGCCGCCAGCACCAATCATTGTATGCAACTCGTCGACAAATAAAATAACATTCTGAGCATGGTAAATTTCATTAATAATTTTTTTGAGCCGGTCTTCAAATTCACCACGATATTTAGTTCCTGCGACAAGTGAACCCATGTCTAAAAGCATTAATCTTTTATCAAGCATTTCTTCAGGAACGGTTTTTGCAATAATTCTTTGTGCTAAACCTTCGACAATTGCCGTTTTGCCAACACCAGGTTCTCCTAACAATACAGGATTATTCTTAGTGCGGCGGCTGAGAATTTGTATAGTGCGTTCAATTTCTTCATCCCGGCCAATCACAGGATCTAATTGTTTTTGCCGGGCAAACTCTGTCAAATCACGCGCCAACGAATCTAAAGTAGGCGTGTTACTCTTAGTAGATGCATTATTTCCAGATATCTGTGCAGACCGTTTTTTATTATTTTTAGAAGAAATACCCATTTTTTGTAATAGAAGTTTGCGCGTTTTGACTACACTAACACCCAAATTAGTTAAAATTCGAGAAGCCAAGATAGTTTGATCACGCAATAAAACCAATAAAATATGACTTGTGCCAATTTGCGGAGCCTCTAACATTTTGGCTTGTTGACTAGCCTCTTCTAAAATTTGCCCTGCCCGTGGTGAATAAGGCAGATACATCATATTTTGTGCTTGGAGATCATCAATGCCATAACCAGTTATAGCCTCAATTTCATCGTGAATATCTTCTGCTGAGACTGCCATATCAGTAATCGTCTTAGCAGCTACACCTGAACCTTCTTTAACTAAACCATATAATATATGTTCACTACCCACTGCATGGTGGTGAAATTTCTTAGCTGCCTGCTGGGCCAAACGCAGTGACTCTTTGGCACTTGCAGTAAATATCTCTTTCATCAACAACAGCCCCCTATTCTCATACTGTTTTGCAAGTATACCACAATTGTAATAAATGTGATAAATTAGAAGCTTGTCCGTAAAACAGGCAAAACTAATAATTTTATAGTTCTTTTGTATGAAATAATTATAATACTTTAGAATGTTCTTAGTACTGTTTAGTTTTTAATTATATCAATATAATTTTTCTAATCTAACTTAAGAGATGTTTAGATTAATCCAACATCCAATGAATTAGCATAATTAAAATTCAATCTAAATTTTCTTGTTATAAAGCCCAATTTTTTTACAAATATTTATAACTAAATTTTTTTATTCACATCAACCCAATTAGTAAAAACATCCACTTAAAAAACTGAATTTAACAGTATTGGCATAATGAGAGTGATATGACCAAAAACACGTAAGACGTAGGTAAAAGCTATTATCCTACATTTAGTTAGTTTTAACTGTCAAAAACATTTAATGAAAAAGTTTCTTTTAATTTATCATCAAAAAGTTATCTAAATAAAAAAGCATTGATATATATTTATATCAACGCTTAAAAGCACGAAAACAATTCTAATCTAAATGACTAATTATTGTGATTGATAGTTGTTTAATTTTGACCCACAATTTGATAAATTGCTTCAGCATAAATTTTCATAGCTGTAAACATCTTATCTAACTCCCATTGTTCGTTAACTTGATGCATATAATCTGGTACGCCTGGTAACATTCCACCAAAGGCTACACATTGAGTCATTGTTCGTGCAAACGTTGCACCGCCAGATATTTGTGGTTGCGTATTATCTCCAGTAACGGCATGATATACAGACATTAAAGTTTGTACTAATTCACTATCTTTAGGAACATATAAGGGCTCTAAATAATCAAAATTTTCATATTTTAAATCATACTTTGCCACTTCTTTTTCAAGTTGCGCAATTAATTGGTCATGATCCACAGTTACGGGAATACGCATATCGATTTGCATCCGTGTTTGCTCTTCATTAATCTCAATATTAGACAAATTGATTGTTAAATGTCCTGATGCTTCATCTTCTACATCGCCTAATAAATTCTTTCCAGTTGCATCTTCCTTGAAACATTTACCAATAAAATCTAAGGGAGCAAAGCTAAACACTTTGTCTAAGGCCATAGCTAACCTTAAAACAGCATTTACCCCCTGGGGTGCTAACATAGCATGCACAGATTTGCCAAGAACGATAATTTCATCACCATTATCCTTATAATCAAAATCTAACTCATCTAAAGCTTGTTTTACCTTATCTAACTTAGGACCACTATAAGCAGCCTGAGCCGGTACAGCATTAAATGGATTTTTCATTGAAAGCTGCACTTCTTTAGAGCCTGGACCGATTAAATAAGATTGCTGCAATCCTTTTTCAGCATAAGTTACGGGGAATTCTGAATCAGGAGAAATACCATGTGTTATAGGCTCTTCCTTTTTGTTATATTGTGCAATGCAGCGCCAAAGTGTTTCTTCATCAGTCCCAAAAATAAAACGTATTCTCTCTTTAAACTTAATCCCAGCATCCATTAAAGCCTTTACTGCATATAATGCGGCTATTGATGGGCCCTTATCATCTTGAACACCACGTCCATAAATTACCCCATTTTTTACGACTGCCTTAAATGGATCGCTATCCCAATCCTTAGGATCACCAGCTGGAACAACATCCATATGCCCAAGTATGCCAAATATGCTTTTTCCTTCACCTACTTGAGCATATCCATAATAACCATCAGGATCAGTATAAGTTTCAAATCCTAATTCTGCACAAATTTTCATCATTTCATCTAATGCTGCTCGAGGTCCAGTTCCAAAAGGAGCGCCTTCTTCTTTCTCTGTTAAATATGAAGGCTTAGCCACTAATCGTTTTAAAGATTCAACCGCTTCCTGTTCATGTTGATCAGTTATAAAATTTCTCATATAGATAGATTCTCCTTAATAATCAAATAATTGCCAGGATTCCTAAAAAGATGCAACTAACAATAAAAAGATATAGCATCAATTTAGCAATCCACTTCCACCAAACACTAATATTAATATGAGCAATTGCCAAAGCACCCATTACAACACCAGAAGTTGGAGTAATTAAATTAATCCAGCCTGAGGCCGCTTGATAAGCAGTGATAACGGCACTACCATCAACTCCAGCAAACTTACCCATTGGGCCGATTATGCTCATTGTTGCTGCTGCAAGACCTGAAGTAGAAGGAATTAAAAAGGCCATCGGAATATAAAATATATATGTAATAATGATGAATACACTTTGTGAAAGCCCTTTGAGTCCTAATTCACCCCAATGTAACACAGTGGCAGTAATTAGACCATCGTTCATTACTACTTGAATGCCTCTAGCTACAGCTACAATAATTGCAACGCTCAAAAAATCAGCCATACCTGCTATAAAGGCATCAATATATTCGTTTTCGGACATTTTAAAAGAAAACATAACTAAAACAGACATAAAGAAGAATAGTGCTGTTATTTCATTGAAATACCAACTTCCTAAGGGCACTAATTTACTACCTACCAAATGCCCAATAATTGGTAAATTACTCAGCCATTTATTAAAGGAATCAAAGAAAGTCCAATTCTTATTGATAGAATTCCAAGGAACTAAACTTATAATCATCAAAACAAAAGTTAAAGCAAATATCCAGAGTACAATTTTTTGTTGTTTGGTCATACTAACTTGCATATCACTTTTTGGTATTGTAAAACGCTCTTCATCTTCTTTTCTTTGATTGTAAACTAAAGATTTATTGGGATTCTTTTCAATTGTTGAGGCGTAGTGGTAAACATACCATATACTCAAAGCTACTACAATAACTAAAAATACCACTCGAGAAATTAATCCTTTACCCATTGAAATATGCAACGCTTGTGAAGCAACACCCGTCGCAAAAGGATTAACTGTTGAAGCTAAACATCCAACTTGTGTCCCAACTAGCACAATAGAAACCGCTACCAAAGAATCAAACCCTACACCCATCATAACGGGAATTAATAAAGGGTAGAAAGCAATTGTTTCTTCGGCCATACCATACGTAGATCCACCTAAAGCAAATAAAATCATTAAAATTGGAATGAGCATCTTCTCTTTGCCTTTATATCTGTGAACAACAGCTCCAATACCATCATCTAAAGCTTTTGTTTTATTAACAACACCTAAGAACCCACCAATTACAAGAATAAATAAAGAAATCTGGATAGCACCATCAGTATGATCATTACCAACCATTCCATAAATTGGAGCCATAAAAACATCCCAAATGCCTTGAGGATTAGCCTGAACCATCTTATACGTATGCGCAATGATATTGCCAGCTTTATCAGTTGAATATTGCCCTGCTGGGATAATCCAAGTTAAAATTGCTACGAAACCAATAATAAAAAACAAAATCGTAAACGCAGATGGCATTTTAAAGCGCTTTCTTTTATGCTGCTTCACCACATTCAAAATTAGTCCCTCCATGTTCTTTTTCCTTAATTATAACGTAAATATAACGCTGAAACAAACAGCAAATAAAAATTTATTTCGGATCCTAAATAAAATATTTAATAAAACCAATTACAACAAAAAACGTGTTAAGTCATTTTAACTATGAAAACAGTATTAAAACCCCTATTAAGAGATATTATAAAATAAAAACTACATTCTTTATTGCGTAAGAATTTCTTACTATATATCATATCGCAGATTCTATAATTAACTCGAACAGCCTTAATCTAAAAAACCCAAAGTAATTTCTTTACCTTGGTAGTTACGACACAACCATGAAAGCAGGAATTAGTTTGAGCACTACTGCTTTACCGCAGTTTGACCGCAGAGCAACAGCCCTTTTACACCAACAAGGCAAAACGCAACAACAAATCGCTACTGCAGTCGGCGTAACTAAGCCCACTATCTGTACGGAATTACAACGGATTCAACCTTATGATCCTCTCTTAGAGCTCAACATGATGCCGATCAAAAAAAGAAGGCATTGTGGTCGTAAAACGATTTTAAATGAACCACTTAAGCAATTGACGGTTTTATCCAGTCATGGGCAAAGCAAGAGTTGTTTAGTGACATTTATCGAACGAAGCAGGCGCTTATTTTGGGCTCTGAAAGCTCAAAATCGGACGGTTCTCTTTAAATCAGGCCTTTGCGAGCTTTATACAGCGTTTTAGCAGCACAGTGAAAAGCATTACGGTGGATCATGATAAAATAAAGAATTTGCCTAGTATCAAAGCTTATAACAGCGCTATGGCGTAATCTATAATCCTTATTGCCTTGGGAAAATTGCCTTGGGAAATGGGCAGCAATGAGCACTTTAACCACAATCTGCGCTGATTCTTTCCTAAGAAAACTGACTTTAAACAAGTAACTGCCGATCAAGTGTTGGCAGCAATTGAGCTGATTAATAATCGACCTTTAAAACTGTACAATTATCATACTGCCATTGAAGCTTTTAGATCTTGTTCGGATTAAACTTGTAATCTGCTATATAGAAAATAACCATGGTTTTTATGCTTAATATAAGCAAATAAAAATCGGGAAAACAAGATTCGAACTTGCGACCTCTGCGTCCCGAACGCAGCGCTCTACCAAGCTGAGCTATTTCCCGAAATAAAAAAAGCGGAAGACGGGATTCGAACCCGCGACCCCCACCATGGCAAGGTGATGTTCTACCACTGAACTACTTCCGCACAAAAAATATTTAATTAACTAATGCACCCAGTAGGAGTCGAACCTACAACCTTCTGATTCGTAGTCAGACACTCTATCCAATTGCGCTATGGGTGCGAAAAATTACATAAAAATCAACTCGGATAAGTACATCTATCACTTTTTAAAATCATATATATGTTTTACATAATCATAAAAAGGAAAAACACCAGTTAAAACGCAAATATCCAATTGACTAATGCACCCAGTAGGAGTCGAACCTACAACCTTCTGATTCGTAGTCAGACACTCTATCCAATTGCGCTATGGGTGCATATTCATTATAATGCCGAGGA